>JBBRBX010000054.1:0-35791 GCA_038205395.1 Caldilineales bacterium
AGCCATTGCTTGTACAGTAACTTCTGCGGCGATTAGCATTCCTCACCCTCCTTGGTTTTCATCGACCTGGATTGTGACCTGCTAATCGTCGTTTGTCATTTCTCTACGCACTTTGATGCACTTTTACCGGAAACTAAAGTAGAAGTAATCTTGTCATATGAACTCCATGCAAAACATGTTCCTATGGGAACATCATCTTTATCACAAACAAACAAGCATTTTTGAAAAAACAAGTTTTCCTTATCAGAATAGACATCCTCAAAATATTTCTGCATAAAACCACTGTATTTTTCAGCAACTTCCGGATCATCAAACGGCATATTTTTCCATACATCTAATTCATCTCTTCTACATTTTCTGATATGATATTCTTTCGACAATTCAGTCATGGCTTGTGGATTTAAAACTCGACACATCATAAATAAGTTCTTATCCATATTTTGATCTCCTTTAATACTATAGTTGACCCCATTTGATTGCACAGATGCAGGTGGTCAACGCAATTAGTGAATGGTATAATGCTGGCAGTTCAAATTGTTGTAAGCAGAGCGATGCTGCAAACCGTATGGTTTCACTTATTGACATTCAAAGCAAAATAGCGCAAGGCTTATTTGAATTCACACAGCACGCTACAGATCAGAGCTTGGTTCGACGCATTACCGTACAAGAAGTCCGTGAGGCAATTGCTTCGGGAGAAATTATAGAGGATTACCCAAAAGACAAATACGGGCCAAGCTGTCTTGTCTTTGGGACAACGGCAAACCGGAGACCGCTCCATATTCAGTGCAGCTATCCTTTACGGCCAATGATTGCTATTATTACGATTTACGAACCGGACACGCTGCGCTGGATTAACTTTCGGATTCGGAGAAGAGTATGAGCAAATCCACTTGGGATGAGGCACTCGTGGCTGCTGAGGTCACGTATGTTCTGGAAGTAGACGGCAAGATCGTTGTGATTGAGGGGGTTCCCGCGCGGCTGAACGCCGAAACCGGTGAACGCTACTTTGCCCCGGAGACAGTCGAGCAGTTGCACAAGATTATCCACTCCAGCCAATCCCCCCAACGCATGATCCAGGCGCCGGTCTTTCATTTCGCGGCGTAGTTGCGCGTGTTGACGGCAAAGATCACCTAATACCGCAACTCCGCTATCCACCAGCGCCCGCCGCGCTGGACAAAGCGCCAGCGATCATGGCCGTTGACGGCCTCGGCCGTATCCCCTTGTACGGTGATGGCGGGCGCGGGCGGCCCTGCCAGCGGCGGCGGGGGGGCAGGAAAGACGGCCAGGCGGTAGCGGTCGAGGATGGCGGCGCGGTTGGGCCAGATGAAGTCATCTGATGGTGCATCCGTGGCGCGGCTGTCGATGATGCGGCCATCTTCCGCCCATAACTGCGCCAGCAGCGGCAGATCGCCGGTGCGCGATGCCTTGCGTTCGGCGGCGATCAGGCGGGGGATGGCTTCCTGCGCTGAGCCGGCGACAAAGGAGGGCGGGGCGACCGTGGCCGGCGCCGGCGGCGGGAGGGGGGTCGGGCTGCGTACACAGCCGGCCGGCAGAAGCAGCGGAAAAAGCAGCAGCGGAAAAAGCAGCAAAAAAGTCAGCCGGGGCTTTGGCATTTGTCCCAAACCGTTCTATACTCACCACCTATGAACCCAGTCATTTTACAACTCGGACCTTTCTCACTCCACTGGTACGGCGTTTTCATCGTCGGCGGCGCGGCGATTGCGGCCTGGCTGGCCTCACGCACGGCGGCGAAGGCTGGTGAAAACCCCGACCATATCTGGAATCTGCTGGCCTGGGCGCTGATCGTCGGCATCATCGGCGCGCGCCTCTATCATGTGTTCAGCACGCCCGCCAACGGCATCGGTTGGGACTACTACCGGGCCAACCCCGGCGAAATCTTTAACTTCTGGAGCGGCGGCTTCCGCGGGCTGGGCATCTATGGCGGGCTGATCGGCGGCATCCTGGCCGTGATCGTCTACAGCGCGATCAACAAGCTGGACTTTGTCAAGTACCTGGACTTTCTCGCCCCCAATGTGCTGCTGGCGCAGGCCATCGGGCGCATGGGCAATTTCGTCAACCAGGAGCTGTATGGGCCGTCCACCAATGCACCCTGGGCCTTTCATATTAACCCGGCCTTTCCCTGCCAACTGCCCGATAACCTGCCCCAGGGCATCCAGTACTGCGGTTCGGGCGAACTGATGACGCAGCAGACGCTGGACTGGTACGCCAACAACGGCTTCCATCCCACCTTTTTCTACGAGGCGCTGTGGAACCTGGCCATGTTTGCGCTGCTGACCTTTGTCTTCAAGCGCTATGGCGAGCGCTTCCGCAAGGGCGACGCCGTGCTGCTGTACTTTATCGCCTACCCGCTGGGCCGCTTCTGGGTGGAAATGTTCCGCCCCGACGCCTGGGTCATGGGCAGCCTGGCCACCGCACAGTGGATCGCCATCGGCAGCGTGGTCGTCAGTTTGCTGCTGCTCTTCCTGCGCCACCGCAACTGGAATTGGCGCAGCCATCCTGCCGATGCCATGACCTATATGCAGAGCAACCCGGAACCGCTGCAGAAAGCGCCCGCCGCCCGCTGAAATTGAGGCGGCAGTGGCCGTCTCCGGCCACTGCCGCCTGTTCCCTGCCGGCAGATCAATAGCGGGTCAGCGCCCCGATCTTTCCGGCCTGCTCCAGCCCTTCGTGTTCTTCGATCACCGTCACACCGATGTGCTGCACCAGCGCCCGCCGCAGACAGCTCTCTACGGCGTCGGGCAGGCTCTGCACGCGCCCGCTCTGCAGGTCGGCCTCTTCGTGCAGTTCGAGCAGGATCATACCGCTGTCGACAAAGCGGTAGGCGGGCTGCGCATAGCTGTTGAGCGTGATCACGTGCGACGCGCGGCCCTGCTGCACCGCCGTCAGCGTCTCTTCCAGCCCCAGCACGGCGTTGCCGCCCTGCCAGGCCGTGGCGATCACATTATCGGCAATGGCATTAGCCTCGCGCGTCTCCTCCTGGGCCGCAATCTCCAGCGCCCGGTCGCGCAGGTCGTTAGGCGTGGCATTGGCGTCCGCCGCAATCTGCCCCGCGATCATGGCGCGCAGCCGGTGGCTGAGCATATCTTTGAAGCGCGCCACATTTTTGTCCGTACCCGCCAGGATCAGCCGGCGCGTGCCGCTGTGGCGGTAAAAATCTTCGGCCATCTCGGCCACTTCTTGCAGATTCTGCCGCGCCTGGCCGCTTTCATGGCGCTGGATGCGCGGGTTGGACCCGCCGCCGGCGCGGTGCTGCTTGACCTCCTGCCCCATATAGCCGTCGGCATCTTCCAGCACCCCCATGTTGAACAGATAGAGGCGCGCCCCTTCCTGATCCACATGCACCACACCGCAGCGCTCGTAGATGTCCAGCATCTTCGCCAGTTGGCGCACATAGGGGCGAAAACTGACAAAAGCGAAATCCTCCACCGGCACGGAAAAGCTGAAGGCCCACCAGAAATCCTTCTTGGCGCAGCTAAACAAGATGACGCTCAGCCCCTGGCGGTTGTAGCCCATCTCGACATAGTTCTGGATGCGCTTGACATCCTCCGGGTCGGCGTCCTCCACCCCGGCCAGCAAGTTGCGCAGGCTCACCTTGTGCGATTCGCCTGTGCGCCGCCGGGGGTCGACATTGAGATAGACGCTCAGCACCGGCGCGTCATGGCTTTCAAACTCGACTGCCCGTTGAACATCCTGTTCCGTCAACATGAATATGCCTCCTGTGATGAAGGTGTTGTGATGTAAAGGACTAGCGTAAGGGCTAGATGTAAAGAATTAGCTGTCGCTGTGCATATACAACTCGCCCAGCGTAAAGCCGCGCGCGGCATAGTAGGCACGCGTGCCGGTGGCGGCGATTACGCTCAGGCGCTGAAACCCAGCTTCGCGGCTGATGCGGCGGGCAACGTCCAGAAGCTGTGTGCCCAGCCCGACATGCTGGGGCGCGCCCGCTTTTTCGTCGCCCAGGGAAAGCGCCGGCCCGTAGACATGCACCTCGCGGATCAGCGCGCTCTCGGCGATCTCATCTAAAAAGGCCCGGCTGCCGGCGCCCGGCTGCAGCGGCAGGCTCAGACGCAGAAAGCCGGCAATCAATCCCGGCTCCGCATACTGCTCGTTGGTGACAAAGTGCAGAAAATATTCTTCGGTCAAGTCGGTCGTGTAGCGATAGAGCTGCAGCGCCAACTGCTGCGGCTGCACATCACGGCGGCGAATCTCGCGGCAGCGGATACAGCCGCAGCGCTGCCCGCGCCGCACCAGCTCCTCATGCACCACCTGGCGCAGGTTGCTCAGCTTGACCCCGGCCTGGATATGGTGGGCCGGGATGTCGCGGAAGAGCCGGTTGATGCGCGTATAGGGCGGGATGGTGGGCTTGACATCGGCCAGCAGGTCGACCATCTCCGCCTCCGTGTAGGGGTGATAGCGGCCCGCCTGGTACTGTTCGTAGAGCTGCGTCTCCGCAATCAGCGAACAGGGGTAGACCTTCATTTCGTCCGGGCGGATGGCCGGGTCGGAGAAGAAGCGGGCAAAGTCGGCGCGGTCGCCGGCGGGGGTCGCCCCGTACAGATTGGGCATCCAGTGCAGATGCAGCTTGAAGCCGGCGGTGCGCAGCAGCCCCAGCGCCTCGCGCACGGCGGCCACATCGTGGCCGCGCTGGTTCAAGCGCAGAATCTCATCATCCAGGCTCTGGACGCCGATCTGCACCTTGGTCACGCCCAGGCGGCGCAGATGGCGGATCTCATCGGGCGTCACCCAGTCGGGGCGGGTCTCGATCACCAGCCCGACGTTGCGGTGTTTGGCATGGACATTGGCGGCCTGCGCCTCCGCCAGCGAGTTGGAGCCGCGGTAAGCAGGGTCGCCAGCGGCGTTCATGGCGTCAAAGCAGCGCTGCACAAACCACTCGCGATAGTCGCGGCTGTAGGCGCTCCACGTGCCGCCCAGGATCAGCAGTTCTACCTTGCCGGCGTCGTGGCCGATGCCTTCAAAGGCTTCGATGCGGCCCAAGGTCTGCTTATAAGGGTCAAAGCCGTCGCGCTCCGCCCGCTGACAGCCCGGTTCATCGTAGAGATAGCTCTTGGGCATACGCCAGTCGTCGGGGCAGAAGATGCACTTGCCGGGGCAGCCGGCGGGCGCGGTCAGCACCGTCACCGGGGCCACGCCGCTCTGCGTGCGCATGGGCTTCATGCGGATGCGCTTCGCCAGCAGCGGGTCGGCCTCCAGGTCGCCCTCCGCCACCTGGTGGCGATAGCCCGCCACCAGATTGGCCTTGGAGTAGAGACCGCTGCCATGTTTGGGGTAGCGCAGCAGGATGGACTGCAGCGAGTTGCGTTCGTGCCACTCCGCTTCGGGCACGGCCTGCACTTCGCGAAAGATAGCGCTCAGAAGGGCGCTGTGCTCCGCCACAGCAAAATCGCGGCGTTTGGCCTGCCAGGCAGCGCTTTTCGCCAGCACATCGGCGGGGATTTCATCGATCGTAAGCGTTCGCTTCATGCCCAAACCTATATCAGCCCTTGCAAGCGCGCAATCTCCAGCTCGTTGGGGCGGCTTTGGTCTGCTGCCGGAAACAGCCATTCCAGCCGCAGCCAGAAGCCGTCCAGCAGCCGCGAACGCAACACACCTTCTTCCGCCTGGATAGGCAGCCACTCCCCCTGCACCTGCTCAAGGACAGAGACGCTGCGCTCGACCGGATCCACAGTCCAATACTCGCGCACGCCGAAGCGCGCATAGTTGATGCGCTTTTCCACCAGGTCATAGCGTCGGCTGCTGGGGGAGAGCACCTCCAGCGCCAGATCAGGCGCGCCGTTTACACGCACCTCGCCGGCCAGGTGCAGCCGATCATTGCTCAGGAAAGAGACATCCGGCTGATAGACATTGTCCTCGTTCAGCCGGTAGGCGGCATTTTCACCCAGCACCACGCCAAGTTGGCGGGCGTGGACAAAATTAGAGAACGTAGTCAGCAGGAAACTCTGCACTTTTGCATGTTCAAACGAGGCCGGCGACGCCATCACAAACACTCCTTCAATCAGGTCCGATTTATGTGCACTTTGCGGGGAAGCAATATAATCTTCCGCAGACATGCGCGCTTTAGGCGGCGTATCAAACAAAGTAGAAATATGCACAGTCGTCATAGAAGCCCCCATGAACAGCCAAACGCCTGACCCCAGTATACCACAGCCAAACAACGCCGGATACGCCATGCCGCCCGCCGTCCAGGCGCGCCTGCTGCAGCTCAACCGCCAATTTTACGCCACCGTGGCGGGCGAGTTTGACCGCAGCCGGCAGGGGCTGCCCGCCGGGATGCTGGAACTGGCGGCGCGCCTGGACACCTATTTGCGTGACCGGCAGCCGCAGCCCGTGCCGCTGCGGCTGCTCGACGTGGGCTGCGGCAATGGGCGGCTGGCGCGCGCGCTGGCGCAGCGTGGGCCGGCCTGCGACTACACCGGGCTGGACGCCGACCCGCAGCTGCTGGCGCTGGCTGCCGAGCAGACGCGCGCGCTGCCGCGGGTCGCCGCACGCTTTGTCGCCGCCGACCTGGCCCAGCCCGATTGGGCGCAGCGGCTGCCGGATCGCAGCCTCTATGCGGCGGTCGTCTGCCTGGCGGTGCTGCACCACTTTCCGGGCCTTGCGCTGCGCCGGCGGCTGGTGGGCGAACTGGCGGCGCTGGTGGAAGAAGGGGGGCTGCTGGCGCTTTCCACCTGGCAGTTTCTCAGCAGCGAACGGCTGGCCGGCAAGCAGGTGGCGTGGGCGGCCGCCGGCGTCGACCCCGCCGCAGTGGAGCCGGGCGACGCTTTGCTGCCCTGGAACCAGGGTGCGCCAGCGCTGCGCTATGTGCACCAACTCGACCTGGCAGAGGTGACGGCGCTGGCCGCGGCGGCGGGTTTGCAGCTTGTCGACAGCTTCCGCGCCGACGGCAAGGAGGGCAATTTGAACCTCTACACGCTCTGGCAGAGACAGGGGAAGAGATAGGTTTTTGTGTCTGGGGACGGGTATGATATGGTGACAAAAAAGGGCCGCCTGCCATTGACCTGGCTGCCCTTGGCCCGCCGGCCCTTGACCCGCCTGATTCGGAGAACCAACAGCGCTATGCCCTCATTCCTGGCTGAACAACGCACAACCGATTTGCTCGCCGCCTTCCAACAGCGTTTCGGCAGCGAACCCACCTACCTCAGCAGCGCCCCCGGCCGTGTCAACCTGATCGGCGAACACACTGATTACAACGAAGGCTTTGTCCTGCCGGTAGCGCTCCAGCGCGATGTGCGCTTCGCCTTTCGCCCGCGCAGCGACCGGCAGGTGCGGCTCTTCTCGCTGGAATACGCCGAGGCCTTTGAGTTCGACCTCGACCAGCTTGTCTACAACGACGCCATGCTGTGGGTCAACTATATCCAGGGGATGGCCTGGAGCCTGCAGCAGTCCGGGCTGCAGTTGACGGGGATGGACGCCGCCTTCAGCGGCACGGTGCCGCGCGGCAGCGGGCTGAGCAGCTCCGCCGCCGTCGAAGTAGGGTCGGCGCAGGCCTTTCTAGGCGCCGCCGGTGAGCTTTCCCGCCTCAGCGGCCCGCAGCTTGCGCGCGCCGCGCAGCGCGCCGAGAACGAATTTGTGGGCGTCAACTGCGGCATTATGGACCAGTTCATCAGCGTGCTGGGGCGCGAAAATCATGCCCTGCTGATCGACTGCCGCTCGCTCACCTATGAGCTGGTGCCGATGCCCGCCGAGGCCGCACTGGTGATCGGCAACACACGCGCCAGCCGCTCGCTTGCCTCCAGCGCCTACAACGAGCGGCGCCAGGAGTGCGAGACCGGCGTGGCCCTGCTGGAGCCGCTGCTGCCGGGCATCCAGGCATTGCGCGATGTGAGCAGCTCGCAGTTGGAGGAGCACAAAGCGCTGCTGCCGGTGAATGTCTACCGCCGCTGCCGCCATGTCGTCTCCGAAAATGAACGCGTGTTACAGACTGTGGAGGCGTTTCGCCGCAATGATCTTGCTGCGGCCGGGCAGTTGATGGACGCCAGCCATGCCAGCCTGCGCGACGACTACGCCGTCAGCAGCCCGGCGCTGGACGCAATGGTGGAGGCGATGCGCAGTGTGCCCGGCTGCTATGGGGCGCGGCTGACCGGGGCGGGCTTTGGCGGCTGCGCCGTGGCGCTGGTGGCGTCCGGGAGCGAACAAGCCATGGCCGACGCCATCTATGAGCAGTATCCTAAGGCCACGAATATCTGGCCGGAAGTGTATATGACACGCGCCAGCGATGGCGCACGGGTGATCCAGATTCAGTAGCGCAGATTCCAGCGCAGCACCAGCAACCGGCAGTGCAGCCACGTCTGTGGCATCAGTTCGCCAATTTTAAGGAGCAGCAAATGGCAGACCTTGTTCTAGGACCTTCGGGTGGCAGCGGCGGCCACGAGTTTGAGGGCTATGTTCTTCCCCTCGGCGCGCGGCTGCGCGAGATTCGCGTCAACGCCGGCGTCTATGTGGATGGCATCCAATTTGTGTGCATCGATGCTGACGGCGCCACCACGCAGCTGCCCCATATCGGCGGGCGGGGCGGCACGCATCACACGGTGACGTTGGATGCGGACGAGTATCTGGTCGGCATCAGCGGGCACAGCGGGCGCTATGTGGACAGCATCCGCTTTCACACCAACAAGCGCACCACGGAGAGTTACGGCGGCTTGGGCGGCGACGAAGAATTCAACTACCAGACAGCGGACAACCGCGAGGTCGCCGGGTTGATCGGCGGCGGCGGCTGGCTGATTGACCGCCTGGGCGTCATTCTGCGCGATCACGTGTGGGTGGAGAGTGCGCCACAGGCCACAGCCAATGTCACAGCGTCTGTGACAGACGCTGCCGCGCCGGCGCCCACAGCCGCAGCCAAAGGCCGCAAAAAGAGCGCGCCGGCGGCAGAGCTGGTCGCCCTGCCCGATTCGCCCCCAGTGGCGCCGGCTGACCCTGACCTGGTGGCCATTCCCGATGCGGAGCCGGTGGCGCCGCACGACCCGGCGCTGGTGGCTATTCCGAATTCAGAACCGGTTGTGGCGCAAAAGGCCGAGTTTGTCGCCATTCCCGACTCCCCGCCGCTGGACGAGGACGCCGGCGCACAGCGGGATGATTTGACCAAGATTGAAGGCATTGGCCCCAAGGTGGCCCAACTGCTGGCCGACGCCGGCATCACGAGCTTTGCCGCTCTGGCCGCTGTGCCCGTGGCGCACCTGCGCGATCTGCTCAGCGCCGCCGGCAGCCGCTACCGCCTCATCGACCCCGCCACCTGGCCCGAACAGGCCGCCCTCGCCGCGCAAGGCGACTGGGCAGCGTTTAAGGCGCTGGTGGCTGAGTTGAAGGCAGGCAAACGGATTAGCTGAGGCGGCAGCGACCGCTGGGGGAAAAATTGACGCGTTGGCGAACGTTCGTCGCGCGGCGACCGCCGGTGAATCAATTCACCGGCTACCCCCATGCAAAACCCACCAAGGTGGGTTGGCGTGCGGCTACACCTCGGCGGCCGTGACAACCACGGCAAAAGGGACGCCCAATGCTTCAAAATGGCGCTGGCCGCAGCGCACTTTGTCCGCCTCACCCGTGCGCAGCTGCAAGAAGTCGCGCGTCCCTTTGGTCTCACGCACCAGGTAGAGCGCTTGCCCGTCGTGCTTGAGGATGGCCCAGTCCGGGT
This sequence comes from Caldilineales bacterium, assembly GCA_038205395.1. Lineage (GTDB taxonomy): Bacteria > Chloroflexota > Anaerolineae > Caldilineales > Caldilineaceae > Fredericiella. Next base: position 9,671 of record JBBRBX010000054.1, read on the forward strand.
TGTATTTGCCGATCGGCGTGTCGATGGTAAACCAGCCCGGCAGCTTGACGAAGAGCTTGATGTCCTCGCGCGCGTCAAGGCGGCGGGCAAAGTCGCGTTCCACTTCCGAGTCGTAGACTACATACTCGTAAAGCGAATGGTCAACCTTCAGCGCGTTCAGATAGCTGATCAACTCCTCATCCTGGAAGCGCAGCATCTCCCACTCGCTGCCGGCATCCGACGCGTCGATGCGCTCATACTTGATGCCGTCCACCAGCAGCCGATGCAGCTCGTACTTGAGGATCGCGGCGACGCTGTCCATAAAATGCTGCGGGTTGTTGAAAAATTCGTCCAGCCGCCCGGACGATTTGAGAATCCGCACCAGTGTGGAGCGGGTCAGTTCGGTTTCGTTTTGCAGATAGGCCAGCAGATCAGGGATGGGCTGATGGTCATACGGCCTGCTTTCTTCCGCCACCCCCGTCAGCGTGGCCGTAACGCCCCCCTTGCCCACACCAACCTGGCCGGTAATGATGTGGATGAGCGGCACGCCGATGTGTGGCATGTGCTTGACGGCAGCAACCGCCAGTTGGATCAGCTGTTCCGTCTCAAATTCCACGCGGTAGGTCGTCTTGGGTTTGATCCGGTTCCACAGCGCCTGAAATTCGGGGCTGAGCGCGACCTCCTTTTTGAGCCGGTTTGACCCATCGTCACGCTCGCGGCGAATATGCCGCTCAATCTGGTAGGCGGAGAGCACATCAATCACCGCCGGCGCCAGCGCACGCTGCGCCTCCGGCAGGGCTACCTGGAAGCCTGCCCGGCGCGGGTCAAAGACGGGCTGGATGCGGCCTTCGGCGTCCAGCAGCCCCTGGGCCACCAGCGCCTGGCGGATGACTTCGGCGGCTTCACGCCCGATCGGTTGTTCGACGCCGGCCACCACATGGGTCAGCCTGGCCAGGGCGGTCAGCGGCACTTTGCCGAACGTCACCCCGCACTCCTCCTCGTACTCGGTCTGCAAGGCGCGGGCAAAGTCTTCATAGCTTTCGTTGGCCATCACATAGAGCTTGTTGATGGATTCATCAAAGACGCGCCTGCCCGCTTGATCCACCGGCAGGCGCAGGCCGCGTCCGATCTCCTGGCGCTTTTTGACGACACTGCGCGTCTCATTAAGGGTGCAGATCTGAAAGACATTGGGGTTATCCCAGCCTTCGCGCAGCGCCGAATGGCTGAAGATAAAGCGCAGCGGCTCGTCCAGCGAGAGCAAGCGCTCCTTTTCCTTCATAATGAGGTTGTAGACCTCGTCATCGGCCTGGGTGTCGCCGCGCGTATCCTTCACCACCCCGTTTTTATCCTGGGCAAAATAGCCGTTGTGCAGCTTCTCCAGCGGCTGCTGCAGCCAGGGGAGCGCCTGGTAGCGCGGCTCGCGCGCCAGGGCGGCCAGTTCCGCTGCAAAGACCGCGGCAAACTTGCCCTGCACCGGGTGGCCGGCTTCATCATAATCCCGATAGTTGGCCACCCGGTCGACAAAAAAGAGCGAGAGCACCTTGATCCCGCGCGCCTGCAGCTGCAGTTCTTTGTCCAGATGGCGCTGGATGGTGTGTTTGATCTGGGTGCGCCACACATCGTCGCGCATTCCACCCAGTTCTTCGCCCAGGCGGAGTGTGCTTCCATTGCTGAAGCGCACAAATTCGCTGCCCGGCTCGGCGTTGATTTCCGCCACCGAGTAGCCCTGGGCGTAGGTGGCCCGCTCGTTGGAGAGGGTAAAGAGATCGGCGCCGTTTTTGACGGTGATCGTCTTCTCCTTTGGCCCGGCCGCCGTCTGGACGTGGATGCGCAGTTTGGCCTTGAGGCCCTTTTTGTACTCAATCCCCTCCACCCGTACAAAGGCCGCATTGGCTGACCCTTCCGCCTGGGGGCTGGCCACCATGATCTGCTTGACCAACTTCAATTCAAAGGCGCGCACAGGGTCCAGCCGATAGATGAGGTTGTAGGGGTTGCGGTGGGTAGCGGAATAGCGCAGCGTGCAGAGCGGGTTGAGCGCTTTGATCGCCTCCTGCGCGCGGTCGGTGCTGTCTACACTCTGTGGCTCATCGATGATGACAACCGGGCGGGCGGCCTGCACGAACTCAATCGGCTGGCGGCCGGAGAGCTTATCGCTTTCCTTGTAGATGACGTTGCTTTTCTGTTCCGCCTCGCTGCCGCTGAAATTGCGGCGGAAGGCGTCGATGTTGATAACCAGGATCTGCAGCGTGTTGCTGACGGCAAACTGGCGCAGGCGATTGACCTTCTTGGCGTCATAGACAAAATGCTCGAAGGGCAGGTTGTTGTAGAGGGCGCGAAAGTGGTCGGCGGTGATCTGGATGTTCTTGAGCACCCCTTCGCGGATGGCGACACTGGGCACCACGATGATGAACTTTTGCAAGCCGTAGCGCTGTGACAGCTCGAAGATAGTGCGCAGATAGACGTAGGTCTTGCCCGTGCCGGTTTCCATCTCGACGGAGAAATGGGGGCAGGTGCGCGCCACATTGGCCGCTGCGTCAAAAAGTTCCCACGATTCCAGGGGGAGCGACGGATCGGCCACCTCGATGTCGTTGCGCGCTTGCACGCGGCGGGTATTGGCGTGGAGTGTCTCATCAGCCGGCAGCAGCCGGTTGCCGGCGCCCAGCTCGCTGTGCGACTGGCCCACAAACAGCCCTTCGCTGATGGAACCTAGATCGATCACGGAATAGACCGGCGCCCCCTGCGGCTGGCCGTCAAAGAGATCGGTGACGGCGGCGACGGCCTCCAGTTGGAACGGCTGGTTGGGGTCAAATTGGATCTTCATCGTCAATTTTTCTACACCGTCTTGAAGCTGGTGACGCCCTGGGTCTTGAAGATCTGCACCGCATTGGCCTTGAGCTGGTCGTTGCCGGCAAAGCCAGTGTCCAGACAGACCACCCGTTCCGGCTTCTGCGCCGCCAGGGCGCGGATCAGTTCCAGCGTGAGCGCTCTCTCCAGGCAGATGCACAGGGCGCCGTTTGCCACGCTGTAGACCGTCTTGTCCGCCAGTGTCAGGGTCTCGACCGGCGTCGTGAGTGGGAAGCCGCTCTTGAGAAGGATTTCGTAGAGAATGTCCTCGGCGCTGCGCCCTTCCCGGATGTGGTCGATGTGCAGGTCAAGCTGCCGGCCCAGCGCCGCCGCGCTGCGGGGTGCGTCGGCGTTCCAGGCTTTGAAGTTGGATTCCGCCAGCTTGTAGACGCGAAAGCCGCGATCCCGGCTGCCGGCCCCGTCCAGGTCGAGCTTACCGGCATCTTCGTTGTTCAGCTTCTCGATGACGCGGCGCACACGCTCCTTGGTGATCTCGGCGATGGTGGGGTAGTCCGTGCGACCGGTGGGTTCGGGAAGCTGGACAAGGATGAACTTGCGGCTGCCGCCATCCTGCTGGTTGAGATCGAGAACGGCATGGGCGGTGGTGCCGGAACCGGCAAAGAAATCGAGGATCAGTTCCTTGTCATCCGATTGCGTGCATATCTTCAACATATGGCTGATGAGTGACGCAGGCTTGGGCGAATCAAAAGTAATTTCAAGTCTCGCAAGCTCACGAACCGCATCTTGGTTATCTCCTACCAAATCTCGAAGCCAAAGTGTAGTGGGCACAGTGCCATCTTGCACCTCTGACAAAAATTGCTTGAGTGCAGGCACATTGTTACCGTCTGATCCAAACCAAATTCTGTCTTCTTTACGTAATCGCTCATATGTGCTTTTTGATGGCGCCCATTGCCGTCCTGCTGTTGGAGAAAATATTTTTCCTGTGGGAGATGTGATAGGATAGGAGTGACCGGAGGCCTTAGTTTTCGAAGTAAGATCTCCAGCCTTCCACGGCCCACGCTTATCACTATCTGGATTCCGATAACGAGACAAACCTTCCTCGGTCCTTGCCAGAAGCTGAGGTCTCCAGGCGCTCGCATTTCTCGCATAACCCACTACATATTCATGAAGCTCGGAAAGAAGCTTTGCATCATTTTGCGGAGAGTACTTCTTCTGCCAAATTACATTGCCAACAAAATTTTCTTCGCCAAATATTTCATTGCAAAGCTTACGTAGGTTTTCAAGCTCGTGATCATCAATGCTGATAAAAATGACCCCATCTTCAGTCAACAGATTCCGCGCCAGGTAGAGCCTGGGGTACATCATGTTCATCCACTTGGAGTGAAAGCGGCCGTCGGTGTCGGTGTTGGTGCCGAACTTGTGGCCTTCCGCATCCACCTGGCCGGTGTACTGGAGATAGGTCTGCAGGTTCTCGCCATAGTTATCAGGGTAAATGAAGTCATTGCCGGTGTTGTAGGGCGGGTCTATGTAGATCATCTTGACCTTGCCCAGGTAGGATTTCTGCAGCAGCTTCAAGACTTCCAGATTGTCGCCTTCGAGGATCAGATTCTCGCTCGCAGCGAAGTTGACGCTCTCGTCGGGGCAGGGGCGCAGCGTGCCCACGCTGGGCAGTTGGATGGTCTTAAAGCACTCGGCTTTGCCCGGCCAGTTTATGCCGTAGCGCTCTTTGCCCCCATCCACCGCCTCCCCCAGCGCCTGCTGCAGCCGGCCAAAGTCGATCTTGCCGCCTTCGGTGCGAATCTCCGGGAAAAGGCGCAGCAGTTCCTGCCGTTTCTGCTCGGCAATATCTGCCGAGTGCAGATCGAGGTGGTCAAGTGCTTCGCTCATAAGGGCTTGTCCTGGCGTAATGTCTGGTGGGGGGCCGGCTTTCGGGTAGAGAAACCAGCCCCACAATCAATCGTTGTCCGTATTCTCTCGCCGTATTATACCAGCCGCCGGCGCGGCGTGAACAGCGGGCACGTGGGCGTGCAATTTCACACGTGGGCGTGCGAACTGGACGCGGGGGAAACCGGTTGGTAAATCCATTCGCCGGCGGGCTTGCTCAACTGATCAGCTCAGCCGCCAGGTGGTCGGTGCGGTTGTGGCCGTGCAGACGCCAGCGCTCGCGGTCGTTGTGCTGCACCAACTGGAAGTGCGTCACGCCGGTGTTGCTCATCCACACTTCGCAGCGCTGGAAGGGGCCGATGTTGAAGACGTGCTGAAAACAGGCCTCGATCACGCCGCCATGACAGACCACCAGGATGGTTTCGCCCCGGTGCTTGTCGCCGATATCCTCGATAAAATTGCCCACCCGGGTGCGAAAGTGCATCAACGATTCGACGTTGTTGCCGTCGGCCATGGACGGCGCAAAGGGGCGCACACTCGCCCACTGCTCGCTGTACTGGTTGGGCAGCGTCTCGCGGCTGAAGGCGGTGTGGTCAATCTGGTTGTTGCCGATCTCGCGCAGGCGGTCGTCAAAGCAGATGGGCAGATCGTAGGCGTGCGCCACCGCTTCGGCGGTTTCTTGCGCCCGCTGCATGGTGCTGGCATAGATTTTGTCGACCTGCGGCAGCCGCGCCGGCAAAAAAGCGGCCAGGGCCGCGGCCTGTTTGCGGCCTAGTTCGGTCAACGGCTCGTCCAGGTTGCCCTTGGCCCAATCCGGCAGATTGACATAGCTCTGGCCGTGGCGAATCAAATGCAGATGCATAACAAATTTTTCCTTCCTGACTATTTTTTGCTGCTCATTTCAGCCCTCTATCATAACACGGATTGCGGATAGTTTTTGACAAAAGCGGGCCAAACGCATAGCGTATGGGCATGACCACTCTTCTCTACTACGATGACTCCTACTGCACCCACTTTGCGGCGGAGGTGACGGCGGTGGCCGAACTGGAAGGCCACCCGGCGCTGCAGTTGGCGCAGACACATTTCTACCCCACCTCCGGCGGCCAGCCGCACGACACCGGCCGCCTGGCGGGCGCGCCGGTGGTCGATGTGCGCGCCCAGGACGGCGGCGTGTGGCATCTGCTGGCAAAGGACGCCGCCGGCCACCAGGCTGCACAGCCGCAGATGGTGGGCCGGCAGGTGGAAGGCAGCATCGACTGGCCGCGCCGCTACGACCACATGCAGCAGCATTCCGGCCAGCATCTGCTTTCGCAAGTGTTCTACCGCCTTTACGGGGCCGAGACGGTCTCGGTGCATTTCGGCGCGCTCGAATCCACGCTGGATTTGGATGGGGAGACGCTGGAGGCCGAGCAGCTTGCGGCGGCGGAGCAGGAGGCGAACCGGCTGGCCTACCAGGCGCTGCCGATTTCCGCTTACCAGGTCAACCAGGAGGCGCTGAGTGCGATTCCCTTGCGCCGCCCGCCCACGGTCAGCGGGCTGGTGCGCATTGTCGAGATTGCCGGCTATGACTATTCGGCATGCGGCGGGACGCACGTCCATACCACGGCCGAGCTGGCCCCGGTCAAAGTGCTGCGCCAGGAGCGGCGGCGCGGTCAGAGCCGCTTGACCTTTGTCTGTGGGCTGCGCGCGTGCGCCGACTATGCCGCCCGGCACGCGCTGCTGGCCGAGGCGGCGGTGCTCTTTTCCAACGAAGCCGCCGCCGTGCCGGGGCTGATCCGGCGCAGCCTGGAACAGAACCGCGATCTGCAGCGCCAGGTGGAGACGCTGGCGGAGCAGTTGGCGCACTATGAGATCGATGAACTGCTGGCGGACGCCGCTACCGTTGTCGATCCTGGCGCTGATCCTGCCGGCGATCTGCGTGTGGTGCAGAAGCTGTACGCCGACCGCAGCGTGGACGATCTCAAGCGCACCGCTGCCCTGCTGCGCAGCCGCCCGCAGACGCTGGCGCTGCTGGCGACCCAGGCGGGCGGCAAATTGACGCTGCTCTTTGGCCGCAGCGAAGATGGCTCGATCCACTGCGGCAACCTGCTGCGCGCGACGCTGCAAGCCTTTGGCGGCAGCGGCGGCGGGCGCCCCGACCTGGCCCAGGGCGGGGGCGTCGACCCTTCCGCCGCCGATGCCATACTGGCGCACGCGCGCAAGCTGGCCACCCAACCCGATCCATCTTAAATTCACTCTGATTCACTCTGATTCACTCTGGTTCACCCTGATTCATTCTGATGCACAAGGAGCAAAGCCTGTGACACTCCATCATCTGCCTGCCGTAGCGCTGGAATCGACCGTCATTGCCCATGGGCTGCCTTATCCACACAATCTGGCGCTGGCGCAAGAGATGGAGGAGATCGTGCGCCAGGGCGGGGCTGAGCCGCGCACCATCGCCATCCTGGGCGGCGAGCCGGTGGCGGGCCTCAGCTATGCCCAACTGCACCATCTGGCCACGGCCGCGGGTGTGCGCAAGGTGAGCCGCCGGGACCTGCCCATTGTGGCGGCGCGCAATCTGGATGGGGCGACGACGGTGGCGACCACAATGTGGGTGGCGCACCACTTCGGCATCCAGGTGTTCGCCACCGGCGGCATCGGCGGCGTCCACCGCGGCAGCGGCGGGGAGGCCAGCCGCGACATCAGCGCGGATTTGCAGGAGCTGGCGCAGACGCCGGTGATCGTTGTCTGCGCGGGGGCTAAGGCCATCCTCGACCTGCCCGCCACGCTGGAATATCTGGAGACGCACGGCGTCACCGTCGCCGGCTATGGGACGGATGCGTTCCCCGCCTTTTACAGCCGCAGCAGCGGGCTGCCGGTGGATGTACGCTGCGACAGCGCGCAGGAGGTGGTCGCCCTCTGGCGTGCCAAGCAGCGGCTGGGGCTGCCGGGTGGGCTGCTCGTGACCGTGCCCGTGCCGGAAGCTGACGAGATTCCCGCCGCCGAGATCGAGCCGGTGATTTTGCGTGCTGTAGCCGAGGCTGAGGCCCAGGGGCTGCGCTCCGCCGCCGTCACCCCCTTTCTGCTCACCCGCATCGCCGAACTCAGCGGCGAGCGCAGCCTGCGCACCAACCTGGCGCTGCTCAAAAACAATGCACGCGTCGCCGCCGAGATTGCGGTGGCGCTGCGGCAGGTGGAACTGGAAGAAGTTCCGGCGCGGGAGGTGTTTTCCTGAGTGTTAGGGGTTTGTGGCTGGGGTGTCAGCGCATACCTAGCAGTCGCTTTATTTCGGCAAGGATGTGGCTGAGGTCAACGGCGTCGAGCGCTCCAGCGGTGCGAATGATTCTTTTTTTGTCGATGGCGCGTAGTTGAAAACATAAGGCAACAGATGTGCTGCTGAGGCCGTTCTTTGGGGATGGTTCAATTTTGACGGTGCTGGTATAGCGAAGTGCGTTGAGGTTGCTTGTCATGGGGATGACGAGTTGAGTGGGCAGTGCGCTGCCAGGCAGTTCCACTTCAATGACAACTGCAGGACGTTGGCCGTGCTGCTCACGCCCTGGCACGTTGCTATCGGGAAAATCTATCCAGAGTATGTCGCCTTGCGCCATCTAGATGATGGTATCCTCAAAATCGAGCAAGGCTTGATCGCTTAGCGTGTCCCAGATCGCCAATTCTTGGTGCAATCCGTTATCGGTTGGCACAAGCATTGCTTGAGAGTGACCCGAAGCATGGCTGGCGACCAACATGCCAAACATACGTTTACCTTCCAACCTAAACCGATACTGGACAGCGGACGATTGATCTTGTGCGGCCAAGGAGATGATGCTGGCGGCGCAGTTGGTTTGGTCACCGGAGCGCATCAGGTCATTAGGTATCGGCATTTTATCCTCCCAAGATGAAAGGGATTACGTTTTCATCTACGTACTTGTCTGCAATCGTCAGTTTTTCGGGCGCATCCATTGGCGTCCCACTTTCAGTCGGCGCGGGCCAGCCGAACTGTGCTTCTACAAAGATTTTCTTTGTGTCGCGCAGGTATGATTCGATCTTGACATCAATATTGCACGGCGGTTGCTCGTTATCAAGTGGCGGCATTACGAATCGGATGCCGCCGCCTAAGACGGGGCGGCCCAGTGCGCTCAATGCCTCTTCCGGCTGATGCAGTCTGTGCATCCATAGTTCTTGAAAGGCGTGTTCGTAAGAGGACTCGAACAGATCGCGAAGTGTCACCTCTGCATTCAGAATTTGCCGGCTTGCTTCATACCATGTGTCATTGAATGCCTGAACAACCGCTTCGGCCTCGCGTTCAAATAGATCGCCATGGTGTGTTCCATGGGCGCCGATAATTGCGAGTTGACCAAGTCCAGGGCCGGGCAACTCAATTCGTATTTCCAAAACAGTGGGCTTATCGCGAATGACAATGAGCCGATTTTCGCTGTCTTGCGTCGCAGTAAAATCGAGACCGCGCTCAAGGAGAGCGTTCTGAAATTTAAGATTTGCACGCTTCTCTATACCTACAAAGGAGGTGAAGACGAAAGCAACTCCTTTGTAAATCGTCTGCCGCGTGTCAAGAATCATTGAGAACCTGCACTGGTTGTGCTTGTGGTGCGATGCAAAGGCGCCAGGCCTGCAAGCCCAACGCCTCCTCTTCGATTCGCGCTCGCTGCCCGACCTTAATCAGCGGCCGCTGGGGTGGCCACATCGCCGTGGCTTTCGAGCAGCTTCAGGAATTCGGGCCGCTCCATCACTTCCCGCTCCAGCAGCGCCTCGGCAATCAACACCAACTGGTCGTTTTTGCGCGTCAGGATTTCCACGGCCCGCTTATAGCCCTGATCGACAAGACGCCGCACTTCCCGGTCGATCTTGCGCGCCACATCTTCACTGTAGGAACGCTGCTCGCCAAAGTCCATCCCCATAAAGGGGTTGGAATCTGCCTGCTGAAGCTGCACCGGACCGATCAGGTCGCTCATGCCGAAGCGCGTCACCATTGCTTTGGCCACCTTGGTCACCCGTTCCAGGTCGGTGGCGGCACGCGTGGACGGCTCATGGAAGATAATGTCTTCCGACGCGCGCCCGGCCAGCAGCACCGTAATGGAATCTTCATATTCCAGGCGGCTGCGCAAATTTTTGTCCTCGTCCGGCAGCGGCATCACATAGCCCAGCGACTGGCCGCGGCTGACAATCGTGATTTTGCCCACCGACTCACTGTGGGCCAGTTCCTCCATCACCAGTGCGCGTCCAGCTTCGTGATAGGCCACCACCCGGCGGTCTTTCTCATCCAGGACGCGGCTGCGGCGCGCCGGCCCGGCCATCACCCGCTCGATCGATTCCATCATCTCGGACATGGAGATCGAACGCTTGTTGCGGCGAGCAGCCAGGATGGCGGCTTCGTTGAGCAAATTTTCCAAATCCGCGCCGACCATGCCCACGGTCTGGGCAGCAACTGCGCCCAAGTCAACATCGGAGGCCAGCGGTTTGCCGCGTGCGTGGACGGCAAGAATCGCTTCGCGCCCGCGGCGGTCGGGGCGGTCCACCATCACCTTGCGGTCAAAGCGGCCGGGGCGCAGCAGCGCCGGGTCCAAAATGTCGGGCCGGTTGGTGGCGGCGATGATCACAACATTGGTGTCGGTGTCGAAGCCATCCATCTCGACCAGAATCTGGTTGAGCGTCTGCTCGCGCTCGTCATTGCCGCCGCCCATGCCGGCCCCGCGGTGACGGCCGACAGCATCGATTTCGTCCACAAAAATAATGCAGGGAGAATTTTTCTTTGCCTGCTCAAACAGGTCGCGCACGCGGCTGGCGCCGACGCCGACAAACATCTCGACAAATTCGGAGCCGGAGCTGGCAAAGAAAGGCACGCCGGCCTCGCCGGCCACGGCCTTGGCGAGCAGCGTCTTGCCTGTGCCCGGCGCGCCCACCATCAGCACACCCTTGGGGATGCGTGCCCCCAGCGCGGCGAACTTCTGCGGCTCCTTGAGGAACTCCACCACTTCCAGCAGCTCTTGCTTGGCTTCATCCGAGCCGGCCACGTCGTTAAACGTCACCGTGGGTCGGTCTGCCCCTTCCATCTTACGCGCTTTGCTGCGGCCAAACTGCATGGCGCGGTTCTGCCCGCCGCCGCCCGCCTGGCGCATGATAAAGATGAAAAAGCCAAAGATAAGCAGCATCGGCAGCAGCATCATCAGCCAACTGAACAAGGCGCCTGTGTTGGGCATGCTTTCCACCTGGATAGGCAGCTTTTCGAGCTGCTCCTGGCTCACGCCCAGCGCGCGCAGCGTGTTGAAAAGGCTTTCGTTTTCTTCCTTGCGGGTGTAGGTGCGGGTGCCTTCCTTGGGGATGATCGTCACCGCATCCCCCTGCACCACCAGAGACTTGATTTCACCCTTCTGAATCTGGCTGACCAGTACATTCAGGCCCACCTGGTCGGCGGAATCGGCGGCGCCGCTAAAGAGGTAGCGCGAGCCGATCACCAGCAGGATGACAAGCACGATCCAGAACCAGCCGCGGCTGAGCCAGTTGCCCCCCGGTGCACCGCCGTTTGGCCCCGGCTGCGGAGGACGTTTGCCGCTATCATTGCGTGAAGGTTTTTTATCTGCCATAGTCTGAGTATACCGAAAATGCTGTGCCCGATCCGTAGTCCAGTTACCAGTAGTCTTCCGCTGATTTCCCGGCAGCTTTCCGGTAGTTCTCCGGTAGCTTCCGGTCGTTTTCCTTGCCCGAAATAACGATTACTGGATCGCGTCCAGTTCCGCTTGGATGCTCACGCCCACCCGGTGCGTCTCCGCCAGATGCAGCGGCGACAGATCGGGCGAGACACGCGGGTGCGGCATGGAAGCCTCGTCGGGCTTGTCGCTGAGACAGAGGATGAGACAGCCGCGCGCGCGCAGCCAGGTCGCCAACTCGTAGACCTCTTCGGTCAGCGTGATCTCATCCGCCAGCAGTTCGGCCACGGAAGCAGTGTCGGGCATGTTGCCCATGTATTCCATCGTGCTGATGAATTCCTGGCGGCGGAAGCGTTTGAAGGGCGTCGGGTCGCCGTTGCGCACGCTGGCGTTGACGGCTTCGTGCACCTCGCGCAGCGCTTCGCCCGCCGCCGGGTTGATCATCATCCGGCTGTCCACCCAACGCATGAACTGCTCAAAGTTGTCCATGCTGCTGCTGGCTACTTCGCGCTTCATCTCGTCCAGGCTGATCAAATTGACGTTGAGCACCAGGCAGATATAGGCCAGATAATCCTGGTTGTCTGCCGTCACGATGTGATATTTGGCCCGGTTGAGTTCCTCATAGTCGCGCTCAAAAAACGCCTGGTTGAAATCTTCCCCCAACACGGCGTTCATCGTGCGGAAAATGCCGGCCAGGCGCGCCCGGTCGATGGTCTTGTCGTTGCGTCCCTTGGCCCCCAACGCGGTCTTATCGATGTCGATCACCACGGCGGTGTTGGGGCCAAGCTGCAAACCCTGGGCGCGCAGTTGGCGCACCCACTCGGTCAGCAGATGCCAGCGGTTGGCGATGTACACATTGTCCTCATCCACGGTCAGGGCGGGTTCCTGCTCCACGCGCTCTGTGCAGATAAAGCAGGCGCCCGGCCAGCCGCTGAAGGCGCGCATGTTCTTGTAGGCCTGGCTGTCGTTGAACAATGTATCGCCCAGAAACAACAGTTCGCCCAGCGGGCTTTTCACCTTGCGCAGGCGCTGGATTTCATTCAGGAAGTAGGTCGCAATCCTGGCATACGGCGCATCCTGCTTGCGCGGGATCAGGTCCGAGCGCAGTTCCATATCCAGATAGGTAGTCTTCAGCCCAGGCAGGCGCTTATCCAGCGGCTCCAGATTGCGGTAGACCACCCAGTCTTCACAAAAGTCGGCCAACCGAGCGCGGCCGTAACTAGCATAAGCAGGGGACTGCTGCGCAGCTAGCGGCGCGCTTGCGGTCGATTCTGAAGGCACGGTGGTTCCTCCTGTCATGAAATATAAAGTCCGTACGGATTATTTTATGCTAATTGCGCCGATTGCGCCAAGACGTCATGCGGCTGACCGATGTAGCCCTGCGCCACCAGCAGTTCGGCGTTGAGCAGGCTGCCGCCGGCGGCCCCGCGAATAGTGTTGTGGCCCAGCACCATAAACTTATAATGGAAGAGCGGGTCAGGCCGCAAGCGCCCCACTACGGTGGCCATGCCCGGCACACTGCCCGCCAGCCGGTCCAGGCGCGGCTGCGGGCGGTCGGGCCGCTCATCATAGAGGATGGCCGGCTGCGGGGCGCTGGGCAGGTTAAGCTGCTGCGCCAGCGGCTTGTACGACTGCCAGGCGTCCAGAATCTCCGCCTCGCTCGGCTGCACCTCGAACTCGACGCTCAAGGCTTCCAAATGGCCGTTGCGCGTCGGCACCCGGTTGCAGTGGGCGCTGATCACAAACTCCGCATTGCGGATGCCGGCGCCGTCGAATTGGCCCAACAGCTTGTGCGGCTCCTTCTGCTCAATCTTCTCTTCTTCGCCGCTGATGTAGGGCACGACATTGTCGATCATGTCCATGCTGCTGACGCCAGGATAGCCCGCACCGCTTACCGCCTGCATCGTCACCACAAAGACCTTTTTCACCCCAAAACGCTGGTGCAGCGGATGCAGCGCACTGACCAAATGGGTCGTGCTGCAGTTGGGGTTGGTAGTGATATAGCCCTCCCAGCCCCGATTGCGCCGCTGGATGTCGATCAGCCCCAGATGCTCCGGGTTGACTTCGGGGATCAACAGCGGCACGTCGGCGTCGTAGCGGTGGTTGCGCGAATTGCTGCAGACCACATAGCCCGCCGCCGCAAACTCCTCCTCCACCTCGCCGGCAATCTCGGAAGGCAGTGCGCTAAAGACAAGCTTGCAGTCCGGCCCCGGCTCACACTCCTGCAAAATACTATCGCGCACACCCGCCGGCATATCCCCGCGCAGATTCCAGCGGCAGGCGTCGCCATAGCGTTTGCCTGCGTTGCGATCCGAAGCGCACAGGGCGCTGATCTCAAACCAGGGATGCCCCTGCAGCAGCTGCACAAAGCGCTGGCCCACGGCGCCCGTCGCCCCCAACACACCTACCTTGATTTTGTTCATCTTTATTCTCCCGAAAAAGACGCAGCCGCAGCACGCAAGCGACTGCGCTTGCATCAACCATCTATGTCGTGTACGCCAGTTCGATCACGTCGCTCAACACGCCGGAAGCCGTAACGCCTGCGCCTGCGCCGCTGCCCTGGATCACCAGCGGGTTGCTCGCATACCAGCGGGTGTAGAACTCGACCAGGTTGTCCGAGCCGCTGAGACGGCCCAGCGGGCTGCCCGCTTCGACGCTGGTCAGCCCAACGCGGCAGCGCCCTTCGGCAATCGTCGCCGCATAGCGCAGCACCTTGCCCTCAGCGGCGGCGGCCTCCACACGGTCGCGATAATCCGCATCCAACTGCGGCAGCGCGGCCATAAACGCCGCGACGGAGAGCCGGCCCAGCTCCGGCGGGTAGAGGCCGCGCACCTGGATGTCTTCCATCCCAATCCGCCAGCCCAGCCCACGCGCCAGAATGAGCGCCTTGCGCGCCACATCCAGACCGCCCAGGTCGTCGCGCGGGTCCGGCTCCGTGTAGCCGAGCCGATGCGCCTCCTGCACGGTGGCGCTGAAGGCGGCGCCTGCCTGCAAGCCCGTCATCACAAAGCCCAACGTGCCGCTGAAGGCGCCGGCGATGCGCTCCACCTTGTCGCCGGCGGCCAGCAGCCGGTTGAGCGTGCTGATCACGGGCAGCGCCGCGCCGCAGGTCGTCTCCCAGCGGCTGCGACCCAGATGGCGGGGGGGCAGGGCGGCGGTAGTGGCGGCGGCTCGGGTGAGCCGGTCGTACACCTCCATGTCCATGGTGAGCGGCTTTTTGTTGGCCAGCACCACTTTGTATTTGTGTTCCAGGGCAAAAAGCAAGGCCCAGGCCGTTTCCTCGCTGGCGGTGCAGTCCACCACCACGGCCCCATGCCTGCCGGCAATGTCGATGACCGCTGCTAAATCGTTCTGCGGGCCGCCCAGCCCATACTCCGCCAGCCGTCCCCCTTCCGCCTTGTAGCGCACCAGGTCGAGCAGGGTGGCATCGTCCAGCCCGCGATCGCGGCGGCTGTCCAGCGCCAGGACGGCGCCGTCGCGGTCACAGACGGCCAGCAGCGACAGCCACAGCCCATAGTCGGCGGCGTGCAGCGGGCGATTTTCCACGATCTGGCGGATCAGCGCACGGGCCACACCGCCTGCGCCCAGCACAATGATCGGAAGCTCTTGCATTTGCTGCGATCCTATCTTTGCCTGGCCCTATCTTTGCCTGGCCGGTCTATATTTGCCTGCCGGCCCCGCCGGTCATGCCGCCGTTACTGTACCACAATCAGTCGGCTTACCAACTGTGCGAACGCTCCTCGGTCGGCAGATACAGCTCGAAAATGTCGTGGATGGCGCGCACGACTTCGGTGGCATCCTCATCCACCACCACCAGGCTGATGTTGGCTTCGCTGGAGCCTTGCGAGATGGCGACGACATTAATGTTGTGCGCCGCCACGGCGGTGAAGATGCGCGCTGCCAGCCCCGGCGTGCCGCGCATCCCGCTGCCGACAATGGCCACGATGTTGATGTGGGGCATGCCGTGGATGTCGTCAATATAGCGCCGTTCCAGTTCGCGCGCGAACTCCTCGCGCAGATCGCCCAGCACCGCCTGCGCCGAGGATTCCGGCACGACAAAGCAGATGCTCTGTTCGCTGCTGCTCTGGCTGATCATCAACACATTGGCCCCCGTGCGCGCCACGGCGCCGAAGGTGCGCGCAGCAATGCCCGGCACGCCCATCATGCCCCGCCCGCCGACGGTGATCAGGTTCATCTGGCGGATGGCGGTGATGGCCTTGACCGTGCCCCTGGCCTCGATCTCGCTCTTCTCGACGATGAGCGTGCCGGGGTGGTCGGGCGCAAAGGTGTTGAGCACCCGCACCGCAATCTTCTTTTCAATTGCCGGCGTCACCGTTTTGGGGTGCAGCACCTTGGCTCCGTAGTAGGCCAGTTCGGCGACTTCTTCATAGCTCAACTGGCGCAGGCTGCGGGCATTGGGCACCGCACGCGGGTCGGCGGTCATCACGCCGTTGACATCGGTCCAGATTTGAATTTCATCGGCGTCCAGGGCTGCGCCGATGATGGCCCCCGAATAATCCGAGCCGCCGCGCCCCAGGGTGGTGGGCACGCCGTCGACAGTGGCGCCGATAAAGCCGGTGACGACGGGCACGACACCCTTTTCCAGCAGCGGCAGCAGCCGGGTGCGGCATTTGTGCTCGGTCAGGTCGGTGATGGGGACGGCGGAGCCGAACAGGTTGTCGGTGACGATCAGTTCGGTGGCGTCGATGGCCTCAGCGGCCACCCCAGACGCGCGCAGCACGGCCGCCAGCAGCGGGGCCGCCATGCGCTCGCCCAGCCCGCTGACGACATCCAGCCCGCGATTGGTCAGTTCGCCCAGCACGGCGATGCTGGTGCAGAGGCGTTCAAATTCGCTGAGGCGCTGCTCAAAGACCCGCGTCAGTGCGGCCCGCTCGGCGCCGTCTTCGATCAGCCGTCCCGCCACCACCTGGTGTTTGAGCAGCAGGCTGTCCTGCTGCACCTGGTGGAAGCTTTCGTCGCCGCGCGCCGCCTTTTGCGCCGCCTCGATCAGCATGTTGGTGACACCCGACATGGCGCTGGTGACGACGACTACGCCGGGCCTTGCGCCGGGCGTCTGTTCGGCCACCTTCTGCTGCACAATTTTCGCCACCTGGGCAAAGGCGTCGGCGCCGCCGACCGACGTTCCGCCGAATTTCATTACGATCATAATAGGCTGCTCCTCGCCGCTCTGCTGCTGAACCTCTTTACTCGACCTTTTTACTGAACGTTCCTGCCGCACATCCTGCCGCACAAAAAAAATCCCCCTCGTCGGACAGGCGAGAGGGATCATGCATCATTGCATCCAAGCCTCTCATCTTCCAGAACCAATCTGCCGGAGTTGGCACCGCGGTCTGCCGGCATAAGCCGGCAGCCAGGTTGCCGAGGTTTCACAGGGCCGGTCCCTCCACCTCTCTGGATAAGAGCTACATCTATTCAATTAACTGGCGACTATAGCAGGGGAGGGTAGGCGTGTCAAACCGGGGCGAGAGTAGATTGGCGTCAGCGGCTGCAGCCTGCTGCGAATGATTTTCGTTTTACTGCCCGCACAATTTGACATTTTGCTGCATAGGCGCTATCGTACCTTTTTTGTGAAGCGACCCGGAAAAGTCGCTTACAAACAGGCAGAAATCGTCTGCCGCATACTTATTGGGCTGAGAGTGCGACTTGGCTCTAGGAGTCAAGGAGTACTTTGTAGTGAATTTTGAACAGTTTTCGTTAGATCCGCGTATTCTCGCGGGTGTCAAAAATGCCGGCTATGTGACGCCGACGCCTATCCAAGAACAAGCGCTGCCGCTTGCGCTCGCCGGCCAGGATGTGCTGGGGCTGGCGCAGACCGGCACCGGCAAGACGGCGGCCTTTGTGCTGCCTATCTTGCAGCGCTTGACCAAAGGGCCGCTCAACCAGACGCGCGCCCTCATTATCGCCCCCACACGCGAGTTGGCCGACCAGATCCACCAGACCATTGTTTCGCTGGGCAAAAAGATGAAGGTGCGCAGCGTACCCATCTACGGCGGCGTCGGCAAGATGCCGCAGCTCAACGCCCTGCGCCGTGGCTATGAAATCGTCGTCGCCTGCCCTGGGCGGCTGCTCGACCATCTGGATTCCGGCGACATCGATCTCTCGCACATTGAAGTGCTGGTGCTGGATGAAGCCGACCGCATGTGCGACATGGGCTTTCTGCCCGACATCCGCCGCATTCTGCAGCATGTGCCGTCGCGCCGCCAGACGCTCTTTTTCTCGGCCACCATGCCGGACGACATCCACTCGCTGGCCGACAAAATTCTCAAGGATCCGGTTAGGGTGCAGATCGGGATGATCGCCCCGGCGGAGACCGTCTCGCACGCGCTCTATCCTGTGCCTGACAGCCACAAGACACGGCTGCTGCTGGCGCTGCTCGAAAAGACGGCCACCGCACGCGTGCTGGTCTTTACCCGCACCAAGCACCGCGCCCGCAACCTGGCGATGGATCTGGAGAACAGCAATTATCGGGTGGCTGCGCTGCAGGGCAACATGACGCAGAACCGCCGCCAGGAAGCCATTGCCGGTTTCCGCAACGGCAGGTATGATGTGCTGGTCGCCACCGACATCGCCGCCCGCGGCATTGATGTCAGCGAGATTTCGCATGTCATCAACTTTGATATGCCGGACACCGTCGATGCCTACACCCATCGCATCGGCCGCACCGGACGCGCAACGCAGACCGGAGAAGCCTTCACCTTCACATCGCCCGCCGACGAGTGGCTGGTGCGCGATATCGAACGGCTGCTGGGCGAACGCATTGAGCGCCGCCGGCTGGACGATTTCGACTACGGCGTCGTCAACGTTGGGCAAAACCGCCCCGCCGATCGCTCCCAGCGCAGCAACGGCTATAATGGCAATGGGCAGGGCAGCGGCAGGAGCAGTGAACGCCCGGCCAACGGCCACAGCCAGAACCGAGGCCAGAGCAACGGCAATTCCGGCAGTTGGATCAACGGCGCCCCGGCGCAGGCTGGACAGTCAGGGCAATCCGGGGCCAACGGCGGCTATACACCGGTACGCCGGCCGCAGCGACGACGCCCGACCCCGGCCAACAGCGCCGGCCGTTCTCCCTCCTAGGCGACAGTTCTTCGCCTTGCAGACCCCCGTCTGCCGTTGATTCGTTTACAACAAAAGCTGCACCGTACAAAGATGGAAATCATCTTTGTACGGTGCAGTCTATGCTTTCCTGACAGTATTGTTCGGCAAAGCGAAGGAACCATTTTATGATCAAACAGTCACAGGACTATCTGTTCCGTTTCCCCTACAATCAGCTCACTACCGGTGGCTTGTGCAGGGTGCGTATGTATGAGATTAAAAAAGGCAGCTACACCATCCTCGTCTCGGAGCTGGCCAGCGCCGCATCGGGGTCGATTGTGGCCGCCGCCGACACCATCGCCAACAATTTGGTGACGCGCTATGGGCTTGACCCCAAAAAGACGCGCTGGATTGAACATCTGCAGCCGCAGGAAGATCAGCCGGCGGAATTCGGCGAACTGGTCTTCACCTGGAAAGGCGGCGTCGCGGCCCCTGACCCCAAGTGGCGGCAGATGCAGGCAGACGAAGTGGAAGCCCTGACCGGCGATGAGATCGAGGAACTGAACCGCCCCTTCGGCCAAGAATAAGCGCCAAGGGTGACAGCAGGGACTACAGTTTCCCTTGCCAACCTATCCTGTTCGAGCATGACCAACTACTGACTGTGAGGTGACACATGGCAAAACTGCGCATTGGGGTGCAACTGCACCCACAGCACGTAACCTACCAATCTTTTGCCGACGCGGTGAAGCAAGCCGACCAGCTTGGCGTCGACACCATCTGGCACTGGGACCATTTCTTCCCGCTCTACGGCGAGCCGGACGGCGCGCATTTTGAAGCCTATACGCTGCTGACGGCGATGGCGATGCTCACCCAGCACGCCGAGATCGGCTGCCTGGTAACGTGCAACAACTATCGCAACCCCAACTTGCTGGCAGATATGATCCGCACGATCGACCATATCAGCGGCGGGCGCGCCATGTTGGGCATCGGCGCCGGCTGGTTCGAGCGCGACTACAACGAATACGGCTACAAATTTGACGGCTGGAGCTACCGCTTTGATGAGTTCGAGAAGAATCTGCCCATCATCCGCGAGCGCTGGAGCAAGCTGAACCCGCCGCCGCTGCACCCGATCCCGATCCTCATCGGCGGCGGCGGTGAAAAGAAGACGCTGCGGCTGACGGCCCAGTACGCCGATATGTGGAACGGCTTCGGCACGCCGGACGAATTCCGCCACAAAAACGAAGTGCTCGACCGCTGGTGCGCCGAAATCGGGCGCGACCCCGGCGAAATCGAACGCACAGCCTCGCTCAACCTGGAGCAGATCGACCAGCTTGACGCCTATGTTGACGCCGGCATCACGCACATGATCCTGGGCGTGGGCACACCCTGGGACTTTGCGCCGATCGAGCGCATGGTGGCCTGGCGCGACAGCCGGCAAAACGGGTAAGTTCCGCTCGCCGGTTCAGTCTTTTGTCAGCCTGGCGATGAGGGCGACCAGTTCGGCGGCGTTGGTCACGGTGTAGTCCGGTGTTTCGCCGGCGCTCAGCGGCGTGGTGCGGCGACGCTCGTTCCAATGCAGAAAAATTGTGGCCAGGCCCAGCCGTTTGGCCCCGGCGATGTCGCGCTCTAAATTGTTGCCGATCATCGCCACATGCGCGTAGTCGGAAGGCGCAATCTGCAGCGCGTCCAGCGCCACCTGGAAGAGCAGCGGATCCGGCTTTTCGACGCCCACAGTTTCCGAGATGGCGAGATAGTCAAACAACGCGGTCAGGCCATGCTGCGCCAGCACGTTGCGCGCCGTGCCCGGCCGCGTGTCCGCCACCAGCGCCAGCCGGCCCACCTGCGCCTTGCACCAGCGCAGCGCGTCGCCCATGCCGGGGATCAGATCGGCGTGCAGCGTGGTCGCCTGCGCGTCTTTGACCTCCGTCCCCTCATCCATAATGGTGTCGCCCAGGTCAAAAAAGAGAGCTATCAAGCCTGCACCCATGCTGCTTGCCTCCAGCCTGCATACCATTCATCATCCGGCGCCAGCGGCAGGCTGACGGGCAGCCCACTGGCGCTGGATTTGTAGAGGGCCGTGATCAGTTCCAGCGACACATGCGCGTCCGCCAACGTCACCGGCGGTTCACTATTTTGTTCCATCGCCTGGGCGAAACGCAGAAACTGACCGGCAAAGCGCTCCGGCAGCGGCGTAAACTGTTCCAGCAGCGCATCGACCTGCGTCTGCAGCTGCGGGGAATCGGCGTCAAAGCGCCACGGATCGCTCGTGTTGGCGTAGGGGTCGAGGCTGCTTTCCGCCGTCAGGTTGCGAAAGCAGAAGCGGTGGCGGCTGATCTCGCGCACCGACCCCGTCGTCACCGCCAACGAGCAGAGTGAGCCGTCCGCCATTTGCAGCGAGGCGCTGACGCAATCCTCGGTTTCGATGGCGTTGACAGCCGTCACCATGCGCGCAAAGACATTCTCCACCGGCCCCAGGATATAGGTGACGAGATCGTGAGCGTGGATCGCCAGCGTCACCAGCGCCCCGCCCAGCTCCGTCGCCCACTTGCCACGCCAGGTGCCGTCATAGTAGGGGAGCCGCCGCCGCCAGGCCGTCTCGACGGTGGTCAGATAGGCCGGGCCGGTGACACCCGCCTCCACCAGCAGCTTGAGCTTTTGCGCGCCGTGGCCGAAGCGATATTGGTAGACCGGCATGAGCCGCCGTCCGGCGTGCGTCGCGGCCGCGGCCAGTTCATCCACCTGGCGCAGCGAGCCGGCCACCGGTTTTTCACAGATGACATGTCTGCCCGCCTCCAGTGCCTGCAGCGACTGCGCATAGTGCAGATACGAAGGCGTACAGATGTCGATGATGTCCAGCCCGTCCAGCGCGCACAAGGCAGTGTAGGAGGGGACGACCTGCTCGATGCCGAACTCGTCCGCCGCCGCCTGGGCGCGCTGCGGATTGCTGTCGCAGAGTGCCGCCACCGTGAAGTGCTCCGCCAACTGCTGAAAGGCCGCGAGATGTTCGCGCCCGATGCCGCAGCCCACGATCCCTACGCGTAACTTGTCCATCAGCCCGCCGCGTCCTCCGTTTCTGTGGTTGTCTCGCTGTCCGGCCTGCTCGCACCGTCTGCGCCCCTGGCCTGGTCGGCCATTTGCTGCGCCTCCAGCACCAACTGCGAGGCGAGAAAGCAGTGCGCCTGCGGCATGGCCGTCTCGGTGCGGTGCACAATATCGTAGAGCAGCCGGCGGCCGTAGGGCAGTTCTTGGCCGCTGCAGTCGATATATTGGATGCCTTTGCCGTCCACCAGAAAGAGATGGTCGCCGCCCGGCCGCCCGCTAATGTCGATATATTTGCGCAGTTCAATGTAGCCTTGCGTGCCCAGGATGGTCAAACGGCCATCGCCCCACACGCCCAGCCCCGCCGGCGTAAACCAATCGACGCGCACGTAGCCCATCCCGCCACTGCCGCGCAGTACCATGTCGCCGAAATCTTCCAGTTCGGGATGCTGCGGGTGCGCCACGTTGGCGACCTGCGCCGCCACCACGTGCGCCTCGGTTGACCCGGTGTAGAACAAAAATTGGTCGGCCTGGTGCGAGGCAATGTCGGTCAAGATGCCGCCATAGCGCTCTTTGCGATAGAACCAGTCGGGGCGCGCGGGCGGGTGCATGCGGTGCGGCCCCAGCCCCACGGTCTGCACCACCTGGCCGATGGCGCCCGCCTGCACCAGCTCACCCGCTTTGACGGCCGCCCGCACTTCCAGCCGTTCGCTGTAACAGATCGAGTAGATGCGCCCGCTGACTGCCTGCACGCGCCGCGCTTCGGACAACTGCGCCAATGTGGTAAAGCCCGGCTTGTCGCTGATGACATCCTTGCCATGCTGCATCGCCGCAATGCAGATCGCCGCACGCTCGGCTGGTATGGCGGCGCAGGCGACCAGCGCAATGCGCTCATCCTCCAGCAGATCCTGGGCGCTGCCGGCTGCGCGCGCCTGGGGATACTTGCCGCCATATTCCGCCGCCAGTTCCGGCTCCGGGGCATAAAAGGCAACCAACTGCGCCCCCGCCCGCAGCAGCAGATCGGTGATCCCATAGATATGGTTGTGGTTGATGCCAATCACGCCGAAGCGCACGACCGGCTGTGTGCTCATTGCTGCCCGCTCCTTTTATGAAGGTTTACTGGTCATGCCTGTTTACTGCCACAATTTGGTAATTTCATCCACGGCGAAATGGGGAAAGGCCACTGCGCGCCCGCCGCGGCGGGCCAGATAAACGCCCGCCTGCGGCAGGATGCGGCCAATCACGCTCCCCTGCCAGCCCGCTGCCGCCCACAGCGCCAGCAGCCGCTCCACATGCTCCGGCCGGGCAGTCGCCAGCAGCGCGCCCGAAGCGATCACGCCCAAAGGGTCAAGGCCAAAGGCTGCGCACAGCGCGCCCGCCGCCGCCGGCACCGGAATGGCATCCAGATCAATCTCCAGCCCGGCATGGGCGGCCAGCGCCAGCTCCAGCAGCCCCGTCGCCACACCCCCCTCGGTGGGGTCGTGCATGGCCGTCACCAGGCGCGCATCAGCGGCCAGCAGGGCAGGGCGCAGGATGCTGATGCCGGGGTCGTAGAGATAGCCCGCCAGTGCGTCGATGGCGGCGGCAGTCCAACCCAGCGCCAGCAGCGCAACCCGCTTCTCGCGCGCGATCAGACTCGCCCCCTCCACGGGGATGGAGCCGGCCAGCAGCACGATGTCGCCGGGCCGGCAGCCGGCGCTTGCCACCACCTGGCTGCGGGCCACTTCGCCCAACAGCGACCCCGCCACTACCGGCTGAGTCACCGCCGGGGTGATTTCGCTGTGGCCGCCGGCGACGACAATGTTCAACTGCCGGCAGGCCGCCGCAATCTGGGCGAAGATCGAAGCTGCCAGCGCGGCGTCGCTCTGCCCTGCCGGCAGCAGCAGCGTGGGAAAATAAAAAAGCGGCGTCGCCCCGGACACCGCCAGATCGTTGGCGCACACGTTAACGGCATAATAGCCGATCTGGTCGGTGGCAAAGGTAATCGGGTCGCTCTTGGCCACCAGCAGACGGTCACAGCCGGGGTCAAAGTCGATCACGGCAGCGTCCTCGCCCACCGTCGGCCCCACCAGCAGGCGCGGGTTGTCCTGCGGCAGCCCCGCCAGCAGTTCGCCCAAAAGCGCGTGCGGCAGCTTGCCGGCGGGCAGCACGTTCCGGATTGTGCTCATCTCTCCTGCACTTCCTCGCCCACTGGTCAGACAGGGCGTGTCTGCCACAAGCGGTTTGCACCGGCAGTTTGCGCCGGCGATTTGCACCGGTGGTTAGTTCACCACATGCACCGGCATACCCAGAAAGGCCATACGGAAGAGCGTAGAGGCGTTGGCATCATCCAGCATGGCGCAACCGAAGGTGGCGGGCTGACCAATCAGCCCCGACCAGATTTTCTTGCCCGTGCTCCAGGCCATCGGCAGGCCGTGGATGCCGTTTTCCACTTCCCCCACGTTATAGATGCCCAGCCAGTAGGGCATATCCAGCCGCCATACCTTGCTCTTAGCGTTGGTGATCTTGGACTGCACAGCATAGTTGCCGGGTTTGGTCTTGCGTTCGCCGATGCCGGTGCTGCACTGCCAGGCATAGCGCACCTTGTCGCCTTCAAAGACCCAGCACTGCTGGCGGCTCAGGCTGATCACAAAGCGTGTCCCTGACATGGGGGCCGGCGGCAGGTCGAGCGGCAGCGTGGGCGGGCCAAAGGGGATTTTCAATTCCAGCCCGGTATAGACCGTTTCGTTATCCGGCAGTCCATTGTAGGTGCGCAGCGCTTCCATTGTGCTGTCGAACTGCTTGGCGATGGCGGAAAGCGTGTCGCCCGGCTGCACGGTATAGAAGAAATAGCCGCTGCTGGCAGGGCCGACCTGCTGCATGAGGGCGTCGCTGCCGCCCAGCGGCTGCGACGGGATCAGCAGGCGCTGGCCGGGGTAGATGGCGTTGGCGTCGCTGATGCGGTTGGCGGCCATCAGATCGCCGGTAGTCGTGTCGTAATCCTGGGCGATTCCGCTCAGGCTTTCCCCGGCAGCCACGATGTGCGCCTGCGCCGGTGTGCTGGGCCGCAGCTCATCGCCGGTGGCCGGCAGCAGCAGCGTGGCGCCCGCCGAGAGCGGCGCATCCACGCTGTCGTAGTGGTTGAGACTGGCCAGGGCGGCGGCGGCGACACCTTCGCGCAGGGCAATGCGCCCCAGCGTATCGCCATAAAGCACGGTGTAGGTGCGGTTGAGGCTGGCGAACGAACTGCCGCTGCGCACAACGGCTGTTTCCGCCATACCTGTTTCCGGCGTGTCTGCTGCGGTGTCTGTTCCTGCCGTGTCTGCGGCGGTGCTGCTCTCCCCGGTGGGCGTCTCGGCCTCAGCGGAGGGTGCTTCCGCAGTGGCGTCCGGGGGCGGCCCGGCGGTCGGTTCCGGCGTGGGGGCCGCAAGAATCAGTTCCTGCCCCACGTAAATGGCGTTCTCGTCGCGAATACCGTTGCGCGCCTGCAGCGTATCCAGCGTCAGGCCATAGCGGCGGGCGATGCCGGTCAGCGTTTCGCCCACCTGCACCGTATGTGTGCTGGGGATGGCAGCAGGCGTTTCGGCGGGTGTCTCAGAAGGTGTCGCGGAAGGTGTCGCGGAAGGTGTCGCGACGGGTGTTTCGCTGTCCGCTGTCTCTTCGGGCGTCTCCACAGCCACTTCTTCCGGCGCAGGCGTCGCTTCCTCCTGGACAACGGCCACGGAGAGCGTCAACTGCTGGCCTACGACAATAAAGTCTTCATCGCCCAGGTTGTTGAGCGCCTTGATGGTGGCGGCGGGGATGCCATACAGGCGAGCAATCGCGGTCAGCGTCTCGCCCGGCTGCACCGTGTGCGTCTCGGGCAGCGGCAGCGGTGTGCTCTCCACGGCGGGCGGCTGGTCGGATGCAGGCGCGCCGTCGGCGCCGCTTTCGTCAGGTGTGGCAGTGGGTTCATCGGTGGGGATATCGGCGGGCGCAGCGTCGACGGCGCTGACGGCTGTCCCAATCGCCAGAAGCTGCCCGGCAATAACGGCGTTGGCGTCATCCAGTTGGTTGAGCGCCATCAGCTCCGCCAGCGTCAGCCCATAGCGTTTGGCGATCTCGCTGAGCGTCTCGCCCGGCTGCACGCGGTGCGTTCCCGGCGGCGCGGGCTGGTCAGCATTGAGCGCCGTCACCGGCACGCGCAACTGCTGGCCCACAAAGATGGCGTTGGCATCTTCGAGACCGTTGAGCGCCAGCAGGTCGGCGGCGTCGACATCAAACTGGGCGGCGATCTCGCTGAGCGTTTCGCCGGGCTGCACCGTATAGATCAGCGTCCCGCCATCCTGCGCCAGCAGCGGCAGGCAGAGCGCAAACCAAAGCAGGCCGCCCAGCAGGGTGGCGCCGGCAGCCTTGACGATCCGGTTTGGCAGCAAATAGGTTGCAAACAGGGTGGAAAGGTGGTGAGTCAATCAATCCTCCGCAGATGGAGCGGTTCAGGTGCATGGCAGCAGGCGCGGGTGTAGGAACCCAGCAAAGCAAATTGCACTGAGCGTACTCAGATTCCACAAAGGTGTCAAGTTGGCGATAGAGACAGGCAAAGAGAAGGGGGAAGGGGGGGTAAAAATAGGAGAAAGAGAGTTCGGTTGGCGATGGCCTACTCTCGCATGCAGCGGACCGCATACTACCATCGGCGCTGGCGGGCTTAACTGCCGGGTTCGAGATGGGACCGGGTGGACCCCCGCCGCTCATATCACCAACAGAA
>JBBRBX010000055.1:0-35571 GCA_038205395.1 Caldilineales bacterium
TCGCTGCTTCCAACGCCACCCGAAACTTGAACTCCGCACTGAATCGTCTGCGCTGCTTGGTCATCTCCCTTACCCTCCACGTACTCTCTTACCCGTCACTTCACACTTTAGCACGTGGTCCAGTTCTCAGGGTCAATTATATCCACCTATCCACAAAATCGGGTGAAGATCATATATGAATTCTGCGATTTGGTGACAAGCCTCATGCACAAGCTAGGGTAGCGATCCCTGTGTGGAATCTGACATTATTAAGAATAATTTTCCTAATATATTGACAATGTCAGCTATTGGCGCGACACTATTCGATGTACGAAGCGGCGTGTTTCTGTTGGTTATGGAATAAGTTATAAATGCCTGTGCCTCTAACGAAATTACGTTCGGAAATATAGATCTGGAGGAATCCAAGATGGACTTCAACATACTTGATACCATAAACCTGCAAGAACTAGGCGAAAGACTACAGCAGGCGCGAAAGCAAAAGAGGCTGACCCAACTTGATGCAGCAGAGCTGATTCATTCGGCTCGAACTACCATCACCGCTATTGAAAAAGGGGAGCGTCGTATCAAAGCTGATGAATTAATCAGACTGGCCCAAGCCTATGGCTGCCAGGTGAGCGATCTTGTTCGTTCACGCCCTGCAATAGAGTCTTTTGCAGTTCAGTTTCGCAGTGCCTATCAGAAGAATGAAGAAGATGACGTGCAGATTGTTCAGTATGTCGAGGAATTCGAATCTTTGTGTCGTGACTATGTGGAACTAGAAGAGATTACTGGCGCAAAGCCGTTCCAAAACTATCCTCCAGAATATAGGTACGATCACCTGTCTGTTGCTCGATCAGCCGAAACATTAGCACAAGAGGAGCGGGGCCGCTTAGGCCTGGGTGATGCACCGATTTATTCACTGCGAGCATTACTTGAACAGGAAGTAGGCTTGCGAGTTTTTTACATGGAAATGAGGCCGTCTGACAAGTTTTCGGCCATGTATACTTATGGCGATAAATTAGGTGGGGCAATTGCCGTCAACCGCTTGCACCCTGAGGAGCGGCGGCGTTTTTCTCTGGTACACGACTATGGCCATTTTCTTGCACATAGACATAAAGCCGAAGTGCTTATGCAGGAAGGATATAAGCGGCGACCTGAAAGCGAGCGGTTTGCTGATCGGTTTGCCGCTCACTTCCTGATGCCGACTCATGGGGTAACACGGAGCTACAATGCTATCAAGCCTTCACAGACTAAGTTCACTCTTGGTAACTTGTTGACCCTTGCGCATTATTACGGCGTTTCGTTTGAAGCAATGGCAGTACGCCTGGAGGAATTGAGACTATTACCATCTGGTACTTTGCTTCGTATGCAAAGTAGAGGCGTCAATGTCAAAGAAGCAAAAAATAAACTCGACCTGCCTCCATTGCATAGTTATGATGATTTACTGCCCAAACGATATCAAGTTTTGGCTGTGCAAGCGTACAACCAGGCAGAGATATCAGAGGGCCAACTAGCACGGTTCCTTCGCGTTAACCGTCTGAAAGCCCGAGAATTGAACGCCCTCTTGCAAGAAGGAGCGAGTAATCTTCTAGACTTACCGTCACAAAGTCTCCCTGAAGTAGAGGTGAATCAGGGAGAATAACATTGAACATTAGGCGCACCTTCCCCCACGAGCATTTGATTCTAGATGCTTGCTGTGTCATCAACCTGGTAGCATCTACCCATGTAGAGGAAATTGTTACTTCACTTCAGGCTCATGTTGCCATTGCAACTTACGTACAAGAGCAGGAAGTGTTGTCTGTCGGAGGTTCTATCCAGAGCCTCGGCAACTCCAAGGGAATCACTGAGTTAGAAATACTTGAGCGTAGAGGTTTGCTGACCTATGAAGCGCCACAGGATGAAGCGGAGTTGGTAAACTACGTTAACTACGCAGCAGCGTTTGGAGATGACGGTGAAGCGGTCACTTGTGCCATTGCCGTGGCTCGCCGGTGGGCTATTGCTACAGATGACAGGAAGCCTATCAATTTTTTGAGGCGAACCGTGCCCCATATTCCCGTTGTAACCACTCTAGACATTATCAAATACTGGAGCGAACAGGCCCAGTCATCTGCTGCCAATCTATCAATGGTGCTGCGCAACATCAGCACTTATGGAAGATACAATCCGTCACGTGGTCATCATCTTTATGCGTGGTGGCTGACTCACATCAACACGTAGACTATAGCGTTTTAGCATTTTTCCCCTCTTGACAATCGCTCACAAACATGCTATTTTTTGACTATCCCATGATTGTTTGTGAGTGATTGTGCTCGAATGGCGGCGGAATCCCATGCCAAAGGCTGCACTGGAATCAAATACGGAGCGCCAGGGACGGCTGTTGAGCTGGATTGAGGAGCGGCAGCGGGCCAGCGTGCCGGAAATCTCGGCGCAGTTCGCGGTCAGCCTGGCCACGGCCCGCCGCGATTTGGAAACGCTCTCGGAGCAGGGCAAGGTGCAGCGCGTGCATGGCGGGGCAGTGGCGGTGCGCCGCGCCCCACCCGAACCGCCGGTGGTGCAGCGCAGCGCCGAACAGGTGGAGGAGAAGCAGCGCATTGCCGCCGCCGCCGCCGCCCTGGTGGGCGACGGGGAAACCATCTTTCTCAGCAGCGGCACCACGGTGATGGAGGTGGCGGTCTGCCTGCGCCAGCGCTATGACCTGACCGTCTTTACCAACTCGCTGTCGGCGGTCAATGTGCTGTCCGGCGCGCCGGGCGTGACGGTCAACGTGCTGGGCGGCACCTTGCGCGCCAGCGAAGCCTCGCTGATCGGCCCGCTCACCATCCAGGCGCTGGCGACGCTGCGCTCGCTGCGCGTCATTATGGGCATCCGCGCCATGGATCTGGAAGAAGGGCTGACCAATAACTATTTGGAAGAGAGTCTGGTGGATCGCGAGATTCTGCGCATTGCCAGTGAGACGATCATTGTCGCCGACTACAGCAAATGCGAACGGGTTTCTACGGTGTTTGTGGCGGGGCTGAATGTGATCGACCTGTTGATCACAGATGACAAGGCGCCGCCGCCCTTTGTCGCTGCTCTGCGCGAGCAGGGCGTTAAGGTACAGGTGGTGTAATTATGTTGCTGGCTGATTATCAACCGCGTCCGGCGCTGGTGACGAAGCAAACCCTGCCGCGCAAGCCGCGCTTCCCGGTGATCGACGCCCACAACCATTTGGGAGAGGCGTTCGGCGGCAGCTGGGAGCGGCGTCCTGTGGCGGAACTGCTGGAGCGGCTGGACAGGGCGGACGTACGGCTGTATGTCGATCTCGACGGCGGCTGGGGCGAGGCCATTTTGCAGCAGCATCTGGAACAGTTCAAAAACCAGGCGCCCGACCGCTTCCGTCACTTCGGCGGCGTGGATTGGGCGCAGTGGCCGCAGCAAGGCGCCGGTTTTGGCGAGTGGGCGGCCTGGCGGCTGGAGCAGCAGGCGCAGTGGGGCGCCGACGGCCTCAAAATCTGGAAGCCGTTCGGCTTGCAGGTGACGGATGACCAGGGCCGGCGCGCGGCGCTGGACGACCCGCGGCTGGACCCCATCTGGGCGACCGCGGGTGCGCTGCACTGGCCGGTGCTGATCCATGTGGCCGACCCGGTGGCGTTCTTTGACCCGCTGGATGCGCACAACGAACGCTGGGAGGAGCTGAGCGCCCACCCCGACTGGCACTTTCCCAGCCCGCCCTACCCGCCTTTTCTACAGATTATGGACGAGTTCGCCAATCTGGTCGCCCGCCACCCGCAGACGGTTTTTATCGGCGCCCATGTCGGCTGCTATGCCGAAAATCTCGGTTGGGTGGCGGCGCTGCTGGAGCGCTGCCCCAACTTCTATGTTGACATCAGCGCCCGCATCAGCGAGCTGGGCCGCCAGCCCTACCGTGCGCGCCGCTTCTTTATCGACTATGCCGACCGCATCCTCTTCGGCACGGATTCCGGCCCTGATCTCGACACCTATCGGCTCTATTACCGTTTCCTGGAAAGTGACGATGAGTATTTCAGCTACGATGGCAGCCTTACGCCGGGCCAGGGGCGCTGGAACATCTACGGCCTGCATCTGCCCGATGATGTGCTGCAAAAGGTCTATTTTGCAAACGCGCAACGTGTGTTGACCGGTGCAGCCTGACGGCCACGCCTTTGTCTTTTGATTGGCGCAGCGCCAACTGCTCGAAGGCATCACGCTGAGCGGGTTGAAAGGATAAATATGGACGGGCGACGCAGACAGCTTTTCTACCTGGCGGGTCTTCTATTCTTGGCAGCGCTGTTCTTGCTGGTCGGGACAAGCAGCTTGCTGCACGCGGCCGCAGTGACCCCGGCGACAGTGACCCCGGCGACAGTGACCCCCACACCGCAGCCCACTTTTGTCTATTCCACGGTCGGCTCGTGCGGCTGCGGCGGGCTGGCGGCGACGGCGTCGGCGCCGGCTGCCGCACGAGCCACGCCGTCCCCGACTGTCCTGCCGCAGCCGCAGGCGGTCGAGCCGCTGGCGGCCGGCCTGCGCACGGACAACCGGCTGGGGCCAATCGAACAGGCGGAAAATGTCGGCTTTGTGAAAAAGCCGGAAGCCGGCTGGGGCAACCCAACCTGGCGCCACAACCTACTTTTGCAGTAGCTGCCGCATACGGCAGGTTGTGATTGATCAACTGTTTCGCTTTGCAAGCAATCGCTTTTCTAGTCATCAGGGAGTCGTCTTCATGTCAACAGCTATGCCGACAGCAGTGCCAACGTCCTACCCCGCCGGTTATCATACGCGACGCGAGCTGCTTTCCCAGCCAGCGGTGTGGACGGCAGCAGTTGAGCAACTGGAGGGGCGCTATGACGAACTGGCCGCCTTTCTCGCCCGCGGCCAGTATACACAGGTCTGTTTTACCGGCTGCGGCTCGCCCTACTACGCTGCGGTGTCCGCCGCCGTCGTCTGGCAAAATCTGGTGGGGCTGCCGACCTTTGCCCGTCCGGCCTCGGAGCTTTGGCTCTCGCTCGATGATCTGCCGCGGCTGCCGGGGCGGGCGCTGCTGGTCGTCGCCAGCCGTTCGGGTGAGACCAGTGAAGTGCTGCGCGCCTGCGACACCTTTCACAAAAGCGGGCGCGGCGATGTGCTTTCCATCGGCTGTTATGCCGGACGCAGCCTCGAAGCGCTGAGCGACTACACCCTCCTCTTCCCCGCAGCCAAGGAGGAGAGTACGGCGCAGACGCGCGCGTTCTCCACCATGTACTTAGCGACCACCGGACTGGCCTTGATCGCCGCCAATCGGCGCGAGGAGCTGGCGGGGCTGCGCCGGCTGCAGGCGGCGGGGGCGCGTATGCTGGACGAGTATGGCGACCTGGCGCTGGAGGTGGGCGGCAATCTGGACTTGGATCGCTTCTACTTTCTTGGCTCGCGTGCGCTTTACGGCCTGGCGTCCGAGCTGAGCCTGAAGATGAAGGAGATGACGCTCAGCCACAGCGAACCCTTCCATACGTTGGAATTTCGCCACGGGCCGCGCGCCATGGCTACGGAAGGTTCCTGCATCGTGAGCCTGCTGAGCGAAGAACGGCGCCCCTTGGAACAGGCGGTGCTGGCGGAAATGGTGGATCAGGGTGCGCAGCTCTTGACGATGGCGGAGCACGATGCCGACGTCGCCTTCTACTCCGGCCTGCCCACCCTCTTGCGCGATGTCCTCTATCTGCCCATTGGCCAACTGGTCGCCCTGGAACGCTCACTGGCCAAGGGGTTAAATCCGGATGCCCCGGACAATCTGGTGGCATTTGTAACGCTGGACGAGGAACTGTAGCAACGGCAACCAACAAATATTTTGTATTGTATTGGAGGCAGCACATGCGTAAATGGTTTTTAACTGTCATTTCAATTGCCCTCGTAGCGGCGTTGCTCGCCGCCTGCGGTGGGGCGGCGGCGCCCAGCAGTGGGGCTGCGGAAGGCACAGCAGGCAGCACTGATGCAGGCGGCAGCGGCGAAAAGATCAAGCTGCGCTTCTGGTCGCACCAAAACGTCTCCTTTATCAAGGCGAATGAGGAGATCATCGCCAAGTTTATGGAGCAGAACCCCGATATTGAAGTGACCTATGAGCAGTTCGAGTACAGCCAGTTTTTGCAGAATCTCCAGACCTCCATGCAGGCGGGCACCGAAGCCGATGTCCTCGAGATGTTCGGCTCGTGGGTCTGTTCGTATGCCAAGGGTGGGCGGCTGGCCGAAGTGCCTGCCGAGGTGATGGGCTACAGCCAGGCGCAGGAACTCTTCTATGCGGCGCCGCTGGACGGCTATTACTGTGACGGCAAGCTGTATGGCATGCCCAACGAGTTCAACCTCGAAGTGGGCGGCGCGCTGGTCAATCCCGCGCTGTTTGAAGCGGCAGGTGTGACCTACCCGCCGGCCTGGCAGAACTGGGATGAGATTGCCGCCGACGGCTCCAAGCTGGCGCAGTTTGACGGCGACACCATGACGCGCGCCGGCTTCCAATTTATCGGCGGCGATGGGCTGCCTTTCCTGCTGCTCGAAGGCATCTTGGAGCAGGGCGGCAACTACTTTGCCGAAGATGGCCGCCATTTCAATCTGGATACGCCGGAAGCGGTGAGCACCATCCAGAAGCTGGTGGACATGGTGAAGACGAGCAAGGTGGTGGACCCGGTGCTCTTTAACAACGAGGCCAACCAGCCCTATGACAGTTTCTTTGCCGGCAATTCCGCGGTCAGCTTTGTCGGTTCGTGGGCGGCAGGGCAAGGCATAATCAATTTTCCCGATCTGAAGTTCGATTATGTGACGGTGCCGCCGCTCTTCGGCACGGAACGCAAGTTTGCCGCCGACGCCGGCTGGGGCAAGGTCGTGTCGGCCAACAGCCAGCACCAGGCGGCGGCGTGGAAGCTGGCCGCATTTATGACGACTGAGCGCGAGAATGCAGCCACCTTCAACGGCGTCACCGGCACGATCCCGGCGCTCAAGGAGCTGGTCGCCAACCCGCAAGATGTTCTGGCGCAGGCGCCCTGGATTGAGCCGACCTTCAGCGTGCTGCCCGGCGGGCAGTTTCTGGGGGATATGACCGACCGCGACCGATTCTTCTATCTGATCGCCTACCCCTCGCTGCTGCAGGCGCTACAAGGCAGCATCAGCGCAGAAGAAGCGGCGCAGACCATCAACAAGCAGGCGAATGAGATGGTGGATGGGGCAGCTCAGTAAAGTGGAGCTTGTAAGTTGATGCAGTAAGTTGGTGCAGTGAAGTAACCGTACAAGCCGCTGGGCCTGCACTGGACCTGCTCCAGGCGGTTCAGGCCGGTCCAGTGGCTGTCTCTCTCTCTTTGTCGAGGCTCATCTATGGCCCAGATTGCCGTTTCCAGCACCAAACGCCCCCGCCGCCAGGCCACCGGACTGCGCTCCAGTGAGCGCCGCTTTGTGGCGGCTGTGTTGATT
This sequence comes from Caldilineales bacterium, assembly GCA_038205395.1. GTDB lineage: Bacteria > Chloroflexota > Anaerolineae > Caldilineales > Caldilineaceae > Fredericiella. The sequence continues at coordinate 7,402 of JBBRBX010000055.1, forward strand.
CCGGTGGCTCTCTACATGTTGGTCTTTTCCGTGTTTCCGATGGTGTGGGTGGTCGTCCTGAGCTTTTTCAGCTTTTCGCCGGCGCGGGCAGGCAGCGGCCCATTCGGATTGGGGGGGCGCAACCCCTTTATCGGCCTGGGCAACTTTCAAGATATGTTTGCCGCCACCCAGGCTGCGGAGCTTTTCCGCATCTCGGTCGCCAACACGATACTCTTTGCCGTGCTGGTGATGATCGTCAATTTGCTGATCACCTTGCCGCTGGCCGTCATGGTGGAAAGCGTGGCGGATCGGTTGAAGAACGTCTTCCGCTTTATCTATTTCCTGCCCACCGTCAGCGCGGCGGTGGCGGTGGCGCTGATGTGGGGATATGTCTTCCACCCGCAGCAGGGGCTGCTCAACAGCGTGATCCGCTCCATCGGGCTGACCCCGCCGCGCTCCTGGCTGACCGACCCGCAGGCCACCGTCTTTGGGCTGCCGTTGGCGATGGTGGCGGTGATCATCGCCTATGTGTGGCAGGATTTCGGCTATAACCTGGTGATCTTTATTGCGGCGCTGCAAGGCATCCCGCGCGAGATTCGCGACGTCGTGCGCATCGATGGCGCCAATGGCTGGCAGGAGTTCCGGTATGTGACCCTGCCGCTGCTGCGCCCGACCCTGCTGCTCGTGGTGACGCTGACCATGATCGCTTCGTTCCAAACCTTTGTCATCTTCTATGTGATGACGGGCGGCGGGCCGCAGAACCAGACGCGCCCACTCACCCTCAACATCTATGAAAATGCCTTTCGCTTTCAAAATATGGGCTGGGCGTCGGCGATGTCGCTCATTTTGTTTGCCCTGATCCTTATCGTGACTCTTGTCCAGTTCCGGCTGCTGCGCACGGATTGGGAATACTAAGGAGTTGACTATGACAACGCAAGTCACTGGTTCCAGCGCATCGCCTTCTTCCCCGCGCGGCCGCGGTCGCCATCCGTTGACGCACATCCTGGTCTATGCCGTCCTGATCCTGGGCACGCTGGTGACGCTGGTGCCTTTTATCTGGATTCTGGCGACCTCGTTCAAATCCGCGGCGGAGATTGTACGTGTGCCGCCCACTTTTTTCCCGGAAAATTGGACCCTCAACAGCTACCAGTCTATTTTTAACGACTCCAAGATTCCGCTGGCGCGCTTTTATCTCAACAGCGCATTGGTCTCGTTTGGGCGTGTGATCATTACCCTGTTCGTCAGTTCGCTGGTGGGCTTTGTATTCGCCAAATATACCTTCCGCGGCAAAAATCTGTTGTTTGGCTTTATTCTGGTGCAGTTGATGATTCCGTTCACGGTGCTCATGATCCCCTCCTACCTGATTTTGGTGCGGCTGCGGCTGATCGACACGCTGTGGGGGCTGGTGGTTCCTGCGATGGTGGACGCCTTCGGCATCTTCTTGATGCGCCAGTTTATTGAAGTCTTTCCCAACGACCTGATCGACGCCGCCCGTATCGACGGGGCAAGCGAGTTCGGCATCTATCGTAAGATCGTGCTGCCCAACCTGGGTGCGGCGCTGGCGACTCTGGGCATCTTTACCTTTATGGCGACGTGGAATGACTATTTGTGGCCGCTGATCGTAATTACCACGCATGAAAAACGCACACTGCCGCTGCTGCTGACCTGGTACAACTCGCAGCACGGCCAGCGCTATGACCTGACCATGGCGGCCTCCGTCCTTGTGCTGCTGCCGGTGCTGGTGGTCTATATTTTCTTCCAACGCTGGATTGTGCGCGGCGTGGCCCTGAGTGGGATGAAATAAGCGGGACGAAATAAGTTTCATTTTTGTACAGACACTTTTTAGCAAATGAAAGGCATTTTTTATGCAAGAGCGAATTGTACTGATCGGCGCCGGCAGCGCCGTCTTCACGCGCGGCTTGATCGCTGACCTGATCCGGCTGCACTGGACGGCGGAGGTGACGTTGGTGGATGTGGACCCGACGGCGCTGGATATTGTCTATCGGCTGGCGTCCAAAATGGTGGCGGCGACCGAGGCTAATATTACGCTGCGGGCGACGACCGAGCGGCGTGAGGCGCTGCCGGGGGCCACGGCGGTCATCTGCACCGTGGGGGTCGGCGGGCGCCGCGCCTGGGAGCAGGATGTCTTTGTGCCGCGCACCTACGGCATCTATATGCCGGTGGGCGACACGGTGGGGCCGGGCGGTTCCTCGCGCGCGCTGCGTATGATTCCGGTGATGGTGGCGGTGGCGCGCGATGTGATCGAGCTGGCGCCGGATGCGCTCTTCTTCAACTACGGCAACCCGATGGCGCCCATCTGCCGCGCCATTCGCAAGGCGACGGGGGCCAATGTGACTGGGCTGTGCCACGGCGTGGTGCATACGGCGCGCTATTTAGCAGGCAAGTTGGGCGTGCGCCCCAGCGATCTGCAGTACACGGCCGTGGGCATCAACCATCTCACCTGGTTCACCAGCGTGCGCAGCGACGGGCAGGATGTGATGGGGCAGCTGCGCACCATTGCCGCCGCCAAGGCCGAGCAGCCCCTGACGCAGGCCACGCCCAACGACGATCCTTTTCATTCGCGCGACGATGACCCCTTTAGCTGGCGGCTGATGCATCTATTCGGCGCGTTCCCGGCTGTGCTCGACCGCCACGTCACGGAGTTTTTCCCCCAGTTTTTCCGTGATGGCAGCTACTGGGGCTGCCGGCTGGGGGTGGACACCTTTCACTTTGAGGGCACGATCGCTGAGGGCGACGAGAGCTTTGCCGAAATGCGCGCCCTGGCCCTGGATGCCGCCCCGCTGGACCCGGCGACCATTGTGCGCGGCGAAGGCGAGCATGAGCAGGTGATGGACATCATCGACTCCATCCGCCGCGACCGCAGCCTGGTTTTTTCCGCCAATCTGCCCAACATGGGGCAGGTGGCCAATCTGCCGGCGCAGGCGATCGTCGAAAGCCCCTGTGTGGTCAACGCCGAGGGGCTGCGGCCCATCACCCTGCCGCCGCTGCCCAGCGGGATCGCCGGCACGCTGGCGACCCGCTACCAGTGGGTGGAGACGATTGTCGAGGCGGCGCTGGAGTGCAGCCGGGAGAAGTTTATCCAGGCGCTGATCCTGGACGGGGCTGTAAGTTCGGTGGATCAGGCCGCCGCGCTGGCGGACGATCTGCTGGCCGTGCACGCCGCCTATCTGCCCGGCTGGAAGCAGGGAGTGCGGCATGGCCAGGCCGTTTGATTTGGTAGTGGTGGGCGACGTTAACGCCGACCTGATCCTGCGCGGGGATGTGACGCCGGTCTTTGGCCAGGTGGAAAAGCTGCTGGACGACGCCGAACTGGTGATCGGCGGCTCGGCCACGATCTTTGCCTGCGGGGCTGCGCGGCTGGGGCTGCGCGTGGCCTTTGTGGGCAAGGTAGGCGACGATGTCTTCGGCCATTTTATGCTGGATGCCTTGAATCTGCGCGGCATCGACACCGCCGGCGTGGTGCGCGACCCGGTAGTCAAAACCGGCTTGACCGTGATCCTGTCGCGCGGGCAGGACCGCGCCATGCTGACCTACGCCGGCACCATCGGCGCGCTGCGCTATGACGAGATCGACCTGGAGTTTCTGTCGCTGGCGCGCCATCTGCATATGGGCAGCTATTTCCTGCTGGAAAATCTGCTGCCCGATGCACCGCGCCTGTTTGCGGAGGCGCAGCGGCGCGGGCTGACCGTTTCGCTCGACACCAATTATGATCCTGCCGAACGCTGGCAGAGTGGGATCGAGGAGACGCTGCGTCATGTGGATATTTTTCTGCCCAACGCCACCGAACTGACGGCCATCATGCAGGAAGCGAATTGGCGGACGGCGCTGGCCAAGGCGGCGGCAGGCGTGCCCACGGTGGTGGCCAAGCTGGGCGCGGATGGGGCTGCCGTGCAGCAGGGGGCGCACTTTCTGCACCAGCCGGTGCGGGCGGCGGCAGACGCGCCCACGGTAGTGGATACGACCGGCGCCGGCGATTCGTTTGACGCCGGCTTTGTCTACGGCCATCTGGCGGGCTGGCCGCTGGAGCGCACGCTGGCGCTGGCGATGGCGTGCGGCGCCTCCTCCGTCCAGGCTGCCGGCGGCACGGCGTCCCAGCCCGATCTGGCGCAGGCGCTGGCTCTGGCAGGATAGCCGTCAGGTACGATGCTTATGATATACTGGCCGTACATACGTTGTATAGACGGATGATTGTATAGACGGTTCAGTCGTCATGGAGATTACTGCCAATGATGCGCAAGATTTTTAAGAGTGGCAACAGCACAGTGTTGGCCTTGCCCAAAGAAATGTTAGATGTGCTGCAGTTGAAAGAAGGCGAGAATGTTTCGCTGGAACTAGATGCGGAGCGCCGGCAGATTGTCATCACCTGCGCTGCGCCGGAAGTAGAGGGTGTCGATATTGAGTTTGCACGCCAGGTGGCGGAATTTATAGGTACGTATCGCCCAGCTTTGGAGTCGTTGGCGAAGTGAACTACCTGACGGTTGCACAGGTTCTTTTTGTCCATTCACGTTTGATTGTAGAGACAGGTGGCGCCTCTGGTGTACGTGATCTGCCCTTGTTGGAATCAGCGGTTTTTCGTCCACAAATGACATTTGGGGGTGAAGATCTCTATCCAGATATATATGCTAAGGCAGCGGCTTTGATGTTTAGTCTGATCAACAATCATCCGTTCGTTGACGGCAATAAGCGGGCTGGCATTGCGGCGGCAGGATTGTTTTTTGTGCGCAATGGTCTGCGGTTGATAGCTGATAATGACGAATTAGAGCAGTTTACCCTGCAAGTCGCTCAGGGATTTGTTGATGTTGACCAACTCGACGTTTGGTTTCGGCAGTATACGACAGAAATGTAAAGAAATGTTCTTTCTATCGCCGCTGTCTATATGTGATCAATGAATTGCCATGAATCATGCCGATCACGTCAATCTGCTGCGTGCGGGTGTGCCGGACGGGGGCGGGGTGTGGGCTGACCTGGGGGCGGGCGGCGGCGCGTTTACGCTGGCGCTGGCCGAGCTGCTGGGGCCGGGCGCGGTGATCTATGCCGTGGATCGCGAGCGCGGGGAACTGCGCCGGCTGGCGGAAACCATGCAGGTGCAGTTCCCCGGCATCACGCTGCACATACGTGCGGCGGATTTTACGCAGCCGCTCGCTCTGCCGCCGCTGGACGGCGTGGTGATGGCGAATTCGCTGCACTTCCTGCGCCGCAAAGAGGGCGTGCTGCAGGCGGTGCGCGCGGCGCTCAAGCCGGCAGGCCGCCTGCTGCTGGTGGAATACAACACCGACCAGGGCAATCCGTGGGTGCCGCACCCGCTCTCGTTTCCCACCTGGCGGCAGTTGGCGGATCGCGCCGGCTTTGCCTCCACGCGGCTGCTGGCCACCCACCCCAGCAGTTTTTTGGGCGAGTTTTTTGCTGCTTGCAGCGAAAAATGAGGCGGTTGAGCATGCCGCTGATTTCTCGCTTTCCTCTGCCTTTGGCGCGCGTTTGATTACACCCTCTGCCCCCTTTCTGCTATAATGAAGCAACTGCAATAGAACATCGGTTCATATTATGCAAAGCTGTACGCCGCCCGTTGGAATTGTTCTCTCTGCTTGTCTGCCGCCATGACTGACGATTTTGTACATCTGCACGTCCACTCCGAGTATTCGCTGCTCGATGGGTTGGGACGGATCAAGAATTTAGTCAAAGAAGCCAAGCGCCTCGGCCAGCCCGCCCTGGCGCTGACCGATCATGGCGTCATGCACGGCGCCATCGAGTTCTTCCGCGCCTGCAAAGAGCAGGGTATCCACCCGCTGATCGGCGTCGAGGCCTACCAGACGATGTATGGCCGGCCCATGGGCGGGCGCGACCCGCAGCTTGACCGCGAGAACTATCATCTGCTGATGCTGGCCAAAAACATGACCGGTTATCACAATCTGCTCAAAATTGCGTCGCACGCCCAGCTTGGCGGCTATTACTATCGCCCGCGCGTGGACCACGAGTTTCTGGCCCAGCACGCTGAGGGCCTCATCTGCACGACCGGCTGTCTGGGTGCGGAAGTGCCGCAGCTGCTCTACCAGGGCAAGGAAAAGGAAGCCTACGAGCGGCTGGGCTGGTATGTAGAGGTCTTCGGCCGCGAGAATTTCTTTATTGAACTGCAGGAACACGCGATCCCGGAACTGGTGCAGGTGAACAAGACGCTGGCGCCGTGGGCCGAGAAGTTCGGTTTGCAGTTTGTCGCCACCAACGATGTGCACTACGTGCGCGAGGAAGACGGCGGCCCGCACGATGTTTTGCTCTGCGTGCAGACCGGAGTCCAGATCGCGCAGGAAAAACGTATGCGCATGAGCGACGGCTCCTATTTCCTCAAGAGCCGCGCACAGATGGAAGCCACCTTTCGCCCGCTGATCGATCTGCCGCCCAGCGCCTTTGAACACACGCTGCGGATTGCCGAGATGTGCCAGGTGGATCTAGAGGATTCCACCTATCACCTGCCCGACCTGCCGGTGCCGGAAGGCTACAACTACGAGAGCTATCTGCGCCACCTGACCGAAGAGGGGGTGCAGCGGCTCTACGGCGAACAGGCCGGCGACCCGGCGGTGCAGGAGCGCAAAGAGCGAGAGTTGAAGACCATCCACAGCATGGGCTTTGACATCTACTATCTGATTGTGGCGGATCTGTGCAACTTTGCGCGCAGCCGCAACATCTGGTGGAACGTGCGCGGGTCGGGGGCCGGTTCGCTGGTGGCCTACTGCACCGGCATCACCGGCATTGACCCGCTCAAGAACAATCTGATCTTTGAACGCTTCCTCAATCCGGGGCGCGTCACCATGCCGGACTTCGACCTGGATTTCCCGGATGACCAGCGCGAAGAGATGATCCGCTACACCGTGGAGAAGTTCGGCGAAAACCAGGTGGCCCAGATCGCCACCTTCAACCGCATGAAAGCCAAGGCAGCGGTGCGCGATGTCGGGCGCGCCCAGGGCGTTGAACTGCCGCTGGTGGACCGCATTGCCAAGCTGATCCCCGGCATTCCGGGTAAGCCGGTCACGATCCAAGACTGCCTGACCGAAGGCCATGAGTTTTACAGCCAGGAGCTGGTCGAACTCTATCGCAAAGAGACGTGGGTCAAGGAACTGCTGGAAACGGCGATGAAGCTGGAAGGCGTAGCGCGCAATGCGGGCATCCACGCCGCCGCCGTGATCGTCGCCGACCGTGATCTCGAGTATTACACGCCGCTGATGCGCGGCAGCAAGTCCACCGTCACCAGCACCATCGCCCAGTACGAATTCCCCATCCTGGAATCTATCGGTCTGCTCAAAGTGGACTTTCTGGGGTTGAGCACGCTGTCGGTCATGCGCGAGGCGTCGCTTCTGATCAAGGAGCGCCACGGCATCGAGTACCGTCTCGACAACATCCCCTATGAAGGGGAGGCGGCCCAGGATGCCTTTACGCTGCTGTCGAGCGGCGAAGTGAGCGGCGTCTTCCAGGTGGAAAGCGCGGGGATGCGGCGGATGTTGATGGAGATGAAGCCGTCAGCGTTCGAGCACATCGTGGCCGCCATTTCGCTCTACCGGCCCGGCCCGATGGAGTATATTCCCCAGTACATCCGGCGTATGCACGGCGAAGAGGCGGTGGAGTACAAGCACGAAAAGCTGGAACCGATCCTCTCCGAAACCTTTGCCATTATTGTTTACCAGGAGCAGATCATCCAGGCGCTCAGCGCGCTGGCCGGCTACACGCCCGGTGAGGCCGACCTTGTGCGCCGCGCCATTGGGAAAAAGAAGGCGTCGGAGATCGAGAAGCACAAGAAGATTTTTATTGCCGGCTGCGGGAAGAACGGCATCGATCACGCCACCGCCGCAGAAATTTATGCGGATATCGAATTTTTTGCACGTTATGGTTTCAACAAGTGCCTGCCGGGTGATGTTGAGGTCGTGGACGCCGCCACCGGTCGCCTGGTGCGGGTGGAAGATCTGTATTGCGACCCTGCTCTGCTGCACTCGACTATTGCCTGCGATACGCAGACGCTAAAGCTGCAAGCGAGCGCTGTCAGTGCGGTCATGGACAACGGTGTGAAGCCGGTGTACCGCCTGGTAACGGCTCTTGGCCGGCAGATCGAGGCGACGGCCAACCACCCATTTTACACGTTTGACGGCTGGCGCCGGCTGGACGAACTGCAGGTTGGCGGACAGCTCGCCACCCCGCGCCGTATTCCGGTCGAAGGGCAGGTTGAGTGGCCTGACTATCAGGTGATCGCCTTGGGGCACCTGCTTGCTGAGGGCAATCTTTGTCATCCTTATTCCGTCTATTTCTACACCGCCGATGTCGAACAGCGCGATGACTTTATTCGCGCCGCTGAGCAGTTTGAAAATGTGACCTGTTGGGTAAAAGCCTTGGGCATTCAAGGAGAGAATGCGCTGCGCAAGCACATTCCAGATGCTGTCTTTACGCTCACCAACCGCAAAATTGGTTTGTTGATCAGCCGCATGTGGGAGGGCGACGGCCATATTGATGTTGACAGCCGCAGCCTGTTTTATGCCACTTCTTCACATCGTCTCGCCCAACAGATGCAGCACTTGCTGCTGCGCTTTGGCATTATCAGTCGCCTACGCACGGTTGAGTTTCCTTACAAGGAAGGGCGCACCGGCTACCAGTTGTTTATAACGGGCGGCGAGAATTTGTTGTTGTTCCGCCAGCATGTTGCCTGTCACTTTGTCAGCGCGCTCCGTCGCCGCCAACTGGATTGTTTAGTGGATGGGGGCCATGCAGCCACGGCATGCAAGGATGTGATTCCGGTTGCAGTCAAGGAACTGGTGCGCGCAGAAAAGCAGGCAGCGGGCGTATCCTGGCTCGACATCAACCGGCAGTGCGGCGTTGCCCAACGTGAATTTTATCCTACCGGCGCTGCGGGCAAGCAGGGTTTTGCGCGCCAGACGGTCCAGCGCCTGGCGAATTATTTTGGCAGCGATGAACTGCGCCGTTATGCTGACAGTGATATCTACTGGGACCGCATCGTTTCCATTGAGTATGTGGGAGAAAAGCGCACGTATGACCTGGAAGTGCCCGGCGTACACAACTTTGTGGCCAACGATATCCTTGTCCACAACAGCCACGCCGCCGACTATGCGGTCATTACCGTGCAGACCGCCTATCTCAAGGCGCATTACCCTGTCGAGTACATGGCGGCGCAGCTGCTGGTGGAGCGTGACAAGACGGAGAAGGTGATTAACTTCGTCTCCGAATGCCGGCGCATGGGCGTTGATGTGCTGCCGCCTGATGTGAACTACAGCGGGCTGGATTTTGAAATCCAACTGCGCCCGCCTGAAACGGCAGCGATGGCGCACCGCGACCCCAGCCTGGGCTATCCTTTCCCGGTTCCTGACGGCAGCGCCATTCGTTTCGGCATGGCCGCCATCAAAAATGTGGGGGAAGGGCCGGTTGCCGCCATCCTGGACGCGCGCGACGAAAGTGGTCTGTTTACCGGCCTGGAAGATTTCTGCGACCGGGTCGATCTGCGCAAGGCCGGCAAGCGCCCGCTCGAATTTCTGATTAAGGCCGGCGCGCTGGATCGCTTCGGCTACCGCTCGCAGCTTCTGGCTGTGCTGGATCAGATGGTGGCGCAGTCCACCGCCGTGCATGATGCGCGCGATGCCGGCCAGTTGTCGATGTTTGACTTAATGGGCGGCGGCGATGTGGCGCATGTGACGCCGATCCGGCTGCCCGCTATTGAAGAAGTCAAGGGCAAAGAGAAGCTGACCTGGGAGAAGGAACTGCTTGGCGTCTACTCGATCAGCCACCCCCTGCTGCAGTTGGATGTGGATTTGAAAGCGGTGACAAGCTGTTCGTGCGCCGAACTGGATGAGCGCTTTGACGGCAAGGGCGTCACCCTGGCCGGGCTGATCGCCGGTGTGCGCATCATCAACACCAAAAAGGGGGATGCGATGGCCTTTGTCCAGCTTGAAGATCTGCAGGGCAGCTGCGAAGCGGTCTTCTTCCCCAAACCCTACACTGAATATAAGGACAAACTGGTGGCGGATTCGGTGGTGATTGTCAAGGGCAAGGCGCAGACGCGCGAAGGGCAGACCAGCCTGCTGGCCGAGATTGTGCTGACGCACTTCGACAAGGTGATCGCAATTGCCGAGGAGACGCCGCGCTATCAGCCTACGCTGGAACTGGCGGCGCCGACGCTCAACGGGGTTGCGCTCAGCAATGGGGCCGCCCACGCGCCGCAAAGCCGGCCTGGCGGGGGCGCGAGTTGGGAGGATGATGGCTTTGCCAACGGCTTTGCCAATGGTTTTGACCTGGGCATGAATGGTGAAGAGGAAAGCCCGTTTCGCAATGATCTGCCGAATTGGCTGGATGACGGGGCGTCCCCTGCGCCGCTGGTGGTGGAAGCGGCGCCGCCAGCCAATGGGCGGCTGTTGAACGGTGCGGCTGAGGACGCCGATGATGAAGCCGCGGCCGATGATGAAGCCGATGATGACGCAGTCGCCGATGATGACGCAGTCGATGATGATGCAGTCGATGGGGCAGGTCCCCTGCCGGATCAGGACGAGGAAGCCCCGCAGCCGCAAGTGGCTGTGGTTGTTGCGGCTGCTCCGGCGCTGACGCCGGCGGAAGAGCCGCCTGCCGCCGCAGCGCCGCTGCCTGTCACTCATGCCGCCGCGCCGCCGGCAGGTGATGCGGCCCAAGACGTGGGCAGCCCCAAACCTCCCAAGCGTGCCCCGGCCCCGCCTGCTGCCCGCCGCCGCCTGGTGATCACCTTCCGGCGCACGGGCGACTTAGACCGCGACAAGTATCGTCTGCGCGAAATCTACGAGATGGTGCGCGACCCGCGCGGGCGCGATACGTTCTGCATTAAGGTCGAAAACAACGGCCATGCCGCCGAGCTGGCTTTTCCCAATGACGGCTGCAGCATCTCCCCACGGTTGGAGAGCGATCTCAAGCGGTTGAAGCTGGATGTGGAAGTGCAAGAAGTGAAATAACCCCTTCTTCTGGGTGTGCTGCTAGGGGTTACTGGGCCAGCATCACCGTCGCCATGTTTTGGATCAACTGCTCGCTGACGTCCGGCGGTAGCCAGCCCATTGAGAGGCCAAACAGCATCAGCAGCGCGCCTTTCGGCTCCTCAAAGCCGGCGTCGGTCATCAGGATCAGCACAGGCGCGCCGGCGTCGGCGCTGGTCGGGCCGCGCGCCAGCGCCATGCTTGCGCCCGCCGCCTGGTCCGGGTTCTTTTCCAACGGGCTGAGCGGCGGCGTTGTACTGGTCAAGGCAATGGGCGTCTCCGGCAGCCCCGCCACCAGTTCCGGCACTTCTCCGGCCACGACAATATCCCGCACCACAGACGGCGCCTTAGCCCCTACGCCAAAAAACGGCATGCGGCTGCTGATGGTGAGCCGCCCCCCCTGGTTGATATACTCGCCAATGGCGCGCAGGCTGTCGCCGTCGACCCCGCTGGTGGCGTAGCCGGCGTCGCTCCAGATCACCCACTGGTAGGGGATCAGGTCCTTCCCTTCCGGGAGGCCCTGCTCGCTTGTCACCCAGTTGTCCAGCCGGTAGCCGGCCGCAGTCAGCACCGTCAAGTAGATGGCCGCCTCGCTTGGTTCGTCTGCCGTAGCTGTGCTGTTGTCGTCCACAACCAGCACAGCGGCGCGCTCCGCATCCGGGGCACCGGGGGCTTGCGGCGGCGCCCCCGGTGTGAGTGCCGGTGTGATTGCCGGTGTACCTTCGGGTGCGGCAGGCGGCGTTCCTTCCCGGCCGGCGGCTGGGGTGGGTGCAGGTGTGGCCGCATTGAGCGCCCCATCATTGGGCGGGCCACCCGCACCTGGGCTGCCTGGGCTGTAAGGACAAATGACCAGATCCGTCTGCCGCAGACAGCCGTTGAAATCGCGGTTGAGCAGGCGCGTGAGCGCCACGCTGATGGCCTGTTCGCTGTTGGCAAGAACCGCCAGCGTGTGCGCTCCGCTTGGGCTTGTGTTGCGTACAAACAGCAGCGTTTCATCCGCCACCAGGCTCAGGCCGTCGCTGCGCTCCAGCAGCAGCCGCACCTGCGGTGTGGGCGTCAGTGTGGGCGTTGGCGACGCTGACGGCTGTGGGGTGGCTGAGGCGGTTGGCGCGGGCGTCGCCGTGGCCGGCTCCGCCGCCGCGCCTGCCGCCTCTGCGGCTGTACCTGTGAGCGGCGCACTGCCGGTCACAATCTGCGTACCTGTAAGCGGGAGCGAGCCGGTTACACTCTGTGTGCCCGTAACCGGCGTTGTGCTCAACGGCGGCGGCACTTCGGGCGGGGCCGCCGGCGTAATGGTCGGTTCCTCCGGAACGGGTGCAACCGGCGTAATGGGCGTCGTCTTGGCTTCCGGCTGCTCGACCTCATCCGGCGGCGCCGCCTCTGCGCTGGGCGGTGTTGTGCTGATCGACCCTGTGACCGCCACGGTTGTGACCCCGGTTGCGCTCACGGTGGGTGTCACCACCTCTTCCTGCAAGCGAATGCCCAGATCGCGCAGCAGTGGGGTGCGGCTGTCTGCTGCACGATAGCCCGCGACATAGATCAGATCGGGGCCTGCGTTTTTGGGACTGTTTTCTGGGCTGTCCTGTCTCCCGCCGCTCAGCGTATCGGTCAGCTTGTCCGAGATGGCCAGCGTCATCTGCCGCCCGCTTGCCTCCAGAACGCGCTGCAGTTCGGCAGCCTTGGCGAGCGCCAGCGCGCCGACCGGGCGGCTGTTGTCGATGGCCAGCGCCACCTCTTTGCCGAGAAAGCTGGGGAAGTCGGCAATGTTGTTTTCGCGCGCCGCCCCAGCCAGAAAATCGGTGACAAACTGCAGCATGCGCCGGTTGTCATAGCGCGTGACGTAAGGGTCCGTCAGCACATCAAAGTCGCTCATGGCCAGCACGTGGCCGCTGGAGCCGGTGGCGGGTGAGCCGCCCAGCACGACGGTGTTGAAGCTGGTTAGCCCGTTGCGCACGCTGCTCAAGGTCGTGGCGGCGCTGCGCACCTGGGGTTCCACCGCGCCGCCGATGCTGCGCCCCCCATAAAAAGCGATGCGGCTGCCGGCCAGATCGGCGGCTTGATCGTCGAATTCGCCTTGGAAAAAGTAGGTGAAGTTTTCGTCGTTTTTGACCGTGTCGTAGAGATAATCGTCATTGAAAACCACGTTAAAGACGCTGGCCAACTGGTTCGTGTCGCTGGCCGAGTCGCTCTCCACATCCGGGTCGCTGATGATGAGCAGCCGGCCGCCGTCGGCCATGAAGCGTTCCACCACGGCGATCTCGGCGGGGGTGTACAAGAAAAAGGGACTGATCACCACCAGCCCGCTGGCATCGCTCAACTGCTTGCTCAAATCCGCCGATTGGTCGGGGAAGTCGGCGATGCCCTTGATGTTGGAGGTGTCCACCGTCGGCAGCCAGAAGCGCAGATCAAGGCTGTACTCGGCCAGGGCGGAGGTCAGCGGTTGAAACTTGGCGCGCTCGATCAGCGAAAAATGGGCCAGGTCCACCACCACCGGCCCGCGCGCGAGCTGCGCATCCGGCAACCCGGCGGCGGCGGCAATTTGTATGGGGGTGGCGGTTGGGATTGGCGTTACGGCCAGCGCCGGTGTGGCCACTGCCGGCGGGGTGTAGGCCGCCGCGGCTGCGGGCAGCGGCGCTTGTCCCTGCTCGCGCAACATCCGGATCAGGGTGGGGAGCAGCAGCAGGATCAGCCCGGCTGCCGCGATCAAAACCCAACGCGGCGTCTGTTTCATGGGTGAGCCGTCCCGGCAGAGGATGGGAGCAGCAGCGAGGCTGCCCAAGAGGATGGCGACAACGACTGCTCACCCGTCCAGAGCGCATCGCCTGCGCGCTTGGAGGGCAGCCCGCCCATGCGCGCCGGCAGCGGTGCAGCGGGCAGGCGAATGCGGCTGTCCAGCATATAAATTGTGCCGGGCGGCGCCTGCGCAAACAGGTTTTGCAGGGTGTCTTGCTGGGTACTTTGCTGTGTACTTGGCTGTGTAGTGAGCGACGGCGGCAGCAGATTGAGATACTGGGGCAGGTCAACCACCTCATACTCTTGCAAGCCGGCCAACGCCGCCGCCGCTTCAATCCCATCCGTGCGTCCGCCTTCGGCGTCGATCAGCCCCAGCGCCAGCGCTTCGCTGCCGAGATAGATGCGCGCTTCGCCCAACTCGGCAGCCGTCATCTTGAGCGGGTTGACCGGTGAGGCGGCGCGCTGGCTGGCCACATTCTGTACAAAGGCCTGCGCCACCAACTCGAGTTGGCGAATCTGGTCAAAGCGGCTGCCCCCTTCCAGCTTATAGGGGCCGCTGCTCAACTCTTGCGGCGCGATGGCCGGGTCGGAGGGGCGTCCCCCGCGCGTCCCCACATTGCCGATGTAGGCGCTGGCCGGCGCAAAGATGCGGTTGCCGGCCGCGGCCATGTAGTAGCCGCCGCTGGCCGCCAGCCCGTCAATCACCACCACCAGCGGCTTCTCCTGGCGCAGCTTGAGCAGGGTATAGTAGATGCTTTCGCTGCTGGTGGCGAAGCCGCCGGGGCTGAGCAGCTCCAACACGACAGCCGCCACGCCATCGTTGCGGCGCGCCGCTTCGATGAGGGTAATCAGCTCGTCGGCGGATTGAAAGTTGATTTCGCCTTCAAAGCGCACCAGTCCGACCGCAGGCCGGCCGCCAAATGATTCGATGCCCCCGGCGCGACCCAGATACAGCCCGGCGATCAGGCACAGCGCCAAGAAGAGTGCTGCCAAGGCCAGTTCCCACGCACGCATGGCATTCCTTTACAAGCAGATGAAGAGTAGTAGACAGTGAAACGGGAGAAACCGAGTTTCGTATGGAAACTCGGTTTCTTGGACTGCCGGCAAAAAATGGGCCGTTTATCCGGCCAGATAGGCGTCGATTGCCTCTTTCGAGATGCGGAACTGCGCGCCGATCTTTTTGGCCTTGAGTTCGCCGCCATCGATGGCCGCCTGGACGTCGGCGGGCGTCACCTTGAGATAGGTGGCGGCTTCTTCCAGGGTCATGACCCCGGCGGGTGCGGCTGCCGGGCTGGACGGCGCCTGCGGGGCATTCTGGCTGGCGCTCGACATGGCATTGGCGATCATGCCGGCCATGCCTGCGCCCATGCCCATGCCTGCACCCAGGCCGACGCCCGTGGCCGCGCCGCCGCCGGACGGATTCTTGGCCGCATCGCCCATCGCTCTGGCGGCCTGGTACTTCATATAGGCGTCCATGTTGCCGATGGCCCCCATGCTGGCCCGCTCGTCGATCGCCTTGGCCGTCTCCTCGGTGGGGGTGATCGAGACGATCATAAACTGCTTGAGCGCAATGCCCATCGCCGTAAATGAATCCTGCACCTTCACCTTGATCGCTGCGCCCAGTTCATCGACCAGCTTTGGCAAGTCAAAGATGCTCGTCATATTCTCGCCCAACGTGTCGGTTGTGCGGCTGATGATGGCGTTGCGCAGATAGTCCTCGATCTGCGAGGTCTGGTAAAGCCCCTGCGTGCCGACGATCTGGTCGACAAAGCGCTTGGGGTCGGAAACCTGCATGGTGTACTGGCCAAAGCCGCGCACGCGTGCATAGCCCAGCTCGCTGTCGCGCAGGCTGATCGGCTGCGGTGTGCCCCACTTGAGGTCGGTGAATTCGCGCATGTTGACGAAGTAGACCTCGGCGGTGAACACATTGTTGCCGCCGGTGAAGAAATTCAGCAGCCCCGACAAAACGGGAAGATTGGCCGTGGTGATGGTATGGCGACCGGGGCCAAAGCTGTCCAAGGATTTGCCGTCGCGATAGAAAACAGCCACCTGGCTTTCGCGCACGATCACCTGGCTGCCCAAGCGGAAATCCCCGGAGCCTGCTTGGGGCACACGGGCCACCATCTCATTCGGCCCCTGGTTGGGCGCTTCAATCACATCAATAATGCGTGGCATGCGTTTCGTCTCCTTTAGCGTGCGAAAATGGCTTCGCTCTCGTCACTGTTTTTATGCAAAGTTCCGTGTAAAGTTCTGGGCAAATTTCTGTGCAACCGCATCGGCTCGCTTCAGCCGACCGCATTGGGATCGTTGGCAATATCGGCTGCCGCATCGCCGGCGGCTGCGCCGCCTGCATCACTTCCTGCATCACTTTCTGCTGTGGCTGCCGGTGGTGCATAGTCCGGCTGGCTGAGCAGGTCAGGCGTCATGATGGCTTCTTTGCGCTTATCATACAGCCGGTTGAGATCCGCCACGACTTTGGTCACGCGGTTGATAACGGAACCCACGTTGCTGTTGTCGGCCACCGCCTCAGAGAGCGCCGTAATGGCTTCATTCAGCCGGTTCACCTCGCCCACCATGTTCGTGTCAAAGCGATGCAGCGCGTCAAGCTGCGCCTCCTTGATACGCACTGCGTCGAACAGCCCCGCATAGCCGTAGGCTGCACTCTTGATGCGGTCGATCAGCGTTTGCAGCTTGACAACCGCCTGATCCACATCATCCATAAACAGCAGGCCGCCGCCGCTCAGCAGCCGATTCTGGATCTCCATCAACTCGGACTTGCTCTGTTCCAGAATCTGCATCAACCCTTCCCGCACCCGCTTGTCGGCATCGCGGCGCAGCTCTTTATCAACATAGCCGTTAATGCCGGGCAACCCTTTGAGCAGCCGTTCGACGGCGCCCATCTGCTCTTTGGCAAAGTCTACAAACTGATCGCTCATTTCGCTCTCCTCCTGTTTGTCATCTGCACCGCTGTTTGCTGCTCAACGTTTCCACTGCGTTCGGCGCACCCTCGCTGCTGTTTTCTCGGTGTAGCAAGAGATCACTACGTTTTTCCGGCCCGGTGGTTGCATACACTGGTTGCGCACACTGTACTGCGCCTTCTATGCCGTCGCCGCGGCCGTGGACGACGGTGCAGCCGTTGCCTCCGCTGCGCGCTTGGTCAGGAAGACCTGGCTGCCGCAGTAGGGGCAGACGATCAGCCCTTTGCCGGCAAAAACCAGATCGCCGCCGCAGTTGGGACACTTGCTGTCGCCCGTCAACTTCTGGCTTTCTACGCTGTACAAAATGCCTTTATCCCAGTTGACCGCGCCGCTGAAAAGCTGCTTGCCGACGAGATCCTGCACCATGCGTTTGATATCATCATTCGGAACCTGCATTTCTGCAACCAGTTCGGAGATCGTCACCTGCCCGCGCGTCAGGACGGCATTGAGAATCTGCTTCTCTTTCTGCACCTGAACCATCTCCCGCTGCTCCTGGCCGCCTTTGCGGAAAAGATAGGCGCCGATGCCAAAAATGGGTGCGATCACGAGCAGCGCCAGCAGAATGCCGAGCACTGCCCCGCCGGAGGTGGTTTCGCTCGACCCCAGCGCCGTCACGGCCCAGCCGCCGAATGCGATCAGCAGCAGCCCGGCGCCAATCATCAGGATCATGCCCAGTGTCTTGCCCGAACCAACCATCTGTTGTGACTCCTTTGTACTCTGCTTTTATGAACCGCCCCTAATCAACCTGATCAACCGAAGCCACCGCCGCCGCCGCCACCGCCGCCGCCGCCACCGCCGCCGCCGCCACCACCACCGCCGCTCCAACCGCCGCCACCGCTCCAACCACCGCCGCCGGAACTGCCAGAACTGGAGGGCCGGCTGGCAAAAGTGGTGCTGGCGCTGGACAACAGGGCGCCCAGCCCTGCGCTCATGCCGGACAGGCTGGCGCCCATGCCGCGGCTGGCGTCGCTGAGACCGCCGCCCAGGCTGCCGCCACCGCCGCCGCCAGATGGGCCAGAGTCCCCACCGGGGAAGCCACCCATCATCACCGGCCCGCCGCCCGGCCCATAGTAGCGCCGGCGATAGGGGCCGTAGAGCGTCGGCGAGGGAATATACCAGCCGGGCGCCGGTGCATCCACGTTTTCAAATTTGCTGATAAACTGCTTGTCAAACCCAAACGCAATCGCATACGGCAGCCAGCGATCCCAAATTTCCTTCTGGGCTTCGACGTCGGTGTATTTCTCGATATTGCGCAGATATTCGCGGAATGCCGTCCAGCGGGCCGCCGCCTCTGCTCCACTGTCGCTCTTGCGCGGCATGGCATTGGCGACGGCAATCAGTGCGATGGCAGTCACAAACAACCCGATGCCCGGCAGGATGGCGGCAGCGGCAAAGTCAACCGCAAAGAACAGCGCGCCCACGCCCACGGCCACGGCCAGCGCCATCACCGCCCCGCCCAGACAGCCGAACTGCGTGCGCACGCTTTCCGGGTTTTGGCGGTAATAGCCCATTTGAATCAAATCGTTGTACATCGCTGTCTTGATGCCGGGCAAGTGCTGGTAGAACTTGTTTTTCAGATCCGACAGCCGCACCTCGTCTTTGGCCCCAAACATGCCGTCGATCAACTTGATTTCAAAAGGCGCCAACGGTACGTCTTTGTCTTCGCGCCGGTAGATGAAATCAGTGCTCATGCGCAGGAAGCCTTCTTCGCGGTCTTCCGTGATGCTGAGCGCCTTGCGCCGCGCCAGGTCGACAATGGCCGCCATAATATCCTGCATATCGGCCTTGTCGTCAAGCAGCGTGCCGGCCAGGCCGGGGGCAAGCGTATCGGGCGGTTCGGGCAGATAATCCGCCACCCGCGCCACCGGCTTGTCCCGCCCGCGGCGGTACCAGAGCAGATAGACCAGGCCGGGGCCGCCAAAGAGCAGCAGCAGACCCAGCGTGCCCAGAATCACATTAGCCAGCGGCGCCCACTGGTCGCGCAAGGCCATATCCGCCTCGCGCGCAGCGGCGGCGGCATCCGCCTCGGCCTGCCAGCCGGCCGGCGCGCCCGCCACCACACCCGGCGTAAATTCGACGCGCGCTTCCAATTCTTCGCCGGCGTCCAGCCGCTCCAGCGTGCTGAAGATCACGGCGCGGCCATCGTCGAGCACCTCGGCATTGACGCGCTCGCGCGCATCGCTGCCGTTGATGTAGGCGGCGTACTGCTGCGCCACCGCCGGAGCCGGCAGCAGGACGCGCACGCGGCTTTCCAGCACGGGATACTGGCGGTCGCCATAGA
Source organism: Caldilineales bacterium (assembly GCA_038205395.1). Lineage (GTDB taxonomy): Bacteria > Chloroflexota > Anaerolineae > Caldilineales > Caldilineaceae > Fredericiella. Next base: position 26,370 of record JBBRBX010000055.1, read on the forward strand.
CGGCCTTCCACCAGAGCTGGTCGCCGCCGCTGTAATAGCGCAGCCCGTCGTGCACCTTGTAGGTGAGCGTGTAGGTTTCCGGTTGGCTGGTGCTGGGGAAATACCAGCGCACGACATACTGATCGCCCTGGTCATCCACCGTAAAGGTGTAGGGGTCTTCGCCCCAACCGGCCATGCTGTAGCTGTTGCCGGATGCGTCGGTGATCGCCCAGTCGCTGATCGAGGAGAGGTTCTGCTTGGGAATGTTGCGGTAGCCAAAGCGGAACTCACCGTCGACAAAGCGGATGGCCTGCTGCTCCGCCACATCAAAAGTGCCGTCTTGGTTGACGGTGATGTCGGCGTCAAAGCGATCCCAGATAATGCTTTTCTCGGCGGCCAGGGTGGGCAGGGCAGATGCAGCAAAGAGAGCAGCCAGCAGAATGCCGGCCAAAAACGTCCAAATCCAGCGTCGCTGGGTCTTCATAGTGCCTCCAATCGCGGATTGCTTACGGCGAGCGCCGCGCTGGGTGATCCAACACGTGCGTGCTTGCAAGACTTTATACGCAAGTATTGCAAATCATGTCACGGATGGCTGCCAGATGCATGACATTTTACCAACATCTAAGCTGACATCCAACTGTCAGACAACCTGTCAGACAACCTGCCGGGCAAGCGGCGATAATCCCTCACGCCCCGATTTCTTCGATGCGCGCCATTTCGCTGCTTGCCAGCGGCGGCAGCTCCTGCAGCGTCGTCAGGCCAAAGTGGTGCATGAACAGGTCGGTGATGCCGTAGAGGACGGGCCGGCCGGGGGCGTCCAGGCGGCCCACCTCTTCCAGCAGCCCGCGCTGGAGCAGCGAGCGCAGCACACCGGAGCAGTCCACCCCGCGCACGGCTTCGATCTGCGCCCGCGTCACCGGCTGGCGGTAGGCCACGACGGCCAGGGCTTCCAGCGCCGGCGCGCTGAGCTTGGCGCTTGTGTCTAAGTTGAGAAAGATTTCGATCAGCCCTGCCGCTTCGGGGGCGGTGACCAACTGGTAGCGGCCATTGCGCACCTGCAGCCGCAGCCCGCGCCGGGCCTGGCAGTAGTGGTCAGCCAACGCCTGCAGCGCCGCCGCGACTTCCTCCGCCGCCACGCCCAGGGCGCGCGCCAATTGCGCCGGTTCCGCCGCTTCATCGGCGACAAACAGCAGGCTTTCCAACGCCGCATGCAGCGACAGCGGTTCGTCCGCTGAAGCCGCCTCCACTGCTTCGGCAGCCGCCACGGCAGACGGATTGGGAGCATCATCTGCAGATAGATTGTCAGGCGGGGCCGCGCCGGCTTCGCTGTTGCCGGCTTCGTCATCCACTGCTTCGTCGTCCACTACTTCGTCGTCAGCCGTGTGCTCAGCGGCGCTGTTTTTATCTACTGGATCAGGGACGAGCGCTGCGACGTCCAGCGTCTCATCGTCCAGTGTGTCGTCACCCAAAGTGCCACTGCCCAACATGTCGCCGGTGGCTTGCCGCTGTTCGTTTCCGTCATGGGGTGGTGTGTGCAGCACTGGCATCGGCAAAGTGGTGGTCGGTGAAGCGATGGACTGGATCAACTGGCGGAAGTTGTCGATGGTGACGCGCATAAAGCGGCGCAGCGTCATCTTCTGCGCCGCGCCGGCGGCTGGAACGTTTATCGGTATGCTGCGCCCACCGGTGCGCCCACGGCCCGTCAGTTGTTCCATTCCGGCTCGAACGGCGCACAGCGGATATGTACATCCAGCTTGCCCAGCTTCAGCCCCATATCGCGCTCAATGACCTCGCGCGTGACGTCCACCACTTCATCGGTTTTCATGGGGATGTCAATGTCGGGCGCCGTCTCAATTTCGAGACGGATGTTGACGGAGCCGCCGCTTGATTTGACGACGGGGATCACCGTGATCACTTCGGCCAGCTGGTCAAGATGCCACTGCAGCCGGCGTCCCACGCTGCTGGGGTCCAGCTCCGCAGAACCGCCTTCGCTGGTGCGGATGCGCACGCCGCGCCGGCGCCCGCTCATCACTTCAAAAAAGAGCAGTGTGCCGAACAAGAGCAGCGCACCAATGCCCACGGCTGCCTGGGCGACAATAAAATTGCTGGCGCTTTCCGCCTGCCAAAGTTCCAACTGGCGCGCCAGCGCATTGCTGCCGGTCTGCAGCCAGGCTACGGCGGCAGCCGGTGCGACGGCGACGGCCAAAGCTGCCGCCAGCAGCAGCAGCCACAGCAGGGTAGCGACGATACGATTGAATATATTCATGCCCAAGCTCCTTGCCCGCGTTTACGCCGGCCAGAGCGATTATACCCCATTGCGCCGCTGCCGCCGAAAGCCCCAATACACCACCGTGTCGAGAACGGCCATCAGCAGCAGCCCCAGCAGCGCCAGCGCCAGCGCCAGCCGCCAGTGGCTGGGCGCAAAGGTGAACACCACGGTGTGTTCTCCCGCCGGCAGCGGCACGCCGCGGAACAAAACGTTGGTGGGGTAGATCGGCGTCTCCTGCCCATCTACGGCGGCGCGCCAGCCCGGATAGTAGGCGTCGGCCAGCACCAGCAGGCCGGGCGCGGCGCTGCTGGTGCGCAGCGTGACCTGTTCCGCCGTGTAGTCCACGATCTCCACCGTACCGGATGGTGCGCCGGCGCCGCTGCCGGCGCTGCCCGTTCCCGTCAGCGCCGGCAGCCCTTCGGCTACCGTCAGCGCTCCGCTGCCGGCGGGGTCGGCCAGCGCCGTTTGCAGCAGCTCGACCGCCTGGCGCGGGCTGTCCGCCGCCAGCGTCTGCGTCACGATATACGCGCGCGGCCACAACTCCTGATTGGCGTAGATTTTGACATCCCCGCTGTGCACGCGGCCAAAGCGCCCTTTATCGCTGGGGAGCAGGGCGGCGAACATGTGCGTGCGCTGGTCATAGAGAGTGGCAGCCTGCACCATGACCGCAAAGCGCGGATCCAGCAGCTGCAGCGTGATGGTGGTGGGTGTCTGCGGCTGCGCCAGGGGCAGCCGCAGCCGGTATGCCTGCCGGCCCGCCTCCCCATCGCGCCAGGCCACGGTGGCGCCGCTGCTCTGCGCCAGTGGATCGTCGAGTGCGCTGCCGGCCAGAAGCGCGCCTGCCGCACCGCCGGCGGTCAACTGCAGCGTCTGCGACAGCCCTTCCCGGCTCTGCACCGTGACGGCGGCGATCGGCAGCGCATCGTTTGCCAGCGTGCGCCACACGGCGTCCTCGGCGTCGGCATAGGCGATCAGGTCTAAGTGGGTGGTTTGCAGGGTGGTGTCTGCCGTCTCCGCGGTGGGAATCTGCAGCGCAGGCCGGCGGCTGTTCAGCCGCGCGCCGACCTGCCGATCGTAATAGACATCCTCAAACCAGAGATCGCGCACCTTGTCGGTGATCAGATACTGCACATTCATCAAATTCAGCAGGTTGACCGGCGGCAGATCGCGCAGTTGTTCGCGCAGCCGGCCATCCGGTCCAAAGCTGTCGGGAGGGATCAGCAGTTGGGCGAACTGGTTAAAGCGCTGCAAGGGCAGCACGCCGCCGTCAAAGCCGTCGATGGTGGGGATGCGCCACAGCAAGGCCAGGTTGGGCACGAGCAGCTCCTGCACCTTCTGCGCAATGACCAGGTCGTCAAACGTTCCCTGCGCCAACTGTGCCGGCGGCTCCTCCAGCATGATGCGCCGGTAGTCCGCCATGTCGCCAGGGTCAAAGGTGATCGTGCTCAGCCCCAAAAAGCGGCCTGTCGCCGCCGGGTCCACGCCCTGCCGGCTGGGGTCGGTGAGCAGATGCGCCGGCGCCGAACGCAGCCCATCGACCGCTTCCGGCGCCGTCGGCTGGGTGTGCGGCAGGCTGCGTGCAGCCGCCAACAGTTCCAGCGCCAGCGCCAGCAGGAGAAGCGGCTGCACCCAGCGTATCCATCCCCAGCCTGCCTGGCTGCGGGCGCCGGCAAGCCAACCTTTCAGGCGGCCTGCCAGCCACTGCATGCCGAGACCGGCCAGCACGCCCGCTCCCAGGGTGTAGAGCAGCAGCCAGCGGGCGGGCACGCGAAAGAGGTCAAAGCCGGGCACGAAGCTGTGCAGCAGAAAGTAGAGCGGGTTCCAGCGCCCCAATCCCAGCAGCAGCCCCAGCGCGACCAGAAAGAGGCCAAACGCACGCGCTCGTCCGCGCCCTTGCCAGCCGCCCAGCAGCGCCAGCGCCAGCCCAATCAGCCCCACATAGGCCACAAACTCCGTATAGGCAGGGGTGTCGAAGACGGCTTCGAGGCTGACCAGCCCGTAGCTGGGCAGCAGCGTCCAGGCCAGCGCCGCCGGTTTGAGGCTGAAACTGGTGGCGTCGATAAAGTTCAGCCCGCCGGTGCGCAGCCCCAGCCCACTGAGTTCCCAGGTGGGTAGAAGCTGCGGCGCGCTCAGCAGGGCGCCGAGGCCGATGCCCAGCGTGTAGACGGCCAGGCGCGCCCCCGTTTCGCGTGCCACTGTTTCGCGCGCCTGGCGCTCCCACAGCGGCCACAGGCTCCAGCCGCCCAGCGCAAAGAGGATCATGTAGATGGTCTGGGTGTGGCCTGCCAGCAGCATCAGCGCCGTCACAATGGCCAGCAGCAGCGCCCGCCCCACCACGCCATAGCGCTGCTGCGGGGTGCTGAAGCCAGCCCCTTCTACACAGGCCACGGCCCACAGGCTCCACGCCGCCACATTGAGCTGGTTGAGATGGCCCATCAGCCCGCCGACCAGGCCGGCGCCGCTGAGCACCAGCGCTGTCGCCAGCCCCGCCCACGCGTTTCCCCCCCAGCGGCGCAGCAGCCAGTAGCCGCCGGCGCCCAGCAGCCAGGTGTGGATGGCTGCGCTCCAGTAGACCTGTTGGGTGGGCGACAGCCAGACTAGCGGCCAGTGCAGCGGGTAGAGCACGGCGGCCTGCGGGTTGGCCAGCAGCGGCGCACCGCCAAAGAGATAGGGGTTCCAGAGCGGCAGCCTGCCTTCGCGCAGCGCCGCCGCCACATAGTCGCGATAGGGGTAAAAGTAGAGCAGGATATCGCCCGTGGCCAGCACCCGATTGGTGAACAGCAGGGGATAGTAGAGCGCGGCGACAAAGGCCGCCAGGGCCAGGCCGGCAGCCGCATGAACCCACCATTTTCTCATCCGCAACCGTTTGTTCATGGCTTCTTTTCGATACTGCACCAGCGCGGCGGCGCGCCCTCCGGCAGTGCCACCTCTGCTGCCCCAAACGACTCAAACAGCCCTGGCGGCTCTGCTGCGCAAACGCGCCAGGCAGCGTCGCGGCCAGGCTGCCCCGCAGTGCGCTGCTCCGTCACGGCATAGACGGTAAAGTGGCCGGCGCGCAGGACGATCCGGCTGTACAGCCCGCGCACCGCCAACTGCAGCGGCAGGTCGGGCAGCGGCGCCCAGTCGGGCACAATCACAAAGCGCTGCTTGTGCGGCGACTTGGCGGCGCTGTCGGCTAAATAGACTGCGCTGGGATAGTAGCGCAGATCGACCTGCCCGGCCTGCACCGCATCAAAGAGCGCAAAGCGGGCCTGCCAGCCGAGTTCGCGATGAAAGAGCAGCGCGTCGGGCACATCCACGGCTGCCAGCGCCTCATCCAATCCCGTATAGGCGCCGTGGTCGCCACCGATGGGCAGTTCGCCCTGGGCGGCTTGCAGCGCCGGCCCGGCGCCGATCCAGAGCAGCCCGGCCAGCGCCGCCACTGCCAGCGCCTTCTCGACCCGCCGCCCTGGATGCACCGCTGCCCGCGCCTGCCAGGCGCGCATGATCTCGGCTGCGGCCCAACTGCCCAGCAGCACCTGCGCGATTACCAGCGGCAGCAGATAGCGATCCCAAATCTGTACACTGGCGGCAATATGCAGCAGGAGAAAGCCCAGCGCCCAGCCGCTCAGCAGCAGGGCGGGCCGCCAACTGTCCGCCGGCGCACGGCGGCCCGCCGCCAGTAACACGGCGGCAGCCAGCAGCAGGTCATAGGCTGCCCACGCCGCGGGCGAAGCCAGCCCGTACCAGCTCAGCGCCGCCCAGCCGGGCCAGCGTTCCAGCCAGGCCGCCACAGGCAGCAGCGTCACCCCGCCAACGTTGGCGGCGCCCAAATCCCATGGCGAAGGCGCCACCGCCCAGCGCAGGCTGTCCCAATACAGGATCGGCCCCACCATCAGCGCCAGGCCGCCCAGCCAGCGGCCAACGGCGGCGGCGCGTGCCGTCCAAGGCCGGGGCTGGCCCTGGCGGCTGCGCATCTCCAACCAGTCACTCTCCAGCCAGCCACTGCCTGCGATCAAGGGGAGCAGCAGCAGCCCCTGCTGTTTGGTCATAATGGCGGCGCCGAGCCAGAAGCCGCTCCAGAACCAGCGCCCACGCACGATGAACGCCAGCGCCAGGCTGCCGGTCAGCAGCAGCAGCGGGTCGGTCAAAGCCGTGGGCGCAAAGCTGACGGCAAACGGGTTGGCCGCCGCCAGCGCCGCCGCGGCCACGGCGGCGGCGTCACCCCACCAGCGGCGCGCCGTGGCCGCCAGCACGGGGATGGTCAGGGTGGCGGCGAAAATGCTGCCCAGGCGCGCCGCCGCCTGCACGGTGGCCGGCGTGTGCCCCCAGATTTGCAGCGCCAGCGACAGCAGCCACAAAAAGAGCGGGGGCTTGTCCGGCCATACGTGCAGAAAAAGCGGGTCCACATACCAGGCGTGCAGCGCCCAATAGCCGTAGATGGCTTCGTCTTCGCGCAGCGGGAAGCGGTGCAGCAGCGGCAGGCGCAGCGCAAAGCCCGCCAGCGTCAACAGCAGCAGAAGTAGGCTGGCCGGCAGCCGCAGGAGTTTAATCAATGAAGCGATATTTGGTCAACGTGCGCAGGGCGGCGAAGCCATCGCGCCAGGTGATTTTTTTGCCTTCGTGGAACGCGCGCCCGTTGTAGCTGATCGGCACTTCAAAGATGGTGTAGCCGCGTTTCAGGATTTTGGCCGTCAGCTCCGGCTCGATTTCAAAGCGGCGCGAGCGCAGCGGCATCCCGGCAATCACATCGCGGCGAAAGCATTTGTAACAGGTTTCCATGTCGGAAAGCGACGTGCCGTAGAGCAGGTTGGTCAGGATGGTCAGCACCTTGTTGCCCCAGGTGTGGGAGAGGCTCATCGCCGCCCGCGGCCCGCCGGAAAAGCGGCTGCCGTAGACCACCGGCGTGCGCCCATCCAGGATCGGCTCCAACAGCTTGACGTAATCGCGCGGGTCATATTCCAGATCGGCGTCCTGGATCACCAGAATATCGCCGCTGGCGTGTTGGAAGCCGGTGCGCAGCGCCGCGCCTTTGCCGCCGTTCTGTTCATGGAAAATGATCTTCATGTCTGGGCGCGGCTTGGCTATCCAATTGTCGAGCAGATCGCGCGTGCCGTCGGTGGAACCGTCATCGACAATGACAATCTCCAATGCCAGCCGCAGCGGGCTGGGGAGATTGGGGGCGCTGCCGTTGACGTCCACCGTCAGATCCACATTGCGGACGCGCGCGACAATTTCTTCCAGGGTGCCGCGTTCATTGAAAACGGGCATAATGACTGACAGCTTTAACACATCACACTCGCTATTTTGCCGGCTGCGGCGTGCGCGGCCGACCCTTTATTGCTCGCTGACCTGGTGCGCCAGAATGATGGCCTCGGCCACGGCGCGCATCGGCTTGCGATTGTTCATGCTCATTTTTTGAATTTTGCGAAAGGCTTCGGTTTCGCTCAGCCCCTGCGTATCCATCAGAATTCCCTTGGCGCGGTCCACGGCCTTGCGGGTTTCCAGCGCATCCTGCAGCGTATCGACCTCGCGCTCCATGGCGCGGAATTCGCTGAAGCGCGCCAGCGCCACTTCGATGGCGGGCGGCAGGTCGCTCTCGCGGAAGGGTTTGACCAGATAGCCCGCTACGCCTGCCTGGCGTGCGCGCTGCACCAGCTCCTGCTGGCTGTAGGCGCTGAGCAGCAGCACGGGCGCCACGCGCTCTTCGGTCATGATCTTGGCCGCTTCGATGCCGTCCATATCCGGCATCTTGATGTCCATGATGACAAGATCGGGCCGCAGTTCGCGCGCCAGGTTGACCGCACTGCGCCCATCTCCCACTTCCCCCACCACCAGATAGCCTTGGTTGGTGAGCATTTCGCGTAGGTCCATCCGAATTAATGATTCGTCGTCAGCGATGATGACGCGTGTGCGCTCCACGGTCCCTGCTCCTTAGCCTTGACAACTTTGTCAGTCCTTTGTCGTTCCCGTCATTGATTTCTGCAGGCGCTTCCCTGCGCCGATCTGCCAACAAAGGTGTGGCGGTGCTCACGGCAAGAGTGTACGCTCGGCGCGTTATTTTGCCGTAGATTGGGGGGAATGTGCAAAAAGAGGGGGGAGAGGAGTTCAACGCAGAGGAACGGAGGGGGCGCAGAGGGGGGAGAGGAGGGGGTTATTCTTGCCAGTGTTCGGCGGTGAGGGGGAGGTCGTTGAGTTCGGCGCGGGCTTCGCGCCAGGTGGGGTAGTGTTGGCTGAGCAGGGCGACAAAACGGGCGTTGTGCGTAGGCTCGAGCAGATGAATCATCTCATGCACCACGACGTACTCATCCAGCCTGCTCCTGCCTTCCTGCAGCCAGCTCTTGAGATAAACGTTGTTGTCGCCGCCGCCGTCACCGTTGCCGTCTGCGTCGCTGTACAACCCATCCGAGTTGTAGACGGCGACCACCTGCTGCACGTCGGCGAACAGTTCTTTGAAGTCCAAGATGTAGCCGTGGTCCTTGTTGTCGCCGTCCAGGCGGTTGGTGCGGCAGATGGCTTGGAACAGGTTGTGGTCGTGGAGATCGTTGTCCAGGTAGATGTAGGTGCAGGAGGGCGCATCAGATCCGTCCAGCACGTGCTGCGTGTATGTGTCGACAAAAAAGCCCTCCGGTGTGCCGGTCGCCCAGATAGCGGTAGCCGAGATAATCGGGGCGGGTGCGGTCAGTGAAGAGGGCGATCACGCGGTCTTGGGTCAGCCGTTCGGGGCGCGGTCGGTCAGGCATGGTGTGTCCGTTGCTGTATCTTGATGAGGAGCCGATCCAACGTTTGCAGGTATCCTATGATACCTGCAAACGTATGCGTGTCATAAAAACCGGTAGTGTTGCAGCTTTCGGTGGAAGAGTTTGGAAAAAGAGATGACATCCTGTAGAACAGGTTTATCTAGGAACCGAAGAACAGGAGGTCATCTCTGATGGGAAGTGTACGAGAAGAAGGGCGGCAAGTCAACGGCAAGGG
>JBBRBX010000056.1:0-35516 GCA_038205395.1 Caldilineales bacterium
AGCGGAGCAGACGGTTCGCTGCTGCTGTGGCGCAGCAGATCGCCGATGCGGGCGAGGTGGCGGGGGTCGGCCTGCTTTTGGGCGCGGGCAATGGTCAGGTGCGGCGCAAAGGGGCGCACTTCGGCAGCAAAGCTCGCCTGCTGGGCAGCTTGCTCGATGCGCGCCTGCAGCGGGGTGAGTGCAGCCAGCTCCCCACCAAAGTCAAGCCAGAAAATCGTGGGGCGGCGCAGATTGGGAAACGCTCCCACGGCCTGCACAGCCAGGTGGAAGGCAGGCGCACTGCCGGCCGCCGCCGCCAGCGCCTCTGCCATCTGCCGGCGCTGCGCAGCGCTGGTTTCGCCTAAGAAACGCAGCGTCAGGTGCAGGTTGGCAGCGGGTGTCCAGCGCAAAGCGCCGGCGACCTGCTGCGCTTCCAACAACTGCCGCAGACGGCGCTGTTTTTCCAGCACAGCTTCTTGGGTGGGCGCGGGCAGATCAATGGCGACAAAGGTGCGCATGGCGCTTTAGTAGCGGCGGCGGAGGGAGGTGCGTTCGTAAAAATCCCGCTGTGAGGAACGTGAGCGCATAAACATCACACTGGTGATCAACCCCAAAATGCCGATGCCGCTGGCCCCGGTAAAGGTAAGACAGAGCAGCATAATCATCAGATTTTGCGTCACGCTCTGACCCGCAGGCTGCGTAGAGCTGACCAACTGCAGACCGAGCGGCTGCGGCGTAGTCGTGGGCAGCGGCGTCAAGACAGGGGCCAATGCCACCGGCGCCTCGGTTGGTGTGGCCGTTACCACCACATAGGCCGCCGTCGGCGTCGTCACCGGCGCGTATTCCGGCGCGCCCGCCGGCGCACCCGAAGCATCACCTGGCTGCGCCACCGCACCTGTTTGCGGCGGCAGCGGATTGCCGAAGGCATCAGCAGCTGCCGGCTGCACCGGGTTTCCAAACGCATCCGTCTGCATTGGATTGCCGAAAGTATCGACTTGCACTGGGTTTCCGAACGCGTCTACCTGCACCGGGTTGCCGAAGGCATCGACCGCAGCGGATGCGGCTTGGGAGTCGGGGGCAATGGGATTGCCATAAATGTCAACCGCGGCGGCAGCCGGCTGGTATGGTGTCGGCAGCGGGCTGTTGGGGTCATAGGGTGCAGACAATGCAGATGGGGCTGCCAATGGACTGTTGGGCACAAAGGGCGTCGGCAGCGGATTGCCAAAAGCGTCCGTAGCCACCGGCTGCGGCAGCAGCGCCGGCAGTGGGTTGCCAAAGGCGTCGGTGGCTACCGGCTGCGGCTGCAGCTGCGGCAGTGGGTTGCCGAAGGCGTCAGTGGCTACCGGCTGCGGCTGCAGCTGCGGCAGTGGGTTGCCGAAAGCATCAGTTTGCACCGGGGCCGGCGTAAAGACAGGGACAATGCCCAGCCCCGGCGTCGGTGTGACCAGCGGCCCATACCCACAGCGATCAAACACTTCCCCCGGCGAACCGTCGGTCGTAATTTCTTTGAGACGGAAACAGTAGGCGACCCCAGGTACAATATTGGAAGTGACCGGGAAGCTGTAGAGCGCCCCTACATCCGGCCCACCGCGCGCGCGTTCATAGCCGATCTCATGAAAGGCAGAGTCCGGCTCACTGGCCATCTTGCACTGGATGTCAAAGCCAGCCAGGTTGACTTCACTGGCCGTGCTCCATTCTAAAGTGACCGAGGTGGGAAAGGAGATGACATTAAAATAATTGAGCTGGACGGCGGCAAAGGCAATCGAAACGCAGAGAAAAAAGATGGCCAATCCCAGGGGGGCCAGAATACTCCACGCCCACAGCCGCGGGTAGGTTGCCACCCAACGGGCAAACTTGCGGCGCATCACTTGCGCCCACTCGTGAACAGAAACCCCAATCCGCATCAGCCGCCCGATCAACAAATAGATGCTTTCGAGATAGTTTTTCTCCAAAGCGCCAACATCCAGGCGACGCTCGCCCAGGGAACAACCGCACTGGTCAAATTTTAGCACGCCGGTGCGGAAAAGCCCATACGCTATTTGCCGTATTAGCAGGGTTAGCGCCGGGTAGTAGTTTGCGGCAGCCCAGGTTACTGCGAGTGGCTTACTGGTGACGGCTTACTGTTTGAGCAGATAGGCTACATCGGCGGCAATGTCGGCGGCGAGAGCATCGGAAGGGTAGATGGCGCGCAGATTATCGTCTTTATCGATCAGATAGACGACGGCGGTGTGGTCAACGAGATAGCCGGCGGCGCTCTGGCTGCTGTCTACTTCACGTTTGGCCGCAAAGACGCCATACTCCTGCTTGACCGTCTCCAGCGCATCCAGCGGCACCTGCACCCCATAAAAGGCCGGGTTGAAGGCGTGGACGTATTCACCCATGCGATCCGGTGTGTCGCGTTCCGGATCGACGGAGACAAAGACGGCGGCGACATCCCTCTGCTGCAGGGTGGAAAGTTGTTCATAGACACTTTTCATGTTTGCCAACGTAAGTGGGCAGACATCGGGGCAAAAGGTATAGCCAAAGAAAACCAGCTTGACCTTTTCGTCCAGATCGCGCAGGTTGAAGGGCGTGTTGCCCGCTTGCAACCCTGCCAGTTCGGGAGCAGGGATGATCGGATTATAGGCCGTACCATGAAAGGAGTAAGGAGGGCCACCGCAGCCGGCCAGAGACGCAGCAGCCAGGAAAATCAGCAGGAAAAATATCTTGCGCATTACTTGTTTCCCTTACTTGTTTCCTTCTACTGCCGGCAAATCGTCGCCATTCTGCCAGGAACGCAGCAGGTCAAGCCATTCATCCAGACAGGCGGCGCCCAAGCCGCTGTTGTACCAGACCCGCATCTCATATATTAATTGTTCCGCCAGAGCGGCATACTCGTTGTGGCCGGCAGGTGTTTCGTCGTCGGCCAATAGTTCATACTGTGGATGGGCCGCCAGCCAGGCGTCTATCTTTCCTTCGGCACTGGCAGGGCGCGGCCCCCACTGGGCTTGCAAATACCAATCCTCATCAAAACAGAAAATCTGTGGCAAATCCGCCTCATCAACAGCGCTTACCAGATCCAGTTCAGGCGCCAGGACAGATAGAGGAGAAAGATCGGCATCATCGCGTAAAATGCGCAGTTGCAGTTGGGGGCCGGCATTGGCCAGACGCGCCACAATCGGCAGCACGGCTGACGTCTCCGGATCTTCTTCGCTGACTACGGCCAGCAGGCGCAGTGTATCGGGAAAACAGGCGGCAGCCAACTGGACGGCAGGCCCGAGGCGCGTCTCCGCATAGCGGATGCGCAGCAGATTGGTGAAGCGCGCCGATTGCTTGACAAACTCGTCATAGCGCAATCCCCGGCTGTAGGCCAGCAGCTTATCATGCTGCTCAGCGCGCGTGTGCACATCAACAGCGGTCAGCGAGATGGCGGCAGGTGGTGACTGTGGCATACGATCACTATACCACAGGTGCGCCTGTCGCGGCTGCGCCGGCGGCCAATGAATTGACGAATGGCGGGAAGCGTGCTATTTTCAGCCAGACTTTGCCCCCTGCAATGTCAGTATTTGCCATCATTTTTTGTCACACTTGTTGCTGTTGCCCTGTGTTGTTTTGTCCGGAGAGTCAGACTATGGATATTGCTTCCGCACCTGTGGTTGAATCGTTGCTGCCGGCTTGGACTGAGATGCCGGACCCGCGCCGGCAGTTGGCCGCAGCCGACCCTGAAGTCTATGCGGCGATCGAGTTGGAACGCCGCCGCCAGTTTGAAGGTGTTGAGTTAATCGCCAGCGAGAATTATGTGTCGGCCCCTGTGCTGGCGGCGATGGGCAGCGTACTCACCAACAAGTATGCTGAAGGCTACCCAGGCAAGCGCTACTATGGCGGCTGCGAGTTTGTGGACATTGCCGAGACAATTGCCATTGACCGCGCCAAGCAGTTATTTGGCGCTGACCACGCCAACGTGCAGCCGCATTCAGGCGCACAAGCCAACGAAGCCGTCTATCTGGCGCTGCTCAAGCCGGGAGATCCGGTGCTGGCGCTGAAACTCGACCACGGCGGCCACCTCAGTCACGGAATGCGGCTCAACAGTTCGGGCAAGCTGTACAGCTTCCAGCATTATGGCGTCGACCAGCAGACCGAACGCATCGACTACGACGAGTTGGAGCGCATGGCGGTTGAGCAGCGCCCCAAGCTGATTGTGAGCGGGGCCAGCGCCTACTCGCGCTTCTGGGATTATCCTCGCCTGCGCGCGATTGCCGACAAGGTGGGCGCCTGGCTGCTGATGGATATGGCGCATGTGGCGGGGCTGGTTGCCGCAAAGCTGCACCCCGATCCTGTCCCCTACTGCGATGTCGTCACCACGACCACGCACAAGACGCTGCGTGGGCCGCGCGGCGGGCTGATTCTATGCCGTGCCGATCTGGCCAAAGAGATCGACAAGGCTGTCTTTCCGGGGATGCAGGGCGGCCCGCTGATGCATGTCATCGCCTCCAAGGCAGTAGCTTTTGGCGAGGCGCTCAAGCCGGAGTTTGTAACCTACCAGCAGCAGGTGCTGGATAATGCGCAGGCGCTGGCGGCATCTTTGCAGGCCGAGGGTCTGCGCGTCGTCAGCGGCGGCACGGACAATCATCTCATGCTGGTGGACCTGGGCGTGCTGGGCGAAGATGCCCACGGCAACGAGATTACCGGCAAGCTGGTGGAGAAGGCGCTGGACAAATCCGGCATCCACTGCAACAAGAATATGATCCCCTTTGACCCCAAACCGCCGATGACGACCAGCGGCATCCGTCTGGGCACGCCTGCCGCCACGACGCGCGGGCTGCACCAGGCGGAGTTTGCGCAGATCGGGCGCTGGATCAGCGCCGTGGCCAAAGACCCGACCAATGCGCAACTGCTGGAGCAGACGCGCCTGGCCGTGGCCGCCATGATGGAGCAGTACCCCGTGCCGGCATAGCCGGATTGGGCAGGATACAGCCGGATAGAGAAAGCACGACAAGCCGCGGTCTCATGAGACACGCGGCTTTTCTTTGCCTGACCCTGACAAAACCAGCCGAAGGGTGCACCCTCCCGCCGGCTGTTGACAGCGGCAAAAGATAGGGCTATATTTCGAATCAGCCCATCTAATCGGTTAGACAAATCGATTAGATGTAGAAATCCTGTGTAAAGGAAACCAATATGATACGATTTGCTTTGTTTGGCGCAGGTTTTATCGGCCAGGTGCATGGGCTGAATGTGGCCGCACACCCACGCGCCCAACTGCGCTATGTCTACGATGTCAACGAGACGGCGGCGCAAACGTTGGCCGGCCTGACCGGCGCCGGCGTCGCGCCGGCGCCGGAAGCAATCTGGGCGTCGGGCGATGTGGATGCCGTGCTGATCGCCTCCTCCACCAACACACACGCCGATCTGCTGCAGCAGGCCATTGCGGCGGGCAAACCCGTCTACTGCGAAAAACCGATTGACCTGAGTATTGAGCGGGTCAAGGCAGTGGCGACAGCGGCGGCCCAGCAGCAGACGCCGATTTTGATCGGCTTCAGCCGGCGCTTTGACCCAAATCATTTGGGGGTGCGCGAGGCAGTGCAGGCAGGCGCAATCGGCAAGATCGAAATGATGCACCTGACGGCGCGTGGGCCACAGCCGCCGCCGCTGGCCTATATCAAAGTGTCCGGCGGGCAGATGCGTGACCAGACCATCCACTTCTTTGACCTGGCCTGCTGGCTGGCGGGCGAAGCGCCGGTGGAAGTATATGCTGCGGGCGCAGCGCTGGTCGATCCGGCCATCGGCGCCGCAGGCGATGTCGACACCTCGATGTTGATCCTCAAGATGCCCAGCGGCGCCCTCTGCCACATCGACAACAGCCGCCGCACGGCTTATGGCTATGACGAACGGATTGAAGTCTTTGGCTCCAAAGGGATGGTGGAGTCCAGCCGCAAGCCCGTGCGCGAGGTGTCGCTGTATCAGGGCGATAAAGTGATCGCGGAAGGGCTGCATCCCGGCTGGTTCGAGCGCATGCAGCCAAGCTTCGGGCTGGCGCTGGATGCCTTTATCTGCTCATTGGAAGGCAAGCCCACCGCTTATCCGACGCTGCAGGACGGGCTGACCGCGCAGTTGATCGCAGAAGCGGCGGTGGAATCACTGCACAGCAACAAGCCGGTTGCCATCCAATACTGGCAGCCCAGCTAGGCTGGCAACCCCTCAGGCATGGCCGCCGGCCTCTAGCTGGGCTGCGGCGAAAGAGGGCAGGCAAGTTACAGCAGAACCGCTCTACGTGAGCGGTTCTCTTTGTTCGCCCACCGTGTCAGATAGTGATACTCTTAGAAGTCAATAAAACAAAGCCGGCTTGTGTCATCCATCAGCAAAACTCAGCCCCCACAAGCCAACAAGACAGAAAGCTGGTCGCACCAATGACAGTTGAAACGAGCACAGAGGATGCCGGCCCGGGGCGTCACTGGCTTGGCACACGCGAACAAACCGGCTGGTACTTTTACGATTGGGCCAACTCCGCCTTCTCCACGACTGTGGTGTCGGTCTTTCTGGGGCCGTATCTGACCACTGTCACCAAAGCGGCGGCAGATGCAGCGGACTTTGTCCACCCGCTAGGGATCGCCGTGCGGGCAGACGCCTTTTTTCCCTTTGTCGTCTCGCTTTCCGTCGTGCTGCAGGTGCTGATCCTGCCCATCATCGGCGCAGTAGCCGACTATACCCACCTCAAAAAGCGCATTATGGGGCTGTTTGCGTATATCGGCGCGTTTGCTACGCTGGGGCTTTATTTTCTGCAAGGGACAAACTATCTCTATGGCGGTCTGCTGTTTTTGGTCGCCAACCTGAGCTTCGGCGCGGCCATGGTCTGCTACAACGCCTTTCTGCCCGACATTGCGCAGCCGGACGAGCGCGACAAGGTGTCTTCGGTCGGCTGGGCATTGGGCTATCTGGGCGGCGGCCTGCTGTTGGCGGCCAATCTTGTCTTTTTTTCCCTGCGCGAGGGGATGGGGGTGAGCACCAATGACGCCATCCGCATCAGCTTAGCCTCGGCGGGGCTGTGGTGGGCTATCTTCACAATCATTCCGCTGCTGGCGCTGCGCAATCGGCAGCCGCAGCGCGGCCTGCCCAGCGGCGAGCGTTATCTGACGGCGGGATTCCGCCAGTTGGGCTGCACGCTGCGCAAACTGCCGCAGTATCCGCAGACGCTGCTCTTTCTAGTGGCCTATCTGCTCTACAATGACGGTATTCAAACTGTCATTGCACTCTCGTCGCAGTTTGGCAGTGAAGAGTTGGGGATGAGTGCGACGGAACTGCCGCAGTTATTTCTGATGGTGCAGTTTGTCGCCTTTTTCGGCGCGCTGGCATTTGGCCGGCTGGCGCGCTGGGTGGGCAGCAAACGGGCGATCATTATCAGCCTGGTAATCTGGAGCGGTGTGGTGGTCTTCGCCTATTCGCCCCTGCTGGCGACAGGCCGCCAATTCTTTGTGCTGGCGGCAGTGATCGCCGTGGTGTTGGGCGGCAGCCAGGCGCTGAGCCGTTCGCTGTTTTCGCTGATGATCCCCAAAGGGCAGGAGACGGAGTATTTCAGCCTGTATGAGATCAGCGAGCGCGGCACCAGTTGGATGGGGCCATTGCTGTTTGGGCTGGCCATTCAGTGGACGGACTCATACCGCATCGCCGTCTTGTCGGTGGGCGTTTTCTTTATCGCCGGGCTGATCCTGCTGCCGCTGGTCGATGTGCGCAAGGCCATTGCGGAGGCGGGCAATGAAGCGCCCCAGCGTGTCTAACCGGCGCGTCCGGCTGGAGTGCATCTGACCGCGGCGGCCAGGGGTCAAACCCTGGGGCTTAGCGTTTCCACTCCGTGACCTGGCCGGTGCTGGCGTCCAGCACAATGCTGAGACCATCCACCAGTTCGTGGAGATCGCCCTCAATGCCGATGACGGCGGGCAGACCTAGTTCCACGGCGGCGAGGGCGCCGTGGCTGTCCATGCCTCCCTGCACCATGATCAGGCCGCCGGAGCGGCGCAGCACGTTGATGCAGGTGCGGTCGATGTGGTCGGCAAAGATAATATGTTGCGAACCCACAATCAATTCCTGGGTGGGATCAATCGGCGGGTGAATCGTCAGAATCTGCCCCGCCACTTCGCGCTGGCCGATGCCGATGCCGCGCGCCAGCACGCGGTCGATGCGGCGCACCATGAGCAGATTGGTGGCGCTGCGCACATTGCCCACCACACCCGCCGTCAGCACCACCGTGTCGCCTTCGCCCACAAAGCCGCGCGCCTGCGCCACATTGATGGCATCCGTCACGACTTCATCGGTGTTGCTCAGCCGCTTGGTCAGCAGCGGATAGGTGCCCCAGAAGAGCGCCAACTGGCGCTGCACCATCGGGCTGGGCGTCACGGCGATCAGCGGCACCTCCGGGCGGAAGGAGGCCATCAAGCGGGCGGTCGCGCCGCTGATGGTGGGGGCGATAATGGCGCGCGCTTTGGTTTCATTGGCCGTGAACACGGCGGCATGGCAGATGGCGCCGGCGGCCGTAAAGATACGCGGCTCGGAAAAGGGCATCCTGTTGCGCATGGTCGCCATCAGCCGTTCGGCTTCCTCAGCAATTTTGACCATCGTCGTGACGGACTCTACCGGATACTGGCCGGAAGCCGTCTCGCCGGAAAGCATAATGGCGTCGGTGCCGTCGAGCACAGCATTGGCGACGTCTGAGGCCTCGGCACGCGTGGGCCGCGGGTTGCGGATCATCGAATCGAGCATTTGCGTCGCCGTAATCACTGGCTTGGCGGCGGCATGGCACTTAGTGATGATCTGCTTTTGCACCGTGGGCACCGTCTCCGGGCTGGTCTCAATCCCCAAGTCGCCGCGCGCCACCATAATGGCGTCGGAGGCCTCAATGATGGCGTCAATGTTGCGCACGGCATCGGGCTTTTCGATTTTGGCGATCACGGGAATGGCGCGGCCAAAGGTGGAGTTGGACTGAATGATTCCCTTTAGATCTATGACCTCCTGCGCCTTGCGCACAAAGCTGAGCGCAATCCAGTCCACCTGATGGTCGAGCGCAAACTTGACATCATCCAGATCCTTTTGCGTCAAGGCAGGGATGTCGAGCGAAGCATCGGGCAGGTTCATGCCTTTATTGCTTTGCAGAATGCCGTTGAGAACGACGCGGGTGACGATTTCCGTTTCGTTTTTGTCGATCACCTCGAGTTCGAGCATACCGTCGTCGAGCAGGATGCGTTCGCCCGGCTGCACATTCTTAGGCAGATCCTTGTATTGGATGGGCACGCGTCCGGGCACACCGATAATATTTTCCGTCGTCAGGATAAGCTGGGCGTCTTTTTCCAGCGCGACGCCGCCCTCCTGCATCTTGCCGGTGCGCAGCTTCGGCCCCTGCAGATCGGCCAGAATGGCAATCGGTTTTTGTATTTCCTCGGAGATAATCCGCACACGTTCAATGGTTTCGGCATGATATTCGTGTGTGCCATGGCTCATATTGAGCCGGGCCATGTTCATACCGGCGGCGATTTGGCGCAGCACAGCCATTTCGCGACTGGCCGGCCCAATGGTGCAGACAATTTTAACGCGCAACATGAATATCGGTTCCTTCAGCCATCTGAGTGCACCAGGTGCATACGTGCACAAGGCAAAATTTGTGCTGTATGCTACCACAGGCACAGGTGAAGTGGAAGCGGCTCAAGCTACACCTACCTCTGCCGGCACTTCTGCCGGCAGAAGTGCCAACCGGCTAGAAGATTGGCGTCTGGTCATCGGCATAGCTGATTTCGGGCGCAGGCAGATCAATAAATTCGTTGTAGGGACGATGGGGCGGTGAATTTTGCTTTTCCGCCTCGAGCGCGTCAGCGTGCGCAGATGCCGCTTCCGCTTCGGCGATGGTGCGCTCGCCGGCCGCATAGCGGGCGCGCGCTTCGGCAAACTCTTCCTCCGTCATACCCAAAGGACGCTCGTTGTCGCCGAAGGTGCGGTACCAGCCGGAACTGACGGCTTTGAGCGCCTGCTGCAGCAGTTTGTCGCTGTGCACCTGGGCAAAGGTGCGCACGGCAGTAGCTACATCCAAAGGGGCCAATTCGTAGCGCTTGGCCAGGTCTTCGCGGTGAAAAGCGATCCACAAATACAGGTCGGCTTCCGTGCGGTTGGGAAAGCTGTCAAGCAGATCATTTTCATGAATGGCGGCGACCACCGGCAGGTAGACGTTGTCGTACCAGCTCATCACCGCTTGCGGCCAGTCCAGCCGCTCTTCGCTGCCCGCTCGCTCCAAATCGAGGTTGCGAAAATACTCATGCACGATGATATGGCGCAGCAAGATGGGATAGCGCCCCGGCTCGGTCATTTCGACATGGTTGTTTGGGCGCAGTGCATCCAGCTGGGTGCGTTTGAGAAACTCAGCGCGTTCAATTTTGATAATCCAGCGGTCGCGCTCAAAATCGTCCAGCGTGAGGTCAATATCGGTTTCGATCGCCGTCACATAGGCTTCAATATGGGTCAGGCCATTGGCGCGCGCCACGCTGACGCGGTGGTTGCCGTCACGCACAAAAAAGACCTCGCCGATTTTGTACAGCTCAATGGGCAGATAGCCCTCCAGCGAATGCATAATCGCATCGACGCGCGCCCAGCGTTCGGGGCTGATGCCGGCGCGCGGCAAAAAGGTGCGGGTGAAGTCGCGATAGCGGCCCACGCTGCCGACGATCTGGTCGAGCGACACCATCCGAGTGCCCATTTCAATCTGCTGGCGGGCGCGCAAGCGGTTGGCAACGGCATCATAGCTGATCAGGTCGGTGTTGGCGCCCGTAACTTTACCCATCAAATCTGCGACCTGCGCCTTGCCGGCCATGCGCCGGTAGCGTTCCATCGAATCCGCAGTCACAGCTTTATCTGACATACAAACAGAACTCCTTTTACTTCTTACGTGGTGCATGGCTGCTGCTTGCGCAACCAAATGCGGTGCACCTCCGCCTAGTGTATCTGCTTTGCATCAACAATGTGTTAACTGTTGCCTGCAAAGACCCGCCTGCAAAGACACGCCTATAAAGGCATGCCTGCAAACACAAGTCTACAAACGTCACCAGTCAACGATTGTTCCACAATCAATCGATTATAGCGCAAAAAAGAGGGCATACCTAGGGTGCAACCTGCACAAAAAAAGAGGAGGCGCGTTTAGATGGAATCCTCCGGCGCAGGGGCCACAAGGGCGGAAGCCAACGCCACGCACGCATCAGCGCGCAAATTCATGCAGTTGACGCCCTGCACCACGCCCTCTTTGGCAGGGACTTCAGCGGCCTGAAAACGGATTGCCTTGCCCAAGCGTGAGATGGCAAAGAGGTCGGTGCGGCTCTCCGCACCCGGTGCAATGGCGACGGCCCCCACAATGGCGTCGGCTTTCATCGCCACTTTTCCCCCTGCGCCGGGCGCTTTGTTGCCGGCAAAGCCGCTCAACTGGCGAATCGTGCCTTTGCCGTCGCTGGAGAGCAGGAAAACGCCCCCCTCAGCCGCAGTGGCGGCCACTGCAGCGACCGTATCGTTGGGATCGACGCGCAGCCCCAGGCAGCCCCGTACAGGCACCAATCGCTCGCTAAACCGAATCGCCTGCCCCTGGCGGGTGACGATAAAGAGTTCGTCATTGCCGCTGCTCCAGCAGACGGCGGCAGGCGCACCGCCCTCCTTGACATCGTATAGAGAAGCGCCTGATTGCAGCCCTGAGCCAAGATACTGCTTGGCAATGCGCCGCATCTGGCCGCGCCGGCTGACCAAGAGGAGGAAAGCGCCCCCCAACGGCGGCGTATCTTCCATTACCAGGGCAATGTGTTCGTCGGGTCGCAAGGGAAAGCGGGCGACAATCGATTCGCCGCGCCCGCGCACTTCGCGCTCCGCCACATCCCGCACGGACAGGCGAAAGACGCGGCCGTGGTCGGTAAAGAGTATAAGGCCGGCGCTGATGTCCGCCACGACCAGAAAGGCAGGGACATCTCTATCGGGCGCATCGAGATCAAAAACACCCATGCCCCCGCGGCGCTGGCGCAGATACAGATGGCGCGGCGTGCGCTTGGCCACACCCCCGGCGCTGATCGAGATCACCTGCGCGCTGGTAGGCGGCTCACTGGCTTCCAAGAGGGCTTCGCCGCGGGCACCGCTCTCCTCATCTTGCAGATGGGCAAGCTCTTGTTCCAGCGCTTCGATGTAGGCGATGACGTCGAGGGGTAAATTGCTGAGGTCGGGCCGTTCACGCATTGGGTGCTCCTTACTGGCAATGTCAGCAAATGCTGTCCGGCCAGTGTACCGAAGTTTGGGGCAAAGCAAAAGTAGGACAGTCTTCAGTCGAGCCTGATCAGATACGACTTGCCTTCATACGGGAGCAGCGCCACGTCCAGCGCGGCTTGGGCGGACAGGGGCGGCAGCGGCTGCTCGTCCAACATATCCAGCACACGGCTGCCGGGCGCGGCGTCCTGAATGACGACGCGCTCTGCCAGCGCGGTGCTGCCGAAGTTGAGCGCCGTAACCTGTATGCCGCCGCCCTCCGGCAGTTGGTGCACCAGCACGAGCAGCGCGGCGGCAGTGACGTCCGGGACAGAAATCTGCCGGGCTTGATGGATGCGGTAGCGCTCACGCATGGCCAGCAGATGCTGCAGCCGGCGGGCAAAGGAGCCGGGGCGCGCCAGTTGCTCCGGCAGGGAGCCGTACAATGCACGTGCGCGCGGCAGGCCTGCCGCCGAATGCGACGCGCTGGGATCGACTGCCATCAGGTCGTAGGCCCCACGGTGAATCCAGCGTGTGTCGCCGTCCTGCATCAGCCCAGCCACCTCCGCCGCCGGCACGGTCAGCGCACCCACCAAATCCCAGCCGGACAAGGCAAAGACGCCAGGCTGCAAGGCGTTGTACATGCACAAAAGCAGGTGGCAGCGCTGAATCTGCTGCACCTGGCTCTCGCTCAGGGCGCTGATATCGCTGATGCCGAGGGCGGCGGCGATGACCGTGGCTGTTGTGCTGGCCACACCATTGGTGACAAAGGGCAGGTTGTAGGGCGCGGCAGGGCCGGACAACCGGCTGTACATCTCCGCCCGGATCGCCTCGCGCAGTTTCGCCCCGCGCAAAACGCGGCCTTGATAGGTAAATTCGTCTTCAGCGTGCAGCGTCCAGAAATGCACCAGTTCCAGCGTCAGCTCATCATGGTTTTGCAGCGCATGGATCAGCGCGGCCGGGTCGATCCCCTGCGCGTGCAGGGTGTGCAGCATCAAACGCAAAAACTCGCTGCTGCCGGTGACGAGGGCATGGTGGTAGGCCGGGCGCGTAATGAAGTCATAGGAGAGGTCGGCGCCCCCCTGCGACATGGCGGCGATGTCATCCACCGTCAAGTTGAGTTCTTGGAAGGTGAAGGCGCCGAACTTGCGCACCATGCCGCCGATCAGTTGGTTGGCGATCACCGACAGCGGATGGCCTTCCGACCAGGCGCGTCCGCCGGCGCGCCGCTCGATGCCCAGAAAGCCGTTGGCGTCCAGCCGCAGGCCGCCTGCCCCCAGCACCCCCAGCGAGTGGAGCGCGTCGCCGATGATCATGCGGGCGGCGGCAAAGGAGGGGTCGAGCCAGTTGAGCGTCGGCTGGCCGTCCTTGAAGTAGTGCAGATAGACCCAACGCCGCTCGACGCCATCCACGCCGGTCACTACATCCGTTGCGCTCCAGTCCGTATCTTTGATGCGGGGCGCATAAAAGATGGTGCGCGAGAGCCTGCCGACGATATAGCCGCGCGCATAGAGCGCGTCTACACGCTGCTCGGAAAGATTGGCCGAGTCGTGACCCGGCGGCACAGGAGGCAGCAATTCCCAGTCGCTGCGCTGGATTTCAACCATGTGATAGAGGCCGGGATATTCGTCGTAGGCCAGTTCCGCCAGGCGAAAATCAGCGCCTTTCCCGGTATGGCCGGGGATGATGTCATCTATGACGATGGCGCCGTTGGCCGCGGCTACGGCGCACATGGCTGTAAACTCTTCCAGCGCACCAAACTGCGGGTCGATGTCCATGGCAATGCGGTCAAAATTGCCGTCGATGGAGGGGGTGTATTCTTGCCCGCGCAGCCCGCCCGAACGCTTCATCGGCCCGGTATGCACGGCACGGATGCCGATGGCGGTCAGCGCCTGCCAGAGAGCAGGATCGCCCAATACTGCCAGCACCGACTCGCCCGGCCGTGTGACAATCGAAGGGGGATAGGCGGCAAACCAGACTGATGCCTTATCCGAGGCAGCGCGCGGCTGGGTGGCGGCGTAGGGGTGCAGCCACATCCGCCCCTGGCCGGCATAGGCACGCGCCAGAAGCTCGGCGCTGTGCAGCATGGAATGTTCAACAAGCCACTGCACGTAGGCAGGATCGGGTTTTGGCATCGGCGGCATCTATCCTCCACGGGTTGGGTTGCCGGGGGTTGGGTTGCTGGAGAAGCCTTAGTATCGCGCCGGCGCGTCCGATTGGGGTAATCCGCCTCACTGGCGGATTACGGCTCCGACAACGGAATCGGATCCCCCAGCACGGCGGGCGGGCCGCGGCGCAGAACGTCGAGCAGGGCGAAAAAGGTGGCCGGCACCTCGCGCGTCTCCGACCAGGCAATGGAACGCGGGTCATACGGGCGTTGATCGGCGGCGACGCCTATGGCCTGCAGACCCAGTTGGCTGCACAGAAAGAGCGCGCGCGGCAGGTGGAACGCCTGGGTGACGACCACCACGGAGTCCACTTGGAAGATGGCGCGCGCCCGGTAGCAGGAATCGTAGGTGCGGCGCCCGGCATAGTCGGGCTGGATATCCTCGGCGGGCACACCCATCGCCATGGCATGCGCCGCCATGGCGTCCGGTTCATTGTATTCCAAGCTGCTGTTGTCGCCGCTCATCAGCAGCTTTTGCACCTTGCCTGCTTTATAAAGCGCCACGGCCGTCTCCACCCGGTCGCGCAGCATGCCGCTCAGGCGGCCATTGGCGTAGACGCGCGCGCCCAGCACCAGCGCCACGCGCTCCGCCGGCACATCGCTTGCGCTGTAGATCAGCTTTCCATACTGCGCCTGCACCCAGCCCTGCCAGACAAAGGGAAAGGAAACGGCCGCCGATCCGGCCAGGAGCACGCCCAGCACCAGCAGCAGCGGTCGCCGCAGCAGGCCAGGCTGTTTGACCTGTCTACCTTGCCTGCCCTGGCTGCTAACAGGCTGTACATGATTCAAGTGATGTTCCACGGAGCGAATTGGGCTAAAACTCATTTGGGTACGCCTGCTGTTCATAGACGGATCAAGCCTCAGAAGTGCAGAGAAATCTGTCTCAAGGCTCCCATTGCAACGCCGGCGCCGCCCATTGCGTTCCTGTTGTGTTCCTTCGCGCCCGCTTCGTTGTCTCTCCATCGCCGCCGGTGATAGAATGGGAAGGCTATGCGCGCGTTGGTAATCTGTGACAAAGTTGAGCCTATACTGTACAGCGCCGGCATCAAGCGTCATGTGGGTGAGGTGGATCTGATCATTAGCTGCGGCGACCTGCCGCACTACTACTTGGATTACGTCATGACGATGCTTGGCCGCCAAGTATACTATGTGAACGGAAATCACGCGCGCGACGTTGAGTACCAGGCGGGCAAGGGGGACAACTGGCAGGCGCGCTCGGAGCCGATGGGGGCCATCAACCTGCATCGCGACACCGCCCACGAGGGATCGCTGCTGCTGGCGGGGCTGGAAGGGTCGATCCGCTACAACAGTGCGCCGCGCTTTCAATATTCGCAAAGCGAAATGTGGGGGAACATCTACCGGCTGGCGCCCAAGCTGCTGCGCAACCGCATCCGCTATGGGCGCTATCTGGATGTGCTGGTGGCGCACTCGCCGCCGTGGGGCATCCACGACCAGGATGATCTGCCGCACCAGGGCTTTAAAAGCTTTTTGACCTTTATGCGCTGGTTCAAGCCGCGCTATCTGCTGCACGGCCACATCCATCTCTACCGGCGCGATGTGGTGGTGCAGACCCGTTACTGTGAGACGGAAGTGATCAACGCTTATCCGTACCGAATTTTAGACTTGGATGCGCCGGCGGCCTCGGCGGAATCGGTAGAGCCGGAAACGAAGTAGGCGCAGCAAGGTTTTATGGCAAAGACGGCTCCCAAACAAGCGCTGCCGGAGTGGCGGCTGGCCTGTCGCCAACAGGCCGAAAAGCAGGCGATGGCGGAAGCGCGCAAAGCCTGGAAGGTGCGCAGCGACAGTGCGGTTCCCTTTGCCTATCGCTGGGAGCATATCCAGACGGTGGTGAGCACGGCGCTCTGGCTGGCCCAGCGCACGGACGCCGATTGCGAAGTGGTGGAGGCGGCGGCCTGGCTGCACGATATTCGCAAAGGTTCACCCGCCCACGGCCAGGCCGGCGCACGCGAAGCCCGGCGCCTCCTCTCCACGACCGATTTTCCGCCGCAGAAGGTGGCGGCGGTGGTCGATGCCATCAGCCGCCACGCCGGACTGTACCGGCCCACAGACGCACCCCCGCTGACGCCGCTGGAAACGGCAATTCTGTGGGATGCCGACAAGCTGACCAAGCTGGGGGTGCAGGCGCTGGCCTACAACCTGAGCATGGGCTACATGCGGGGGCTGACCCTGCCCCAGCGCCGCAGCAATATGATGGAATTTACGCAGTCTGTGCTGGTGCGCACAGCTGCGAGCATGAATACGGCCCCCGCGCGGCGGGAGGCCGCTCACCGCTACCAGGCGATGCTGGATATGCTCGGCGCCTGGCGACGTGAGCAGGAGTTAGCAGAGGACGCAAATGAAGTATCATCTGATTACATTGGGTTGTCCGAAGAATAAAGTAGACAGCGACGGCATGGAAATGCTGCTGCGCCAGGCCGACTACCGGCCCACAACGGCGGCCCGCGACGCCGACGTGCTGATCGTCAACACCTGCGGTTTTTTGGAAGCCGCCAAGGAAGAGTCGATCGGGGTGCTGCAGGAGCTGGGCAAGCGCAAGCGCAAGGACCAACTGCTGATCGCCGCCGGCTGCCTGGCGCAGCGCAACGGGTCGGAGGTGCTGGCGCGTGTGGCCAAGGTGGACGGGCTGTTGGGCACCCGCCGCTGGATGGAGGTGCTGGAACTGCTCCAGCAGGTGCGCGGCGGCAAGACGCAGCGCCGCTTTGCCCAGTACGATCTGCTCGGCCAGCCGTCCGCCGCCGGTGATAAGGCAACGGTTCCGGCGCTGCTGGACGACCCGCAGATCAGCTTTGACCTGCCCACGCCGCGCCCGCCCGTGCCCGCCGGCAGCGCCTATCTCAAGATTTCAGACGGCTGCAATGCGCCGTGCGCCTTCTGCACCATTCCCAGCTTCAAAGGCAAGCTGCGCTCGCGCCCGCTGGAAGCCATTGTCGACGAAGCTCTCTCGCTGGTGGCGGCGGGGGCGCGCGAGTTGGTGATCGTCGCCCAGGACACGACCGACTATGGGCGCGACTGGGGCGAACCCGACAGCCTGCCGCGCCTGCTCACGGCTTTGAGCAACCGCAGCGACGAGCGGCTGCGCTGGATTCGCCTCATGTACGCCTACCCCGGCCACGTCTCCGACCAACTGATCGAGGTGATGGCGGCGCAGCCCAAGATTGTCCCCTATCTGGACATGCCCTTGCAGCACGGCGACCCGCGCACGCTGCGGCGCATGCACCGGCCCAGCCGCGTGGAGATGGTGCACGACCACATCAGCAAGCTGCGCGCTGCCATGCCGGATGTGACGCTGCGCACGACCTTTATTGTGGGCTATCCGGGCGAGACGGAAGAAGAATTTGCGGGGCTGCTCGATTTTGTGCGCGCCATCGAGTTCGACAAAGTGGGGGCCTTTCTGTTCAGCCCTGAGCCGGGCACCCCTTCGGCCCTATTGGACAACCAAGTGCCCGATGCGGTCAAGCAGGAGCGCTATGATCGCCTGATGCAGGTGCAGCAGCCGATCAGCCTGCGCAAGAACCAGGCCCAGGTGGGCCGGCTGCTCGATGTGTTGGTGGAAGGCGAAGGCGAGGTGGAAGGCACCGGCGCGCCGCTGGTGCTGGGCCGCAGCTACCGCGACGCGCCGGAGATCGATGGCCTGGTGCTGATCCCCAACATCCAGGGCGCGCCGATCGGCGAATTCCTGCAGGTGCACATCAACGGGGCCATGGAGTATGACCTGGTGGGGGAAGTGCTGGTGGACGAATTGTTTGTAAGCCGGAAGTGATAGTCCGCAGGTGCGCTGGGGATAGCGGCGGTAAACAAGACGCCGGGGTGTGGCTGAGTAGTTCTGCACCCCGGCGTCTGCCGTTTAAGCGTGTTTAGACATTCTTGCGCAACACAAGCTGGCGCATCAGCTCAATTGCCACCAGAGCGGCGACAAAAAATCCAGCCCCCACCAGCGGCCAGTTGCCCTGTTCGCCACCGGTTGAGGGCAACATCTCCGGCGAGGCTTCCGTGGCTGGCTCCATCATTGCTTCTGCAGTCACCTCAGCAGGGACTTCCGCAGTCGGCTCCATCATTGCTTCTACCGTCACCTCGGCAGGGGTTTCTACAGTTGCCTCGCCGGTCTCCGCCGCCACTGTTTCAGCGACAACTTCAGTGGTCGGTTCCGGTGTAACCGGCGGGGCGGCATCGGCCATCACATCGGCCATCGCATTCGCCAACGGCAGCAGCGCCGCTTGCTCAGCAGAAAAATTCGGTGCGACGAGCGCCGCACTCACCCAGCCGCGTGTCTGGGTTGCCGGTACGCAGCAGATCAACCACCAGTCGCCTGCCGCATTGCGTGCCTCCACTGTTACGATGTCCCCTTGTGAGAGACCACCCACGACAGGGAAGTTCAGACCAGGCCCTTGGCGCACATTGATCGCCGACGTATTGACGACTGCCGTAAATAGACTGAGGCTGTCGACTAGTGGCGCAGCATCAACGGCAACCTCGGTTGGAGCAGCCGGCTGTGATTCGCTGGAGCCGGGGGCATTATTATCGGATTTGTCCTTATCTTCTTTTTCAGCACCTGGCGTTGGAACACTCGGCGCCGGGGTGGGCGGTGGAACGGTCTGGTTTATTGCCGGCGGCGCGCCGGCAGCCAACAGCGGTTGTCCGGCTAGCAATAAGGCGCAGGCAGCGGCAACGACCATAAATACGATCCAATGACGGCGCAACCAATGCATGCCCATTTGCGGACGGTCTTTCTGACTTTGCATGAACACACTCCTTATAATTTAGGGTGGATAAATGAAGTGGACAACATTCGTTGGGGGCCCTATCCCAAATGGCACTTGCTGTCTACGCGGCTGCTACATCATCGTCATCCGCCAGCATGTACAGCAGAGTTCATCACACAAAGGTCCATCAAAATGGTAAAACAAATTTTGCTGCAAGACAAGTTGGCAAGCAAGCATGTAGTGCGAAGCTGCGCCACAAAAGCACATTTGTCTGACAGGCGATAGATCATGCCGCACAGTTACTTTGGGGTACTTTGGGGGCTTGGGGCAGTTAAGAGAATTCTCACCACCAGCCGCGGCGCTTGGGTGGGCGCTGCACCTGGATCATCTGGACAAGCTGCTGCTGGAGGGCCGCCACCGTGCCTTCCAGCGCACGCAGGCGGTTCTCCATGCGCTCTTTGCGCGTCTCTTCCCGCCGCTGATATTCGGCCAGCACGCGCTCCAGTTCCAACATGCGATCGCGGAGTTTGCGGTTTTCTTCCTTAAGATTAAAATTGTCCTGCACCACCACGCCGACCACTTCCCGCACGGTGGATTGGCTGTTGAGCACCGATTGCTGGCTGCTGGCGATGGCGCTGAGAATATCTCCCAGCGCCTGCGGCAGCAGCGTAGCCTTCGAGTCGACAATCTGGCGGGCCTGGTCACTGTTGAGCGCCAAGGAGGGCGCGTCGTCGCGAATGATGCGTTTGGGGGTAAGGCGTTCGCCTACTTGTTCGTCAGTCAGCCCCTGCTCGACCAGCCTTTGCACCATCACCAGGGCGGCGACATCCGCAGTCGAATAGCGCGACTCATCGCCCCCCACCTGCATGCTCAGAAAGCGGCCAAAGCGTTGGTTCCAACTGTGCAGTATGTCGGCGGGCACCTGCAGGTGGTAAGCCACCTCCGTGGTAGAAAAGGTTTGTTCGCTGCCGTTGGGGTAGGGCGATGGCATTATTTACTCGATGACGCGCCAGGTTGTGTCGACGACGTTCGGTTCACTGGACGGATTGGCTGACGCATCAGACCCGCCGGCGCTGCGGTTGGCGCTGCCGCTTTGCGGATTCACTTGCTTGGCCACGGCCTGGTTGGCCAGTTGGATGAAAAGAGTCATGGCGACAAAGAGCACCGCCATATCGTCGAAGGGCAGACCAGGCATCAGGTCAATAGGCCAGAGCCAGTACAGGATGGCGGCAATAGGCAGCATCAGCTTGAGATTGAAAGGCACGCGCCCATCGAACAACAGGCGGCCTGCCAGCGCCATCTGATCGAACAGATTGCCTCTGGCTGCGCTGGAAGTTGTGTTTGTGCTCATGAAATAGGTTCTCCTTTATAGGCGATCCCCACCGTTCAGATGTATTGACAGGTGTCTTGTCGCCTTATAATTGACTAATAGTATAACGAATCCGGCAAAAATTGTGAATTGCGTATTACGGTTACTGTAAAGCTGCAAAGCTAATCCATAGGTGGTATCCTGGTAGTACTATGCCCACGACAGCCCAGATGCTGGCTGATTATCCCGATTTTCTGATCGACGTGCTCGCCGAGCTGCGCAATGCTTTTCTCGAAGAGACGTCGCGCGAAAAGCGTGTCGAACTGCTGGCTGCGCAACTGACGGACCCAACCAACGTCCAGATGGCCTATCAGGACGCAACCGATTATTGGGCTGAAGCCGAAGAGGCCATCAGCGTGCTGCTGCGCGAACATGGCGAGCTGCCTGAAGCGCAGTTCAGCCGCCAGTTTGGGCCGATCCGCCAGATGGGGCCGGCCAAGCTGGAGCGCGAGGCACCCTGGCTCAACCCGGAAAGCGTCGCCGAACTGCTCTACTACTTCGGCCTGTTGGGCCGCGGTTTCAAAGGCGCCGGTCAAAAGGCGCACACCATCATCTATCTGCCCAGCGACATTACGGCCTGGCTGCCGCACCCGCAGAACCCGGCGGCTGTCAGTGGGCTGGCGGTCAAGCCGATGGCGCCTCCACCCGCCGCGCGCCAGACGCTGGCCGACGACAGCTTTCTCGACGATGCCAGCACGCTGCTGGGGTTTGTCTACAGCGAGCGGCTGCGCGTGACGGCTGCCGGCCCCCACCCCGACGACGTGGACCGCCTGGTGCAGCGGCTGCGGCTGCCCTACAGCAGCGATATGCCCGACCTCAACCGGCGGCTGGGGCTGCTCCTGCATGTCGCCGCCCGCGCCGGCTGGTTTCGTCGCGACGGCGACCATATCCAACTGACCAACAACAGCGTGCGCGCCTTTCTCGACAAAAGCCGCGCCGAGCAGCGTTATGTGCTGTTCGAGGCGTGGCAAAGCTCGCCTGACTGGAACGACTTGTGCCAGACCCCGGACTTTGAGTGCACCGAGACCGGCAGTTGGAAAAATGATCCCTTGCAAACCCGCCAAACGCTTCTCCGCCTGCTGGGTCAACTGCAGCCCGGCATCTGGTACACACAGGATGATGTGGCCCACGCCATCCAGTCCGTCGAACCCGATTTTCAACGGCCAACCGGCGATTATGACAGTTGGTATATTCGTCAAAACAGTACGCAAGAGTTCCTCAAAGGTTTCGACAAGTGGAACCTTGTCGAAGGTGCGTTGATTCACTTTTTGCTGCGCGGCCCGCTGCACTGGCTGCGCGTGATGGATCTGGCCGACCCGTCGGTGGGCGACAACCTGCTGGTGTCGCTCAGCCGCTGGGGCGCCGCCTGGCTGGGCCATGATGTGCCCCAGCCGGAGGAAAATGTACACCCCAAGATCAGCGTAGCCGAAGACTTTACCGTTACGGTGTCGCCGGATGTTTCGCTTTCCGACCGCTTCCGCGTCGAGCGCTTTGCCGAGTGGCAGCGCTCCTACCCCGATTACGTCTACCGCATCACCCAGCGCACGCTCAAGCGCGCCGCAGACAGCGGCATTTCCGCCGCGCGCGTGGCGGAATTTCTGAAGACGCACACCCGCCAGGCGCCGCCGCGCGTGATTGCCGCCCTAGAGAAGTTCGACAGTGCGGAACGGGTGGCCAAGTAAACACACGCTTCGCCGCAGCTTTCGCAGCCAAGCGGGCACATAAAAAACGCAGTTGACACAATTGCCGGCAGGCTGTAAGATTGCCCCCTCAAACGACCCCGTCGTTGCCTGTTGTAGCCGTAACCTTTCGCCTTACTCTGTTCTTGTAGTCCGTTTGACAACCCTTTCAACCGTATCGTTCACGCACAAAGGAGCACTATCCCATGCGCGACTTGAGGCAACGCAGAATCATCCCGTTGATTGGGGTGCTGGCTGCCCTGACTTTGCTGTTCGCCGCCTGCGCCGCACCGGCCCCATCCACCGGCTCTGAACAGAGCGGGGCTGAACAAGCCACCGCCGCCGCGCCCGCGGAAGGCGCTGCGCCCGCCGCTTCGGATCTGCCGGCGGAGCCTGGCCGCGGCACCGACGGCCCGCTGACGCTGGTCTACTGGCAAGAAATTTCGATTATGAACTCCTATCTCTCCACCGGCACCAAAGATTTTCATGCCGCTTCGCTGGTGCTGGAAGCGCTGATCGAGGTCGCGCCGGACGGCACGTTGATCCCTGCCCTGGCGCAAGATGTGCCGACGCTTGAGAATGGCGGCATCTCCGCCGATTTGACCACCATCACCTACACCCTCAAGTCCGGCGTGGTCTGGGCCGACGGTACACCCGTGACGGCGGACGATGTGGTTTTCTCCTGGCAGTACTGCACCAATGTCGACACCGGCTGCACGTCGGCCCAGACCTTCACCGGCGTGACCAGTGTGGAAGCGGTCGATACGCAGACGGTCAAAATCACCTTTGACGGCCCCACTCCCTATCCCTATGGCCCGTTTGGCGGCTATCTCGCCCCGGTGATTCAGAAGGCACAGTTTGCTGACTGCATCGGCGCTGCTGCGCAAGGCTGCGCCGATGCCAATACCAATCCCATCGGCACCGGCCCCTACAAGGTGAAGGAGTTCCGCGCCAACGACACGGTGGTCTTTGAGATCAACGAGAACTATCGTGAGCCAAACAAGCCGCACTTCTCGGAAGTAACTTTCCGCGGTGCGGAAGACGCCTCCGCCTCGGCGCGCGCCGTGCTGGAAACCGGCGAGGCTGACTATGGCTGGAACCTGCAGGTCGAGCCTGCCGTGCTGAATGACATGCAAGCCAAAGGCAACGGCACGGTCGGCAGTGCCTTTGCCGGCAATGTCGAGCGCATCCTGATCAACTTTACCAATCCTGACCCCGACCTGGGCGACCAGCGCTCGGAGTGGACAAAGGATGACCCCAACCCGCACCCCTTCCTCAGCGACCTGGCTGTGCGCCAGGCCCTCTCGATGGCGATCGACCGCCAGATTATTGCTGAGCAGCTTTACGGCGCGGGCGGCGTGCCTACCTGCAACATTCTCTCCGGCCCGCCGGCTGTCGTTTCCACCAACAATGACGGCTGCCTGCCGCAGGACATCGACGGCGCCAACAAGCTGCTGGACGATGCCGGCTATATCGATTCCAACGGCGACGGCCTGCGCGAGACGGCGGACGGCACGCCGCTCAAGCTGCTCTTCCAGACCTCGACCAACTCGGTGCGCCAGAAGACCCAGGCGCTGATCCAGCAGTGGTGGAAGCAGATTGGGGTGGAGGCCGAACTCAAGAATGTGGAAGCCGCCGTCTACTTTGGTGGCGACCCGGCCAGCCCGGACACGCTGGGCAAATTCTACGCCGATGTGCAGATGTTCACCAATGGTCCCGAAGGGCTTGACCCGCAGGTCTATCTGGCCGGCTGGCTGTGTGAAATCGGCGGCAACAGCAACATTGCCGCGCGCGAGAACGCTTGGAACGCCAACAACACCGAACGCTGGTGCAGCCCTGACTATGACGCCAAGTTCAGCGAACTACAGGCAGCCACCGACCCCGCCGAGCGCGCCCGCATCGCCATTGAACTCAATGACATGATGGCGCAGGAGGTGGTCAACATCCCGTTGATCTTCCGTGCCTCCGTCTCCGCCTATGCCAACGACCTCGCCAATATCGATGTCAACGGTTGGGACAGCGAAGAGTGGAACATCGAAGACTGGCACCGCACGCGCTAGTGCGCCCCGCATAGGCGCAGTGTAGACGTAACCACAGTGTGGCCTGCGGCAGAAGCAAATTGTCTGTCGCAGGCCACAAGCTGAATCTCAATAGGCGTGACTGGAGCCGCTATGGGTCAATACGTTATCCGCCGCATTCTCACGGCCATCCCGACGCTGATTTTCATCAGCTTTGTCATCTTTGCCCTGCTCGATCTCGCCCCCGGCGATCCCACCTCCAACTTGCCGCAAAGTATCCCGCAAGAAGTGAAAGAACGTATTCGCCAGGCGCTGGGCGTCAATGATCCGTTCCTGGTGCGCTATGCCAAATGGGGCTACCAGTTCATGGTCATCGAACCGCTCAATGCGCTGGAGAAGGCGACCGGGCTGCAGATCGGTGATTCCGAAAATCGGCTGCGCATCACATCGTGGACCAGCCGCGGCAAACCCGTGGTGGATATTATTATCGAGCGGCTGCCGCAGACCATCTGGGTGGTGGGCACGGCCTATCTGCTTTCGCTGCTGCTGGCTGTGCCGCTGGGCATCTATGCGGCCTATCGCCAGAATTCGCTCTTCGACCAGTTTTCCAGCGTCATTTCCGTCATCGGCTTTTCGCTGCCGACCTTTTTCACCGGCGTGCTGTTGATCCAGATTTTCGCCGTCTGGCTGGGCTGGTTTCCCACCCTCTACAACACCACCTTGCGCGTAAACGATTGGGCCACCTTTCTCGAACAACTGCGCCAGATCGCCATGCCGGTGGCCGTGCTGGCCTTTTTCCAGATGGCTACCACCAGCCGCTTCACCCGCTCGTCGGTGATCGAGAATCTGCGCATGGACTATGTGCGCACGGCGCGCTCCAAAGGGCTGAGCGAGCAGCTTGTTGTCGTGCGCCATGTGGTGCGCAACAGCATGATTCCGGTGGTGACGCTGGTGGCGCTGGGCATCCCCGGCATTTTTGGCGGTGCCATCGTCACGGAACAGATTTTCGCCGTCAACGGCATCGGCCAACTGCTGATTACCTCGATCCAGAGCAACGACATCCCCGTCGTACAGACCTGCCTGATGATCTTTGCGGTGCTGGTCGTGCTGTTTAACCTGGTCGCCGATATTACGTATGGGTTTTTGGACCCCCGCATCCGTTACAGTTAGCGAAGGAGCATCGCCATGAGCATTACTGCCGGCGCCGCCGCTGCACCGCCGCTCGAGCTGCAGGGCGGACGACAGCGCAAACAGCGCACCTTGTGGGGCGATGCCTGGAGCCAGTTTCGGCGCAACAAGCTGGCGATCTTTGGCCTGCTCCTGCTGGGGACCATCGTCGCCGGCGTGTTGGTGGGGCCGCTGCTCTATCCGGTGGACCCCAAAGCCATCGACATCATGGTGTCGAGCCAGGGGCCATCCGCCGCCCACCCGATGGGAACCGACGACCTGGGGCGCGACATGCTGGCGCGCGTGTTGTACGGCGGCCGGATTTCGCTGTCGGTCGGCTTTGTCGCCATGGCCATTGCGATTGTGGTCGGCACATTTGTCGGCCTGCTGGCGGGTTATGTGCGGCGCATCGACAACCTGTTGATGCGTTTCACCGATATGATGTTGACGCTGCCGCAGATTCCGCTGCTGCTGGTCGCCATGGCGCTCTTCCGCGACCCGCTGCGCCAGCGTTTTGGGCTGGAGATGGGCGCCTTTATCATGGTGGTGACCGTGATCGGCGTGCTGGGGTGGATGCCTACGGCGCGCATGGTGCGCGGCTCGGTGCTCTCTCTCAAGCAGAAGGAGTTTGTAGAAGCGGCGGTCAACGTCGGCTCCCGCTCCGGCAGCATCATGGCGCGCCACATCCTGCCCAATGTCTTTGGTATTATCATTGTGGCGGCGACACTGGAAGTGGCGGCGGCTATCCTCACCGAATCCACCCTCTCCTTCCTGGGCGTAGGCTTTCCGCCCGATGTGCCGACGTGGGGCAGCCTGCTCTATTATGGGCGCAACTATATGACGCAGTTCCCCTGGATGGTGCTCTTTCCGGGGCTGTTGATTTCGCTGACGATCTTGGGGATCAATTTCATCGGCGATGGTCTGCGCGATGCGCTTGACCCACGGCAGAGAAGTTAGCGGAATTTTGCTGAACACACATTTGCTGAATACACATTTGATGAATACATAGTGCAAAAGAGAATGATATGATCACAGAAACGGAATTCAAAGCATCTTTGGATCAGGCGGCGCCGCCGACGGGGCTTAACCCTGCCTTGCAGGCGCTGTGGTATGCGGCCAAGGGCGACTGGAACGCCGCCCACGATGTGACGCAGCCCGGCAGTCCGGAACTGGACTGGGTGCACGCCTATCTGCATCGGGTCGAAGGCGATTTGGATAATGCCGGCTACTGGTACCGTCGCGCCGGCCAGCCTGCCGCCTCCGCACCGCTGGAGGAAGAATGGTCTGCTCTGGTGCGCATCTTCTTGGCTGCCGGCTGAGCAACCCGTCCCTTCTCCAACTGCACCACCTCATCCACGCCGGCCAGCGCCGCCCGCCGGTGGGTGATCACGATGGTGGTGCGCCCTGCCATGAAGGGGCGCAGCGACGCCAGCAGCGCCTGCTCGGTGAGCGCATCCAACTGCGCCGTGGCCTCATCCAGGATCAAGATCGGCGCGTCCTTGAGGATGGCGCGCGCAATGGCCAGCCGCTGGCGCTCGCCGCCGCTGAGCAGCAGACCATTTTCGCCGATCAGCGTGTCATAGCCCTGCGGCAACCCCGCGATCCAGTCATGAATCTGCGCCTGACGGCAGGCTGCGACCAACTGCTCGTCGCCGGCGTCGGGCGCAGCCAGATACAGGTTGTCGCGGATGGTAGCGTTGAATAGATGGGTCTGCTGCGGCACCACGCTGCAGAGCGCACGCGCTTCGTCCACCGCCAGGTCGCGCAGTTCGACGCCATCCACACGGATCGACCCGTGCGGATACTCCCAGAAGCGCAGCAGCAGATTGACGATCGTGCTCTTGCCCGACCCATTGGCCCCCATGATGGCGACGCTGCTGCCGCCGGGAATCTGCAAATCCAACCCATCCAGCGCCCACGGCTGCCCCGCGGCATAGCGAAAGCGAACGTTGGAGAAGCTGAGGGCGGGCGCAGCGCCCCGTTTGGGCGCGAACACAGCTCTTGGCGGTGCATCAGTTTTGCTCGACACACCCCCAGTTATGGGCGTCTCGACCACAGCCGGTGGCGTATCAATCAGCGCAAAGATACGCTGTGCGGCGGCCTGGCTGATCTCCAGCCACTGCAGGGATTGCGACAGCGGCTGAACGGCTTCAAAGGCGGCGATGGCCGTGATCGGCAGCAGGGCGAGCCAGACGCCATCAAGCCCGCCGCTATGCACGAGCAGGATGGCCAGCCCCAGCACTGTCAGCCCGGCCAGGCCAGTGAACAGGGTGCCCAATCCGCTGCTCACCCCACGCACCAGCGCCAGCCGTTCTTGTTGGCGGTGCAGTTGGCGGGTGAGCGTCTCGACACGCGCCTGCTGGATGTCCGCCTGCCCATAGGCCAGCAGGTCGGCCATCCCCTGCACGGTGTCCAGCAGGCCAATATTGAGTTTGCCGCGCAAGCCAATGACTGCTGCCGCTGCCTGCCGGCTGAGCAGCCGGCTCGCCAGCGGCAGCGCTACGCCCGTCACCAGCACAAAGAAGAGCAGCGCCCACGCCAGGCGGGAGTCAAACGCGCCCAAAATCCCACAGGCGACCGCCGTCACCAGCGCCGCGACCAGCGGCGGGATCAGCACCCGCAGATAGAAATTCTCCAGCGTCTCAATGTCGGCGCCGATGCGCGCCAGCAGATCGCCGCTGTGGCTGTCCGCCAAAGCGGCGGGCGCCAGCGGTTCAATCGCCGTGTAGAACCAGACGCGCAGCCGCGTGAGAATACGAAAGGTAGCCTTGTGGTTGATATAGCGCTCGCTGTAGCGCAGCGCAGCGCGCGCGATGGCAAAAAAGCGCACGCCGGTGATCAGCAGCGACAGATCCACCAGAGTGGTGGAGACGGCGGCTTTGGAGATGAGATAGGCCGAGACGGCCAGCAGCCCCACGCTGGCTCCGCTGGCGGCAAAGCTGAGCAGCACACCCAGCACAAGCCACCAGCGCAGCGGACCGATCAACCTGAACAAGCGCGGCAAGGCGTTCATCCGTCAGTTCACCCCCACAAAGCTTGCCGCCAGCCGGCGGTAAAGCGTATCGCTCGCCAGCAGCGCGTCGGGCCGGCCCTGCTCGACGCTGCGCCCTGCTTGCAGGACGATCACTTGATCCGCGGTTGCGGCGAGATTGAGCCGGTGGGCAATCAGCAGCACAGTGCGCCCCTCCGGCAGCCGCTGCAGCGCGTCCGCAATCAGTTCCTCACTTTCGGCGTCCAGGCCGGCGCCGGCTTCATCCAAAATCAACAGCGGCGCATCTTTGAGCAGAGCGCGGGCAATGGCCAGCCGCTGCCGCTGTCCGCCGCTCAACCGGGCGGCCCCTTCTCCCAGCGGCGTGGCGTAACCCTGCGGCAAGGCCGCCAGAAATTCGTGGGCGTGGGCCGCCTTGGCCGCGGCGATCACTTCGTCCAGCCCGGCCTCCGGCTTTCCCAGCCGGATGTTGTCTGCCGCCGTCCCGGCAAAGAGGTGCGGCTGCTGTGGAACCCAAGCCACCT
This sequence comes from Caldilineales bacterium, assembly GCA_038205395.1. Classification (GTDB taxonomy): domain Bacteria; phylum Chloroflexota; class Anaerolineae; order Caldilineales; family Caldilineaceae; genus Fredericiella. Next base: position 28,833 of record JBBRBX010000056.1, read on the forward strand.
GCCGCCGCCAGGCTGCGGGGTCCATGGCAGACAACGGCGCACCGCCGCGGCAGATCTGCCCGGCGCTGGGTTCCAGAAAGCGCAGCAGCAGATTGGCCACTGTCGTCTTGCCGGCCCCACTGGGGCCGACCAGCGCCGTCGTCCAGCCCTGCGGCAGCACAAAAGAGAGGTCGGTGACGGCAGCCGGGCGCGAGTTCGCCCCCTCCAGTGCTGGGTAGGTAAACGTGACTTTTTCAAAAATAATGTCCCCGCCTGTCCCCGCAACAGGGTGGTGGACTGCCGGGCAGTTTGCCGCGCTGCCGCCTGCCGGCGCAGGCTGAGCCGTCACTGGTTGGATCGGCACTGGTTGGATTAGCGCCGGTGCGTTGGTCTGATCCAGGATGGCAAAGATGCGTTCGGCTGCCGCCTTGCCCGCGGCGCCGGCATGGTATTTGATCGCCAACTGGCGCAGCGGCAGAAAGAACTCCGGCGTCAGCAGCAGGACGGCCAGCGCCGGCGCAAAGGGCATGGCGCCGGCCACCAGCCGCAGGCTGACTTCCAGTGCTACCATGGCTGTGGCCGCGGTGGCGGCCCATTCCATGACGAGCGAGCTTTGAAACGCAGTGGCCAGCACCTGCATGGTCGTATCGCCATAGCGGCGGCTGATGCCCTCGATGGTGGCGGCCTGCTCCTTGCTGCGGCCAAAGAGCTTGAGCGTCGGCAGCCCCTGCAGGATGTCGAGAAAGAAGGCGCTCATCCAGCTCAACTCGGCAAAGCGGCGCTGTGTCAACCGCTGGGCCTGGCCGCCAATCAACGCCAGCAGCAGCACAAGCATTGGCCCGGCAAACAGCAGCACGAGCGTTGTAGGCGGGTCCAGCAGCAAAATGGCGGCGAAGATTAGCAGCGGGTTGACCACCGCCCAGTAGCGCGCCGGCAGATATTGCGTCACATACTCGTCCAGCGTTTCCACCCCGCCGCCCAGGGTGTTGACCAGTTCGCCCGACCTTTCGCCCTGCATATAGATCGGCCCCAACACGAAAAGATGCGCAGTGAGTTGGCGGCGCAGGTCGCCTTTGATGTGGCCTGCGGCGCGCTGGAGCAGCAGGTCCGTCAGCCCGCCGGCGGCACTGCGCAGGAGCAGCAGCAGGAGCGCCGCCGCCAGCAGCGGGGAAACGGCAGACAGATCGCCGCCGCGCAAAAAAACAGTGTCTATCACTCGACTCAGCAGCCAAGTCTGCCCCACCAGCAGCAGTGTAGCCAGCACACCGGCGGCGACAGCCGCCGCCAGCAGCGTACTCGCTGTGCGGTTGAGCCGCAGCAGCCGCTTTTCAATCATTTAGTAGCTGGCCGGGCCGATACGCACCCGGCCGCGAAAGATATAGTACACGCCTGCCGTATACAGCAGCACAAAGGGCATCCCCAAGACTGCCATCACCAGCATCACCGTCAGTGTGTTTGGCTGCGAGGCGGCGTTAAAGATTGTCTGGCTGTAGGCGGGGTCGAGCGTTGAAGGCAGCAGGTTGGGGTACAGGCCGATGGCCGCCGAGAAGAGCAGCCCTGCGATCATGGTCGACGAAAGCAGAAAGGCGATAAAATAGTGCGCCCGATCCACCATCCAGCCCGCCAATAGGACGGCTGCCAGCGCCAGGGCCGGAAAGATCACAAAGAGCGGCTGCGCCAGATAACGGTCGGCGATGTGCTGGTGCAGAAAGAGCGTCATCGCCACGACGGCGGTGTTCAGCACAAAGAAAATAATCATCAAGCGCGCAATCCAGCGCTTGACGCGCGCCAGCAGTTCGTCTTCCGTTTTCATGCTCAGATAGATGGCGCCGTGCGTCGCCAGCATAAAAATCGTGGTTACGCCGATCAGCAGCGCATACGGGTTGAGCAGGCTGAGCAGAGAGACGCGGATGTTGCCCGCCGCGTCCAGCGGCACCCCCTGCATGATGTTGCCGAAGGCCACCCCCAGCAGCAGCGCAATCCCCAGGGAGGAGCCGAAAAAGACCATATCCCACGCGCTGCGCCAGCGCGGCGACGGGCGTTTGCTGCGGAACTCGATGGCCACGGTGCGCAGAATGAGCACGAGCAGCACCAGCATCATCGCCGTGTAGAAGCCGGAAAAGAGCGCCGCATAGACAAACGGGAAAGCGGCAAACAGGGCGCCGCCGCCCAGCACAAGCCAGACCTCATTGCCGTCCCAGACCGGGCCGATGCTGTTGAGTGAGACGCGCCGCTCCTGGTCATTTTTGGCCATGAACGGGTGCAGGATGCCCACACCCAAGTCAAAGCCGTCCATGATCAGATAACCGGCAATGATGATGACAAAGAGAACAAACCAGACAACGTTGAGCCACATAGCAATTTTACCTTCCGGTTCAGGCGCGCGCCTGGTGGCGGAAAATGTCCTTGAAGGTGTCCGGCAGTGATGTCACATGCACATCTTCTTCCAGCGGGTCGGGGCCGTGCTGAATCTTTTCGTTGAGCAGATAGATAAAGAGCACCAAGAGCACTGCATACACCGCCACAAACATCAGCAGCGAGAAAAGCACCTGGCCTGTGTCGAGCACCGGCGAGACGGCGTCACGCGTGCGCAGCAGATTCCACACGATCCACGGCTGGCGACCAAATTCCGCCGTCCACCAGCCTGTCTGGGTGGCCAGTTCGGTGAGAAAAATGGTGCTCACCAGCAGCCACAGCAGCCAGCGTGTGTTCCACAGCCGCCGGCCCCAGAAATAGTAGAGCGCCGCCGCCAGTCCCAACGGGATAAACAGAAAGCCCAGGTTGATCATAATGTGGTAGACCTGGAAGACCAGGTTGATCGGCGCCCACACATCAGGAGAGAAGGAGGTCAGCCCCTGCACCGGCGCAGCAAAGCTGCCGTAGCCCAAAAAGCTCAGCAGACAGGGGATCTGCACACCGGTCGTCGTCTGCGCCGCCTCATCCACCCAGCCGGCCAGATAGAGAGGGGCGCAGGTCGTGGTTTCCCAAAGGCCCTCCATCGCCGCCAGCTTGGGCTGCTGGGTTGCGGCCACCGACTTTGCCTGCTCGCTGCCGAAGAGAGGAACCTGCAAAATGCTGAGCACGACAAAGAAGGGCAGCGCCACCTTGATGCTGGCTTTGGCCAGCTCGGTGTGCTTGTTGCGCAGCAGATACCAGGCGCCCACGCTGAGCACCAGCGTAGCGCCCACCATCCACGATGCCGCCAGCACATGCCAGATGCGCGGCCAGAAGGAAGGTGTCAGCAGCACCTCGCGAAAACTGGTCATCACGGCCAGAACGCCGCCGGGCGACTGCTGCAAGGCATAGCCGGCGGGCGTCTGCATCCAGGCGTTGGCCATTACAATCCAGATGGCGCTGAAGTGGGCGCCAAAGGCTACGAGGAAGGTGGCCAGCAGCCACATGCGCGGCCCCAGCCGGTTGCCGCCAAACAACATCAGCCCCAGAAAGCCGCCTTCCAGAAAAAAGGCGAAAATGCCTTCCGCCGCCAGCAAGCTGCCGAAGATGTTGCCGACAAAGCGCGAATAGGTGGACCAGTTGGTGCCGAACTCAAACTCCTGCACCAGCCCCGTCGCCACGCCCAGGGCAAAGACCAGACCGTAGACTTTGACCCAGAAAAACAACAGTTGGCGCCACTTGGGATCGTTGGTGCGCAGATAGACGACACCCATCACCACCAGCAGCATCCCCAACCCAATGGAGATGGGAGGGTAGATAAAATGAAAGCTGGCAGTAAAAGCGAACTGCCAACGCGAAAGCAGTTCCGGATTCATAGAGACATGCCCTTCGGTAAAGCTGGGAAGTCCTGTTCCTGCTCCCAGTTGTCCCGATTATGAGCAGCAAAGCGTTTGTTGTCAATTTCACAAACGCGCCAGAATCTGCCCCATCTGCTCCGTGCCGTAGCCGCCCAGCGCTTCCACCGACTGCGCAAAAGTCGGGTCGCGGATCAAGGCAAGCAGCGGCTGCAGCAGCTCCGCCGCATAGAAGCGCTCCGGGATGACGAGATCATAGCGTTCGTCAAAGAGCGGGATGAAGTCGAGATCGAGCGCGCGGGCGGCGGCGAGGATGCCCAGCCCGCAGCCGGCGGCACCGCTGGCCACGGCGGCGGCCACGGCCAGATGGGTGTATTCCTGCCGTTCGTACCCCTGAATCCGGCGCGGGTCGATCTGCCGCCGCTTGAGCTGATAGTCGAGCAGCACGCGCGTGCCTGCCCCGCGCTGGCGGTTGACAAAGACCACCTCCTCGCGCAGCAAGTCCTCCAGGTCATGCACCCCCTGGGGATTGCCGCGCGGCGCCATCAGCCCCTGCGTGCGGTTGACAAAGCCCAGCAGCACACAAGGGATGCCCTGCGCCACCAGCATCTCACGCACAGAGCGTACGTTGTACTCGCCGCTCTCTTCATCCAGCAGATGTGAGCCGGCCAGATGCGCCTCGCCCCGCTGCAGTGCCAGCAGCCCGCTCACGCTGCCCACATGCGCGGAAGAGAGGCGCAGCGCAGGCCGGCGGCGCTGCAGTTGGTCGGCCAGCAGGTCGAGCGTCATGTCGTGGCTGCCGATGGCGACAATCGTCTGCGCGATCGTGCGCGGCGCGCGCAGCAGTTCCACCGTCACCGTTTCGCCGGCGTGAAAACCTTCGACAAAGCGCGGGATCGTCACAATGCCGTCGGCCTTGACCAGCGACATCAACACGCCGGCGCCGCTGGCCAGTGGGGTGGCGACCACCCGCTCGCCCACCTTGCCCAGCGACACGCGCAGAAACTCGTCCTCACCCAGCGGCGAAAGCACTTTGCGCGTGAGGACGGCGGGCATGGTGGGCCGTTCGGGCGGCAGTTGGCCCTGCCAACGATAGAGCAGCGGGCGCACGATCAGGTCAAAGGTGATGGCCGCCGACACTGGATAGCCGGGGATGCCGGCGATGGCCTTGCCGCGCGCCACGCCCAGAATCACCGGATGGCCGGGGCGGATGGCGATGCCGTGCACGCACAGCCGGCCCAGCTCCGCCACGATGGAGGCGGTGAAATCTTCCGAGCCGGCGGAGGAACCGGCGTTCACCACCACGATGTCGTGATCGGTCAGCGCCTGCTCGACTGTGGCCAACAGAGAGGCGCGCACATCGCGCGCAATCGGCAGCCGCGTGACGATGCAGCCGGCCTCTTCGGCCATCGCCCCTAGCACCAGCGAATTGTACTCAATGATGTCGCCCGGCTTGAGTGCGGTCCCCGGCGGCACCAGCTCACTGCCGGTGGGCAGAATCGCCAGCCGTGGGCGGCGGTAGACAGCCACCGTTGTATGGCCGCAGCCGGCAATGGCGCCCAAATCCTGCGGGCGCAGCCGCTGGTTGGCCGGCAGCACCAGTTCGGAAGCGACCATATCTTCGCCCATCGCGCGCACGTAGCGCCAGGGCGGCGTGGCCGCCAGAATCTCGATGCTGTCGCCCTCCGCTGCGGCCACCAGGTGGGTGTCCTCGATCTTGATGACGGCGTTGGTCTGCGGCGGCAGGGGGTCGCCGGTGTCGAGCGGGAAAGCCTGGCTGCCCAGCGCCAGCAGCAGCGGGCTGGTTTCCGTCGCGCCGCGTGTCTCTTCGGCGCGCACGGCATAGCCGTCCATGGCCGCCGCGTGATAGTGCGGCGACGAGATCAGCGCCCACACTGGCTCGGCCGTCACACGGCCCAACGCTTCGCTGAGCGGGATGGTTTCAGCGGGCAGCGGCTTCAGCAGCCCCTCCGCTTCCAGCGCGTCATGCCAACTAGCCAGCGCCTCGCCCAGCGCCACGTCGTGCAGATAAATGTTGCGTTCGCCAAGTTCCATCTCTGCTCCTCAAGCTCAGGCGTACAGCGTGACCGTCACCCAATCGCCTGCTTTGACGCCGTTGGAATCCAGGTCGATCTTGATCGTTCCCTCGGCGTTGACCAGCGTGTAGATCAGGTTGGATTTGCCGAAGACCGGCACAGCCCACGTTTCCCCGGCGCGCGTCTCCAGCCGCACCTGAATATAATCCTCGCGCCCGCTGTCCGAGGCCACATTGCGCGCCAGGCGGGCCTGCATCTGCTGCTGCGGCGGCGCACCCGCGCCCAGCAGCGCCAGGATCGTGGGGGTGATGAACAGATCAAAGATGACCATCGCCGAGACAGGGTTGCCGGGCAGGCCAAAGACCGGCTTGCCGTCGCAGACCGCCAGTATTGTCGGCTTGCCCGGTTTGACGCTGACGCCGTGCACCAGCACCCCTGGCGCGCCGAGGCCGTTGATCACCTCGAAGGTCAGGTCGCGGTAGCTGACCGAACTGCCTGCCGAGAAGACAACCAGGTCACACTCGGCCATGGTGCGCGCCGCCGCGGCTTCCAGCGCCGGGCGGCTGTCAGGGATGATGCCGTAGCGCAGTGCCTGGCCGCCGGCGCGTGTAGTCAGCGCCGCCAGCGTGTACGAGTTGATATCGCGCACCTGCCCCGGCTGCACGGGCTGGTCCGGGGCCACCACTTCATCGCCGGTGGAGACAATGCCCACGCGCGGGCGCACCGCTACGGCCACCTGCGTAATCCCCAGTGCGAGGAGACCGCCCAGGTCCTGCGCCCGCAGCCGCCGCCCCGCGCCCAGCACCGGCGCACCCTGGCGGATATCCTCACCGATGCGGATCACATGCTGCCCCTCGGAAACCGGCGCCATCACCTCGATGCTGTCGCTGCCGACGCGCTGGGTGGTTTCGATCATCACC
>JBBRBX010000057.1:0-35456 GCA_038205395.1 Caldilineales bacterium
TCGGCGGCGGGCTGATCGAGGTGCTGATCAGCCCGATCGTGGACTCGCTGCCGGGCGACGCCAAGGCCTCCGCCATGAGCCTGCTGCATTCGTTCTACAGTTGGGGCCAAATGGCGGTCGTGATCATCACAACGCTGCTGCTGTGGCTGTTTGGGCACGGCATCTGGTTTTTCCTGCCTCTCCTTTGGTCGCTGGTGCCTATTTACAATACCTTCCGCTTTGCCCAGGTGCCGCTGCTGCCGCCCGTGGCTGAAGAGCACAAGACGCCAATCAAAACGCTCCTCAACACCAATATTTTTGTGATCGCCATGCTGCTGATGGTGACTGCCGGCGCCTCCGAACTGACCATGTCGCAGTGGTCATCGCTCTTTGCAGAAGTTGGCTTGCAAGTGCCCAAGGTGGTGGGCGACCTGCTGGGGCCGGCGCTCTTTGCACTCTTTATGGGGATTGGGCGCACCATCTACGGCATTTGGGGGCACAGACTCCCCCTCAAGCAGGTGCTGCTGGCGAGCGCACTGCTGTGCGTGGCCTGCTACGCCGTGACTGTTTTTGCCCCGCTGCCGCTGCTCTCGCTGGCGGGCTGCGCGCTGTGCGGCTTATCCGTCGCGCTCATGTGGCCGGGCACCTTCAGCCTGAGCGCAGCCTCTTTCCCGCTGGGCGGAACGGCTATGTTCGGCATTCTGGCTATTTGCGGTGACCTGGGTGCAGCCAGCGGTCCCTGGCTGGCAGGCTTTGCTTCCGACTGGGCGCTGCGCTCCGACGCCCTGATCGCCTTGGGAACAGCCAACGGTCTGGCCGCAGATCAGGCAGGACTGCGGTTTGGCTTGTTTGTCGCCATGATCTTTCCCATCACTGCCATCGTGGCTCTCCTGTTGTGGAAAGAGCGAGTCACAACCGCCGAGCCGGTGATCGCACCAACCAGCTAACCGGCCTGCGTCCGGAAAGTCTCTCCAAGTTTACAGGATGTCCTAACCGTGCTATAAAGGGCGGATAATCCTATGAATAGGAGCGATGGCGGCATCTAAGGTACATGGAAGTACTACAAAGTTTTTGGGAGGCCATCCGCACCGGCAATCTCCCCGACTTGGGCAATTGGAGCTATTTACTAATTGCCCTTCTGGTGTTTATAGAAGGACCAAGTGTCACATTGGTCGCCGGCGCCATGGCAGCGACCGGCATTTTGCGCGCCGAGTGGGTGGTGGTTGCCGCCGCCATCGGTAACTTCAGTGCAGATCAGTTTTGGTACTGGCTGGGCAGAATCGGTGGCAACCGTGGCTTTTTGTTTCGGTTTCGTTGGCTAAGACGGCGCAAAAGCGACATTGAACATCTTGAAGAGGGGATGCAGGAGCATGGCGTCAAGATGTACTTGATGGCCAAGCTTTCGATGGGCCTGTTGACCATCCCCACTTTGCTGTCGGCCGGATTGGCGCGCGTAACGTGGTGGCGGCTGGCGGCTGTCAGCATTGTTGTAGAGCCGATTTGGACGAGTTTCTTGGTTTTTGCCGGTTATCGCTTGGGCGAACATATCACGCGTATGGAACGTGGATTGCAAATTGCAGCGGTAGTTGGTGGCATTGTCCTGCTGCTTCTCTTTCTCTGGTGGTACCGGCGCATGTTTGCACGCATCACAGCGGCGCGCGAAGCCCGTATGTCAACCCTGAACGAGCGATCCTTGAACGAGCGCTCCCCAAACGAGTGAGCTAAGTCCATGCGAGTGCTTTTTTCCGGCCAATCTTACTATCGCAAAGACAACGGCCAGGCGGTGTTTATGATCCGGCTGGCGGAAGGGCTTGTGCGCGCCGGTCATGAGGTAATGGCCTTGGCCCCCTCAATCCGCGGCATTGCACAACGCGAAGTTGTGCGCGGCGTGATCGTGCAGACAGTGCCTGCGCTGCATCTGGGACACAACCTCAATGTGACGGCCTTTTCAGACGGCTGGGTGGAAGAAACGATCGCCGAATTTGCACCCGACATTATCCACATCCAGGATCATTTTTTCCTCAACCGTACCGTATTGCGTGTTGCGCGCCAACGGTCAATTCCCATTGTCGGCACCAACCATTTTTTGCCGGCCAACTGGTCCAACAACATGTACATCCCACGCAGTGTCCAAGGCGTTGTCCATCGCGCCATGTGGAAAGATATGCTGCAAGTCTTCAACCAGTTGGAGGCCGCCACCACACCCACCGAAACGGCGGTTGCGATCCTGCGCAAGCAAGATCTGCGCATCCCGGTCAAGGCGATCTCGTGCGGGGTTGACCAGACGGAATTTTGGCCTGATCCGGCGTTGGACCGCAGCGTGATTCGCCGCCATTTCCGTCTGGCATTGGATAAGCCGGTGCTGCTCTATGTCGGCCGCGTCGACCGTGAAAAAGGTTTGGAATATCTGGTGGAGGCAGCAGCACTTTTGTCGGACTGCAACTTTCAAATTGCAATTGCCGGCAAAGGCATGTATCGCGACCCATTGATCGAATTGGTGCAGGAACTGGAGATCGAGGACAAGGTCGTTTTCCCCGGTTATATTCACAGCGATGATTTGCCACTGCTGCTCAACAGCGTGGATGCTTTTGTCATGCCCAGTTCCGCTGAACTTCAGAGTATTGCGACACTGGAGGCTATGTCGTGCGCCAAACCCATTTTGGCAGCCAATGCGCGGGCGCTGCCTGAATTGGTGGAGCATGGCGTCAATGGGCTGCTGTTCAATCCACAGAATGCACAAAGCCTGGCGGAAAGCATCCACCGCTTTCTCAGTTTGCGCGAGCGCTGGGAAGCGATGGGCCAGGCAAGCTTGCAGCGAGCACGCCCTCACCAATTGACGGACACGATTGCCCGCTATATCGAATGGTATGAAAGTGTGCGTGGGCGTTTGCTGGTGGTGCAATCTCGGCAAACCAGCCGCGAAAACATGCAAATGATGGGCAGATGAGGGTATATAAAATTCAAGATATTTGCGTGGAGAGATGACTGCCGGTTATGGGTGTTTATGCCAGCGTAGACCAATTTTATGCGGTGATGAAAGACGTGTTTGATTACGTTGCGCGCCACCCGCACCATATTGAATCCTTTACCCGCAGCAATTTGGTCATCCGCATGAGAACAACAGAGCCGGAGGCGGAAATGCTGTTGGATGGGCGGCAGCCGCCGCTGCAAGTTTTTTATGGTCCTCGGCCAGGTCGTGCCAATCTAGACATTTCATTGCCCGCAGATCTGCTGCATGACATCTGGATGGGTCGTGAGAGCACACATAAAGCATTTTATACAGGGCGCATCCGCACCAGCGGCAACTTGCTCAAGGCGATGCAGCTTGGAGAACTCTTTCAAGAGGCAGAGCGCATCTATCCGACTATAGCGCGCAAGTATGGTCTGACAGACGCCTGAACGGCAAGTAAACACCCATTGCACCGGCCGGAGCCGCCGCGCCGCAGATGGTTGTTGGGAACGAGTCTTTGACACCCCGCTGGAACACCCGCTATAATTCTATTATCCAGCCTCAGCAATACACGCACTGTTCACGGCGGAGAACCCAATCAGCATGGTCGGAAGCGTTACAGATGAGATCAAGCAGCGGGTCGACGTCATAGAAGTCATCTCTCGCTATACACAACTCAAGCGAGCAGGCAGTATTTACAAAGGACTTTGCCCGTTCCACAGCGAGCGCACACCAAGTTTTGTCGTCTTTCCGCAGTCCGGCACCTGGCACTGCTTTGGCGCCTGCGGAACTGGTGGTGACGTCATTTCGTTCGTGATGCGCAAGGAGAACCTGGACTTCCGTGAGGCAGTCGAACTGCTTGCCAAACAGGCGGGGATCGAGTTGGCTGGGCGTGAAGAAGAACGCAGCGGCCAGCAGCGCACTCAGATTTACGATGTCAACGAAGCGGCCGCCACTTACTTTGAGTACGTCCTGACCCATCATCCGGCAGCCGAGGCTGCCCGCAACTATCTGCAGCGGCGTGGCATTGATCGTGCCGCCGCCGAACAGTTCCGCCTAGGATTCGCCCTCGACAACTGGAGCAGCCTGCGTGACAGTCTGCTGGAAAAGGGCTTTGCTCTCGATCTGCTCCTGGAGGCGGGAATTGTCAAACGCAGCGAGGAACGCAACAGCACGTTTGACATGTTTCGCAACCGCGTGATCTTTCCTATCCGCGATCGCCAGGGGCGTGTACTTGGCTTTGGCGGTCGTGTCATGGATGACGGAGTGCCGAAATACTTGAACACAGCGGAGACGGCGCTCTTTCACAAGTCACATGTTGTTTACGGGCTTGATCTGGCGCAGCGGAGCATTCGCGAAAGCAACCAAGTTGTGATCGTCGAGGGCTACATGGATGTGATCGCTGCCCACCAGTTTGGTTTTCGGAACGTGGTAGCCTGTATGGGAACAGCCTTGACGCCGGAACAACTGCGCCAATTACAGCGCTACACCGACAATTTCGTATTGGCGCTGGATGCCGACGCCGCCGGACAGCAGGCAACCATTCGCGGGCTGAATCAAGCCCGCCAGTCATTGGTACGGGTGCGCAAACCGGTTGTGACCCCCGGCGGTGTGCGTTTGGAGGATCGGCTGGGTGCCAACCTGGCAATCACCACCATGCCCGAAGGCAAAGATCCGGACGAAGTAATCCGGGCCGCACCGGAACGCTGGCAGGCGGCAGTTGCTGCCGCCAAGCCACTGGTGGACTTCTACTTTGATGTCGTGGCGACAAATGAAGACCTTAGCACTGCACGCGGCAAGGGATTGGCGGTGGCGGAGCTGGCCCCGCTGATTGCCGAATTGGGCGACGAAATTGAGCGCCAGCACTATGTACAGCGCTTGAGCCGGCTGGTGCAGGTAGACGAAATCACGGTTGCCGGACGCGTGCAGGCTGCGGCGCGCACACAGCAAGCGGGCATCGAGCGGCAGCGTCAGGAGCGCCAGGCAGCGGCAAACAGCCGGCAAGAACCAAACGCGGCGGCAGGGCCACGGGAGCCGTTTCGGCCTCCCGGCGAGCCGCAGCAAGATAAAGCCGCGGCGGGGCCAACGGCAAGTATGCCCCCATCACGCCTTGAGCACGAAGATCACCTCCTGGCGAGTCTGCTGAGTGACGGCAGTTTGCTGGTTTGGCTGAGCGCTGCCACGGAACGGCTGAATCTGGCGCCAGTGACGGCGGAAGATTGGCAAAACAGCGAGAATCGTGAGATTTTTCAAACGCTCAAACGCTATTGGGCTGGAGACGAGCCTTGGGAATTGGAATTATTTCAAGAATCATTGGCGGCTGGATTGCATGGCCGGTTGGCCTATTTGCTGGCATATGCAGCGCGTGTCCCACAGGACAACCCGCTGTTGCAGCGCGAAGACGCTGCCAAGGTGTTGGTGCGTATGCGCATTGAACGCTTAAAACAGGAAACCATCAACATCAAATATTTGCTGGCCGACATGCAGGGAGAAGGCGAGCAGGAAGCAGTACGCAGTTTTTTCCGAATCAACAATCAACACCTGCGTGAACTTTCGCATTTACAGCAGGTGGTGGCTAAGCTTCCCATGGAGCTTACCCAACGAGCCAGCAGCGAAAAAGGGTTAAAGATCAACTGATGGTGAAACCACGCCAGATGCCGTCTCCAAACGAAGAGCCGGAAGAGGATTTGGAGCCGATCACGCCACTGCCGCGCAGTTTAAACAGTGGCGAAAGCGAACTTGATGAATACATCCACCTGGGCGAGGATAAATCCTCAGCACAAAATGAGGATGTTTTTGCCGATGAGCCGGAAGAGGCGGAAGAAGAGGAAGACACCGCCCCGATTCCGCGTATTGAACGCGATACGAAACTGGAAGAGGAAATTGAGCAGGAGAAGTATGTCCCGATTGAAGATTTGATCGCCGACATTCAAGAGGTAGGCCAAAGTCTCGACCCGGTGCGCATGTATCTGCGCGACATCGGGCGCCATCCGCTGCTGACCGCGGAAGAAGAAATGGATTTTGCCCAAAAGATTGAAGACGGGGTGAAGGCGGAGCAGGAATTGGCGGCCTTTGCCGGCAGGCAGGATGATGAGTTAAATGACGAGGAACTTGACCGCAAAGACGAACTGGAACTCACCGCCGCGAATGGCCGCCTGGCGCACAACCGGCTGGCGCAAAGCAATCTGCGCCTGGTGGTAAGTGTGGCCAAGCGCTATATCGGGCGCGGTCTCAATTTTTTGGATTTAATCCAGGAAGGCAATTTGGGTCTGCTGCGCGCAGTAGACAAATTTGACCATACACTTGGCTTTAAATTCAGTACATATGCTACCTGGTGGATCCGCCAGGCCATCAGCCGTGCCATTGCCGACCAAGCGCGCACAATTCGAATCCCCGTACACATGGTGGAGACAATCAATCGCCAGGCGCGCGTGCAGCGGCGGTTACAGCAGGAGTTGGGACGCGAACCCAGCTTTGAAGAAATTGCACTGGAGATGGAGTTTCTCGAGCCGGACGACACCCGCATCGTCAAAGGCTGGCTGCTGCGCGGCGGAAGGTTGGATGGTGAGGTTGTCCGGCGGCTGGAGCGCGCTTCCGCCAAGGTGCGGCGGATTCAGCGGCTGAGCCAGGAGCCGCTCAGCCTGGAGACACCGGTTGGCTCGGAAGAAAACAGCTACTTAGGGGACTTTATTGAAGATGACAGCCTGCCTGGCCCCGTAGATGCGGCCAGCCGGCGGCTGCTCAAAGAACAAATGGAAGAGATTTTGGATGGGCTAAGCGAACGCGAACGCAAAGTGCTGGTCATGCGCTTTGGCTTAGAGGATGGCGTCACGCGCACGTTGGAAGATGTGGGGCGCGAATTCAGTGTTACGCGCGAGCGAGTGCGCCAGATCGAAGCCAAGGCGCTGCGCAAACTGCGTCATCCGTTGCGCAGCCGCAAGCTGCGCGACTATCTTGGCTGACATCCATCAACCAAGAGGCAACAGCAGCGGAATTGGCGCCTTTTTCAGGGACAATATTTGACAGTCGGCACACTCTCCTCTATACTCTACTCTTGCCAGTGAGCAGTACGCAGTCCTCGGTAGCTCAATCGGCAGAGCATTCGGCTGTTAACCGAAATGTTGTTGGTTCGAGTCCAACCCGGGGAGCCAAAAAGCAATCAACAGTAGTGAAAACCTCCTTGCCCTGCTAACCGCAGCAGGCAAGGAGGTTTTACTTTTGGCGCCGGCTTTGCTGCGCAAAAACCGATCACATCACTTACGTTTCCCTTACGCCATTTGCCGAAATGAATGGTATACTAGTAAGTATATGAAACGCTTATCATCGCTTCTTCAGCCCTTGCTGGAGAAGCCTGCAGCGAATTGGATAATCTCCACCCTCTTGGCGCTGGGAATCGTGGCTCCCTTGCTGCTGGCATTGCTTCTTTGGCAGCAGATCGATCTCGCCACCCGGTTCGCTGTTGCGCCTGCCACAACCATTCTGCTGGCGCTGGCGGTTGCCGCTGTGATCGGCGCCTATATCCTACGCCGGCGCCACGCGGAGGCAAAGCTGCGACGTAGCCAAGAGCAGCAGCGCCTGCTGATTGAAAGCGTCTCTGATGTGATTTGGGTGTTGGATGTCGAAAGCAACTGCTTTCGCTTTGTTACTCCTTCGGTTGCAACACTGCGTGGTTTTACGCCGGAAGAAGTTATGGGCCAGCAGATACAGGAGACGCTGGCGCCTGAATCCGCCGCACAAGTGCGGACTTGGCTGGAAGAACGGCTGCCGGCCTTCCAACAAGGCCACAACAAAACCTATGTGGATGAGGTGGCGCAACTGCGGCGCGATGGTTCCCATGTCTGGACTGAGACCACCACTCGTTTCGGCATTCACCCGCGCACAAAGCACCTAGAAGTCTATGGCGTATCGCGCGATATTACCGAACGCAAACGTATGCAGGCGGCGCTGGAGGAAAAGCAGAATCTTCAGGCGGCGCAGTTCAGCGTTAATCGCATTCTAGCCCAATCACCGGAATTGGATGAGGCGCTTGACCAAGTTTTGCAGTCGTTGGCAGCCGGCTTAAATTGGCAGGTGGCGGAATTGTGGTGGTGCAGCCAAGAATGCAGCCGTCTCGTCTGGCGCACAGGTTGGTGCGAGCCGCAATACACCGAACTTGTCAATTTTCTCAAAGTCAGTGCAGAGAACTTTTTTGTCCCCGGTGAGGGTTTGATAGGGACGGTATGGCAGCAGCAGCAAGCACTGTGGATTCCAAATCTCGCCACAAACAGCCACTATAAGCACCAGACATTCGCAGCCGCAGCCGGCCTCCATTGTGTTGCCGCTGTTCCACTCTCTGTAGGCGAACAGGCGCTGGGGGTCATGGCGTTCAGCGACCAACGCATCCATCCGGTGAACAGCGAACTGCTCGCTGCTCTAGTAGATATCGGACGCCAAATAGGCCAATTTTCCGCCCGTAAACAGGTGGAATTGGAACTTATCCAAGAAAGAACCTTGCTGGCGCGCCATGTGGAAGAGCGTACAATCGACCTCAGCCGAGCCAACCATAAACTGGCCAGCGCGCTGCACGCTAAAGACGAGTTTTTAGCCAACATGAGCCACGAACTGCGCACCCCTCTCAACAATGTCCTGACGATGGCCGAGAGCTTACAAGAGGGTACCTATGGTGGGTTAAACATGCGCCAGCAGCGCGCCGTCGGTCTGATGGAACAGAGCGGCCAGCACTTGTTGTCGCTCATCAACGACATCCTTGACCTGTCCAAAGTGGAAGCAGGCAAGTTGGAGATCCAGCCTCACCTTGCTGATGTGAACAAGGTGTGCCGAGAGAGTCTAGCACTGGTGCAGGAAACGGCTGCCAGGCAGCAGGTGCAGATCGCCTTCAACTGTCCCGGCCAGGTGATGCAGATATATGCCGATCCACTGCGGCTGAAGCAGATCCTGGTGAATCTCCTCAGCAATGCCATAAAATTCACACCTTCCGGTGGCAATGTGGCGCTGGAGGTAAAAACAGACGCGGCAGCACACAAAATCTATTTTAGCGTACAAGATGACGGCATTGGCATTGCACCCGATCAACAGGCAAAGCTGTTCGAGCCATTTACACAGTTGAATGAAGGTCTGGCGCGCACATATGCGGGCACAGGATTGGGGCTGGCTTTGGTGCGACAGCTTGTTGAGCTGCACGGCGGCCGGATCAGCGTGCAAAGCAGCGGCGTCAGCGGCGAAGGCAGCCGTTTTTACTTCTTTCTGCCCTGGGAACCGGTAGAGACGCAGCAGCCGGGCACAGTCTCACCGAGTCACCCACAGGGCGGACAGAAGGACAAGCAGACCAGTTTGGTGGAGCCGGCCCGTCTGCCCCCAGTGGAGAGCCAGGGCAAAATTCTAATTGCAGACGACAATCAACTCAATACGCTTGCTCTGGAAGATTTTCTGACCGGCGCCGGCTACGAGTTGTTGTTTGCCGCAGATGGTGAGGAAGTGCTGAAGCTGGCGACAGAAGTGCAGCCGGATTTGATCCTGATGGATATTCAAATGCCCAAAGTCAGCGGTTTGGAAGCAATCCAGCAGCTGCGCAGCGATCCGCGCTTTGCTATGACGCCGATCTTGGCGCTGACCGCCTTAGCCATGCCCGGAGATCGCGAACGGTGCCTGGCGGCGGGCGCCAACGCCTATCTGTCCAAGCCTTTTCGCCTCAAAGAATTGACAGCCGCCATCAACGTGTGGCTGAATCACAAATAATCGGTCACAGCACAACAATTGTGCCGCCCAAAGGCAAGTGGGTGTATGCTAATGACTGTATGTTGACGCCACTTCAGTACAGCGAGCCGGCCTGGCGCCGGCATACCATTCTGTGGAACATCGGAGTAATCATCATGCGTACAACCGTTCTCCGTATACAATGTCTACTCTTGCTTGCGCTGCTCATGGCTGCCTGTACGCAGGTGCAGGCAATACCTGGCGAACAGTTTCCTACCTATCAGCCCTATTTGGGGCGCGCCCTCTCCTACCTTACGCGGCAGATCGACGAAACAGGGCTGCTGCGCGCTGCACCCACTGCAGCGGCCCCTCAGCACTGGCTGGCGCCCGACAATCTGCTGGCGCTTTGGGCTTTCGACACGGCACGCGCCGGCGAGGCGGCGGCTAAGCTGCGCACAGCCTTGGCGGACTATGCGCCGCTGCAGTCTGGGCTGATGGAAGCCGTACACGGCGAGCCGGTACCCTGGCCACCACACACAGTGGTGGCGCGTGAAGTGCAGCCGGGCGTATGGGTCGCAGCCGCCACGGGATCGGACATCGCCGCCGATTGGGAAAAACATAGTGATCTTTTATTGATTGGGGCATTGAATGCGTGGAACGCCCAGGACAGCACCGAAGCCCAGCGACTTTATAGCCAGGCGATGGCCGGCTTCGACGGCAACGGACTACCGCACGCCGGCGGCGCCACAGGCGCCTATGCCACAAGCGATTTAGCACTGGCTATTTTCACCGGCGCCACCATCGGCGCACCCCTGCCGCGTGCACTCGTGGATGCACTGCTGGCCAAGCAAGCGCCGACAGGCGGCTTTTACGCCGAGTACACCACAGCCGGACCGGCAGGCGCCACCAGCACCGAAGCCACCGCCTACGCAGCATTAGCGCTGATGGCTGCACGCCAAGAAGAGTAAACGAGAAGACCGGCGGTTTGGCCGTCGGCTCCGGATTATTCTTCTTACGCTTTACTTGTCCCACAGTTGTACCCGCTTGCTCTACTGTTACCCATCGACGTGCGAAAGCATTCGTGTCAAGCTGTAACGGCGATGAAAGAAGTTACTCAAGATATTCCTAAAGAAAGCGGCCACGTACAGCCAAGCGAGGATCAACGCTGGGAGGTGCTGCACGATCTGGAGGATTGGCTGGAGCGGCCGGTTCAGTGGTTGGGGCTGGTCTGGCTGGCACTGCTTGTCGTGGAACTGGTGTGGGGGCTAAGCTCGCTGCTCAGCGGGCTGGTCTGGGCAATCTGGGTGCTTTTTGTAGCGGATTTTACGCTGCGGCTGGCATTGGCCCCGCACAAGCTGCCGTTTCTCAAAAATAATTGGCTGACCGTCATCTCGCTAGTTGTGCCGGCACTGCGGGTCTTTGCCATCTTTAAGGCGGTGCGCCTCCTAAAGCTGAGCCAGACCATCCGCGGCGCCCAATTGGTGCGCGTGGTTAGTTCAGTCAACCGCAGCATGAATACACTGCGCGCCTATCTTGTGACGCACCGGATGGGCTACATTCTGGCGCTTACAACATTGGTCGTGCTGGCTGGTTCTGCAGGCATGTGGACGCTGGAGAGCGCCTATGCAGTGAAAGGCGGCTTTGCCAACTTTGGCGAAGCCTTCTGGTGGACGGCGATGATTATCACGACGATGGGATCCGCCTATTGGCCACAAACATTGGAAGGGCGGGTGTTGGCCTTTTTGCTTTCCGCCTATGCGCTGTCGATTTTCGGCTACATCACTGCATTTCTCGCCACCTACTTTATCGGGCGCGACGCCAACGCCAAGCAGGCGGCAACCTCTCGCAACGACGCCGCCATAGCTGAGCTGACTGCGCAAATTGAGGCACTGCGCAAGGAATTGCGGGAGCGCGCAGAATAGGCGCCAGTATCCTACTGCTACGCGCCGCGCGTGTTTATGTACACCGCATACAGTGATGTGCCACCGGTGACGAAGAGCCGGTTGCGCCGGCGGCCGCCGAAGCAGAGATTTGAGCAAATTTCAGGCAGGTGAATCCTGCCGATCTGCTCGCCGTCAGGTGCAAAGCAGTGGACGCCACGATCTTCGTCGTAACACCAGGCCAAAGCCGCCCACACATTGCCGTCTACATCGCAGCGGATACCGTCAGCAGTACCTGATGGCATGGCGCTGAAGACGCTCCCGTTGGCCAGATGATCGCCATCCACTACGTCAAACACACGAATATGCTGCGGCCCGCCGGAATCGACAACATATAGCCGGTTGCCGTCAGGTGAAAAGCAAAGGCCGTTGGGCCGCTCCAGATCATCAGCCATCATGCTGAGCGCCCCACTCTGCGGGTCGATACGATAAACGTGAGTAGGCAGCTCAAATTCGGCTTTACCGCCCTCATAGTCGAAAAGAATGCCGTAGCCCGGGTCGGTGAACCAGATGGCCCCGTCCTGCGCTACCACGATATCATTAGGCGCGTTAAGACGTTTGCCGGCAAATCTGTCCGCTAATATCGTAATGCGGCCATCGTGCTCAGTGCGTGTAACACGGCGTGTCTCATGTTCGCAGGTAAGCAGCCTTCCTTCACGGTCGCGTGTATTACCATTGCTGTAGTGCGACGGCGTGCGGAAGGTCGTCACGCTGCCCGTAACTTCGTCCCAGCGCAGCATACGGTCGTTGGGAATATCGCTAAAGAGCAGGCAGCGCAGATCACCGAACCATACGGGGCCTTCACCCCAGCGAGCGCCACTCCACAGTCGTTCTACAGCCGCATTACCCAACCGATAGTGGTCAAAGCGACTGTCCAGACTCTCAATAGCAGGATCGGGATAGCCAGTGATGATGGTTGAGTGCATGTTTGTCTCATTCATAAACGCCTTACCGCTCCGATCCACTTGAGGATGGTTCCATGAAAAACGAAGAAACAAGATGCAGCAAAGTCACAGATGTGCGTGCTCAACACACAACAATAGCTGCATACGTGTATTGTAACGCCAACTTGTGTAAACAGGGAGTATACGAGTAGACTTTGGGGACAAAGTGACAGATAACAGTAGACACAATCTATTCACCGCCGCCGTTCACCCACCCACCGAAGATGAAGCTACCGTTTACGCCTCCATATCTGCAGCAAACGCTTACGAAGGGGGCGGCCTATCTCTCTGGCCACCGGCTGCTCACCGGCGTCGTAGTAGGCGCGCTGGCCCTTCTGCTGTTGGCCGTTGATTTCAATTCGCCCGTCTATATTGAATACTCGGTTGTTTACACCATCCTGATCGCGTTCGCCACTCAGTTTGTCGTCTGGAAGTTAGGGCTGGCGCTGGCGCTTTTGCTGCCCGCCGGCCACTTTGGGCTTTATTTCCTGGCTTGGCATCAGCCCTATCCTCTCTCCGCCGCGCTGGCTAACCTGGTGTTGCTCTTGTTCGCCGGCATCGCCACTGTCTATCTGCTGCGGCTCGCGCAGCACAGGCAGGAACTGCGCCGCAAGAATATGCGGCTGGAAACACTTGAACAAACGATGATTACGGTAAACGACATTGTGTTAAACCGTCTGCAGGTGCTGCAGTTCATCCTGGACCTGACAGAGCAGGGAAAGCCAATAAGTGCAGAGCAAATACGGCTTGGCAAAGCGGCGCTGGAGGATGTTGCCGCCAGGTTACGGGAGGTGAGCGAACTCAACGAATATGAAACCGCTGAGGTTACTGCCGGTGTGCGTGCGCTGCGTGTTCCGCAGCCGGCAGCGGCTGACGCGCCGGCGACAGAGATTGCATCTACTGAGGTATCTCCTGCCAGCACGATCCCGCCAGAGGGACCTCGACCAGATCCAATGCCGTGACGCCCGTCGGCTCCAGATTGACGCGATACCGGCGCCAAGGCAGATAAAAGTAGGTGTAGCCACGCAGGCAGACCTGGCTGCGCACAGCCGCTAAATCCGGCGCCGTCTCAGACAACGGATTGGGACTGATTACACGCACATCTTCCAGAGCCAGGCGCTGCACCCAGAGACCGGTAATTCCATAGGTAGCCTCGGCCGCCCGGCGGGCGTTATTGACCAGGCGCTGTTCTTCCCCCTCCGTAGCCGGCTGTGGCGGATCCAGAAAACGAGGTAGATAGGCCCAGGGCACAATAAAAATCAACAGCAAAATCAGGCCACGGCTGCGCCGGCTGCGCTCTTCCCAGCTGACCGCTGTCGTCACCAATCTCCAGATCAGCGATCCGAAAAGCACCAATGTCCACAGGAGAAGCAGATTCAAGGCAAAGTCGGCCAGCCCAAGCTGCGTCTGGCCTGCTTGTGTAATGCGGGCCACAGGCAGTGGATAACCGCGCCAGCCACTGCAGCCGGTTGGGCAGCCGGCAAAATAAGGCGGCACTTCAAACAAATAGATGCTGGCAAATGTGAGGGCAAAGGCCAGCAGAAAAGTCACCAGGATGATGCGGTGCCAATGGCGCGTCTGCTGCCGCCACCAGACGATCAGAAAGCTGATCGCCAGGAGGCCGCCCAGCGCCAACGCTACGTCACGCCAGGTGGAAAAGTAACTCAAGCCTTGAAACAGCGGCGAGGCCGGCTGGGGCATAGGAAGCGCTTCTTCTGCTACTTGGCGCCGGCTCGCCAGCAAAGCAGCGTGCGGTCAAGCTGCGCCGGCAGCCCAAACAACGGAAAACTCTGGCCTTGGCCCTGCCAACGCGCCAGCACCTGCGAGCCGTCACCGGCACGCGTCAGCAGCAGCGCTCCCCCTTCGCGGCAGGCCGCAAAATCCAGCAGCGACTGTTGGTGCGGCAGCAGATAAGCACTGCTGGTGATGGCTTCATTGGGGGCGGCGCCGGGCGGCGGCAACTGCACCTGCACAATGCCAAAACTGTCCAACGTATTGGTTCCCCCTGCGCCAAAACGGCTGCGCGCCAGCAGCAACTGGTCAGCGCTTTGCCAGGCCAATGCCGGAGCTAAAAATTCAAAGCGACTTTCGCTCGTGTAAACAGTACGCAAAATGCTGGCGCCGCGCCCGGAAAGCGTCAGCAGATTCAGCGTGTTCACCGGCTTGACGACGCCTGAGGTCAAGCTGGGAATGGCGGCGTCATATACAAAGTAAGCCAGACGGCTGAGATCGGGGCTGACCACCAGCGGCCCGCGGTATTGCCCGTCTTCCAGCAGCAGCAGCGGGCCATCGCTGACTTGCGCTACCCCAGCGGCGTCCGTTTGCACCGTCAGTCGATAGAAGCCGGTATACGGCTGTTGTCGCACGGGATCATAGGTGTCGACAAACAGGACAACATTCGAGACATCACCAGGTATGACCGGCTGCACGGCGAGCAGCAGCGGCGTACGCAAACTGCTCGGCTCGCTTCCTACTCTAAACAAGTCGCTTGTGGCCTGAATCCGCAGCACAATCGCAGCGGTCGCCGGATCGTAATGCCAAAGCTGCCACTGATCAAGCGTCGCCTGCGGGGTTTCAATCCACCAGAGTCCGCCATAAGCGTCACCTGCCACCCCTTGCAAAGAGTGAAACGGTTGGGCAAAAATTTGCAACCCGGCGCCGTCATTGCGCAGCCAGGTAAAGGTGGCTAAGCCACCCCGCGCCGGCGGTTCACGCAGCAAGAAGCCGGCATCAGGATCGCCACTGAGCCAGTTCGCGCTGTTTTCATACTGCCACAATTGCTGCGCACGACCGTCAAGTCCCAGCAGATAAATGCCCGGCGTCTGGCGGCTGCCCAGCAGCGCCACAGCCGAACCTTCGTTCACCGCGCCCTGCACCTCCTGGGACTCCACCACCTTGACGCGCTCAGCGCTAGGCTCACCGATAATGCGGATGCGGCTTGCATCCAGTGTGCCTTCCTCTGCAGCAGGCGCGGCCTGTAAATAGACACGTGTGCCGGGCCAGAGCAGACTTGCCGGCGCCAGCGCCCACCCTGCCTGCGGATCGTTAAAGACACCGCCCCAAATTTCGACAACAGCGTTTTGCACGCGCACCTGCACCGCAGCGCCATCGGGCAGCGTCATGGGGATAGGCTGCAGTGGATCGGCAGGGATCGCGCTGCCGGCCACAGCGACAATCAGCTCCTCCGCTGCCGGCCCGGGCACACTGGCCGCGGGCAACTGCTGCGCCGAAGGCCGGCTCAGCACAGGTGTCACCAACGGCGTTGGCGTATCGGTAACTGCCGGCAGCGCAACCTGCCCATCCTCAGACGCCTGCCCCTCCGCCTGTTCAGATAGGGCATCGGGTGGGGCATCTACCGAAATGCCATCAGCGCGATAGCGAGGAACAAGGCCCAGGTCGTCGTAAAGCACAACAAGCTGCGTCGAAACCCAGCCAAGCACATCGCTGCGGCCATCTTCGACGGTCGCAGCGCGCACCAGCAGCCAATCTTGCGCTTCGGTGACGCCGAAAATGTCCACCAGCGTGCCGTTCTCAAGCGCAGCCACCACAATATAGTCAGTGCTGGGTCCTCCACGCAGACGGCCTGTCTCCGACAGCAGGAGATAACCGGTGGCAGGTGCGACGGCATCCGGCGCAATAGCTGGAATCGGCAGCGGCTTCTCAGTGGGAGTAGGTGTCGGGGTTTCAGTCGGCAGCGGCGTCGGCGTCGGTGTATCTGTGGGCAGGGGTGTCGCCGTCGCTGTGGCTGTTTCGGTCGGCGTATCGGTGGGCGTAGGCGTAAAGCTGGCCGTCGCTGTGGGCGTCGGCTCCAAGGTAGGGTTGAGGTTATCGCCTTCACCCAGCGTATCACTCAACGGCACTGTCAATGTAAAGTCACTGCCCAATCCCAACGTCTGGGTGGTGACTTGCACAGCGTCCGGCGCTGCGCCAGGCGGCGCGTCGGGCAGGGGGGTGCGCGTCGTTGTAGGAGTAGGTGTCGGCCGCGGTGGGGCGGGCGTCACCAAGCCGGCGCTTGAAGCCAACACCACAGCCGTAAGTTCGCTGATCTTATAGGGGCCTCCTTCTTCTGCCTGTTCAAACAGCGCCTCATAGGTGCGATTGCGGTCGGCGTTGTCAAAGAACCGAATGCGCAGTGAAGTAGTTTCGTCGCTGATCTCCCGATCCTGGTCGTTGACATAGGCGGCCATCCAGTCACCAGGGGCGACCATGTTGAGGCGAGCCGCCTCACTCAGCAAATCTAAGCGAGTGACTAGTTCCTGCGCACGGTTGGCGTCGCCTTGCTGCAAGAGATCAAAGAATGTAGCCAAGGTGGTCAGCGGCGTTGCAGCTAGCTCGGTGGCGGCAAGACGATAGCCTGTCAGCACAGCCGGTGCAGCCGCGTCAGCATCGGAAGCTAGCGCCGGCTGCCAGCGCACAGTGAAACGGATGCCTGCAAAGGGTGGCTGCTCAATAAAGACGGACGGAACGTTAGCCTGGCTGCGCAGTTGGCTGTCTACAGGCAGCGGCCCCTCGATTTGAATATCAGGCAAAAAACGCTCGCCTTCGCGCAACGTCACGTGGCTCTCCGCCGCCGGGAACGACCAGCCCGCCTCGTCGCTGCTGTGCCAAATCAAGGAGAAGGCGCCGCCGGGTTGTGCCTGCGACCAAAGATAAGCGGCCAGATTGGCGCCGGCCGCCGGCTGCTCGATCATGAGCGCAGCATAGCGACCTTCAGGATCGCTGCGTAGTACGCCTTGGCTTAAACCGGCCGACAGGGGCGTGTAGCCGCTCTGCGGGTCACGCAGGGCAGCGACATCTCCGCTGAGCAACTGCCCCTGCACCTGGCTGCCACCCGCCGCATTGCGCCAGAAAAGCATAGGCAGCGGCACACCGGCGGGTGTGCGCGGCGTAACCAAAGCGGCCCACGGTTCGGCAGAGAGTTCAAAATAGCTCACAGGCACAAACGACATACCTGACTCTTGCGCCAAGGCTTCCACCAAGGCAGCGGCGCGGTCAGGGCTAAAGTCAAGCAAAGAGAGGGTATTCAACCCTTCGAGCGCATCGGCGAGATAACGCTGCGCCCATTCGGCTTCGGTGGCCGGCGTGGCGGTGGCTGTAGCCGTCGCCGTGGGCGTAAAGGTGGGAGCGCGCGTGTTGGTTGCCGTCGCCGTGGCTGTCTCAGTGGCCGTGGGGATAAGTTGGGCAAGACGCTGCGCTTGGGCCGTGGCTGCCGCCGCTTGCGCCTGCGCAAGACCACGCGACATGCCGAGTTGATAGCCTACAATGCCGACAAAAAACAGAAGCAGCACAGCAACAAAAGTTGCTGCCAGCATGGACAGGCGGCGCCTGTCTCTACGCGAGAGGTTTTGCAGTCGGTCGTTCAATTCTTGCCAGTTCACAGAGTGCCTAAGGCATACCTGCTGAAATCTAGTTCTGGACGATCACCGTCACCCGACAAGGATCGGGATAATTGCTGGTCTGGTCGACGACGGTCAATTGAAACGTCCACGGACCATTGCTAAAGCCGCGCGTATCCACACTGGCGAGCGCGCCGCCAAAGACTGGGCCGCGTCCGTCTGCCAAATAGGTGAAACCGCTGGTGGCGTTGGCGCCCGGCGCAAATTCGACTTTGTAAAAGGCAAAGTCGTCATGTGTAGCCGTGCCGACCAGGGTAAAGACGCCGCTGACCGTCGCACCGTTCCCCGGCGACGCGATACTGCTGCGCTCATCACAGACGGGTGCAGCAACGACCGGCGCCGGCGCACTTTCCACAGTGGGGGTGGCGGTGGATTCGGTGGGCGCAGCAGGTGCGGTGGGCGTAAGCGCTGCCACAGCCGGATCAACGGTGACGGTGACGGTGGGCGGTGGTGGCGACGGCGTAATAGTCGTGGTCGGCGTGGCCGACGGCGTGGCCGCCAACGGCGTGTTGGTCGGCACAATCTGGAGTGAAAACTCCGCCGGCAGCGCCTCCGCCGGCGTTGGCTGGGCAGCAGACGGTTTGGGCAGCGTACTGCCCGCAAAATAAGTCGCGCCCATCACCAACAGCAGGAGCACAGCGATAGTAAAGATACCGTTGAGATTACGGACGGCTCGCTCACGCTCCAAGGAAAAGACCGCCTGACGTCGGTCTGCACGCACCTGCGTCAGACGGTAGAGTTGGTAAAGCGCCACCAATCCGCAGACGAGGTATATGTACGGCGCATATGTGGCTAGAAGCTGGATTAACACCCCCATAACGCGTTAGTCTACCGCACAGTAAGGCGTTAAGACAAAGCGAAGCGGGAATGAAGCGAGCAAAACATCCTATTCAGACGCGTGAGCAAGAGTTGCGCGAGATGGCCCCAACAATGGTGATATTGCTGGAGCCATCTTGCGCACGAGCGTGCCGCTACTGCAGCGCGCCTGTATCCTGGAGCATTTCAAGCGTACCCTGAAGGTCGCTCAGATCGCCTAGGTCAAGCTGCGGTGGGTTGAGTTCAGAGAGCGGCTTCAGCAGCGGATTGACTTTCACGTCAGCCGTCACCAGTGGATACTCAACCGTCTCGTCGGCAAAATATTGTTGGGCTTCGTCGCCAAGCAGAAACTCGACAAAGCGGAGAGCAAGCTCTTCCTGGTTGGTCGTGTTGACAACGCCAACACCGGCAACGTTGACCAGAGCGTCAGCGCCACCATCGGGGAAATAGTAGTTGCGGGCGGCAAAGCTCTCGCCCTGCTCGGCGAGAAAGCGGTAAAGATAGTAATGATTGGCAAGACCGAGCAGAATTTCCCCTTTGCCGACAGCCTCGACGATGGCGACATTGTTGTCATAGGCTTGCACATCATTGGCAAGCATATCTTCCAGCCATTGACGTGTAGCATCGTCGCCATTGATGCGGCGCATAGCCGTCACAAACGATTGGAAGCTGGCATTGGTGGGCGCCCAGCCAACTTTGCCTGCCCACTTGGGGTCGGTCAAACCAAAAGCATCGGATGGCAGATCGCTTTCCTGCAGTTGGTCGGTGTTGTAGACCAGCACGCGTGCGCGGCCGCTGGCGCCCACCCACTCACCGTCAGGGCTGCGATAGCGCGCTTCTACCTTATCCAAGATAGCTTCAGGCAGTTTTTCCAATCGCCCCGCCTGCGCTAAGGCGCCCAGACTGCCGGCGTCTTGGGCAAAAAAGAGATCGGCGGGTGAATTGTTGCCTTCTTCTAGAATCGTGGCGGCCATCTCCGCAGTGCCGCCATAGCGCACCTCCACGCGCACCCCAGTTTCCTTCTCGAAATCCTCAATCAAAGGCCCAATCAGGTTTTCACTGCGCCCTGAATAGATAACCAATTCACCACCTTCTCCCGTCACATCACCGGAAGCATCTGTAGCCGATGCTTCCGAGGTCGCGCCGGCACTTGGCTCGCCCGACTCGGTGACAACCGGCTGCGGCGTTTCCGATTCACTGGGAATGGCAGCAGGCGCCGGGGCTGTAGCGGCTGGAGCGGCAGGCTGGCAGGCTGCCAGCAGCAGAGCAACCGCCAGTATCACGGACAAAAGCAGGCCCAATCCGGCCGGGCGCCATTGATAGACAAAATTCATTTTTAACTAGTTCCTCCTATAGTGACATATCGGCTGCCATACGCTATCTGCAAGTCGCAGAGTCGGCATACCGTACCACAGCCACCCGGTGATTTCAACAGCCTATACACAAAATTGATAACAAAGCCACTCAGGCAGGTATAAAGCTATTCGCTAACAAGCTTTGAACTTCCGATTAACCGGCGTTAAACTATTTGCACTACATTTGCACCGTACTTGCGCTACAATAGGACAATATGAACGCACCGCACATGCACCCACTTGACCCAGCCGCTACCCTTACTTACCTCAAGGCACAGCAGCAGCACTATTTAGACGATCTGCGCACGCTGGTGGCCATTGAATCGGGCACTCAGCATAAACCTGGCGTCGATGCCGTTCAAGATTGGCTGCAGACGCGTCTTACAGCTCTCGGCTTTCGCTGTCGGCGCGACCATCAGCCGCTGTTGGGCGATAACCTGCTCGCCATGCGGCGCGGGCAAGGCGCAAAGCGCATCATGCTGCTTGGCCATGCTGATACAGTCTTCCCTGTAGGTACGGCAGTGGCGCGCCCCATGTCGATTCACGGCAATAAAATCATGGGGCCAGGCACGTGTGACATGAAAGCCGGACTGCTCACCGGCCTGTATGCCATTGCCGCCCTTGACCAGGCCGGTTTCCACAGCTATGGCGAAATCAATTTCCTTTGCGTTTCTGACGAAGAAATCCATGATCGTTGTTCAATTCCTTTGATTCGCGAGACGGCACGCACGGCGGATGCGGCTTTTACACTGGAAGCGGCACGCGCCAACGGCAATATCGTCACGGCGCGCAAAACAGCCGTATGGTGTACGCTGACGGTGCAGGGCAAGGCGGCCCATGCCGGCGTAGAGCCAGAGAAGGGGCGCAGCGCCATCCTAGCGCTGATTCACCACCTGGTTGCATTGGACAAGCTGAACGGCTCCCGTCCTGGGGTGACGCTTAATATCGGACGTATTGAGGGGGGAACCCAACCGAACGTTGTGGCGGAACAAGCCACCGCCCAGATCGATCTGCGCGCATGGCGCAACGAGGATATTCCCCCTCTGCTCGATGCTATACGCGCGCAGCTGGAGCAGCCAGTCCTGCCCGGCGCCACTGCCGGCCTGACAGTGACGTTGGAAAACGCCATGCCAGCCATGGAACGCACCCCGGCGGTGGAACGGCTGGAAGCGCTGGCGCAGCAGATAGCCAACCAACTTGGCTTTACCATCAAAGGCGCCAGCACCGGTGGTGCATCAGACGCCAGTTTTGTCGCCGCAGAAGGGGTGCCCGTGCTGGATGGTTTGGGGCCGGTGGGTGGGCTGGACCACAGCCCCGATGAGTACATCGAGCAAGATAGCATTGCACCGCGCACGGCTCTGCTGGCGCAGTTGATCGCTGCCGTGTGCCAATAGCCGCATCCGGCACAACGACGGCAGAGCCGGCGAACTCAGCCGCAGAAAGGAGGCCTGCGTGAATCCAAATGCACTGGCCGCTGTGCGCGTGCTCGATCTTTCGCGCATACTGGCAGGTCCGTATTGCGCCATGCTGTTAGGTGACTATGGGGCCGACGTAATCAAGGTTGAAGAGCCGCAGAGCGGCGATGGCACGCGCAGTTGGGGGCCGCCGTGGGTGGGTGATCAAAGCGCTTATTTTTTGACGGCAAATCGTAACAAGCGTTCAATCACAGTCAATATGAAGAGTGAGGAAGGCCGCGCAATCATCAGACGCCTGGCCGCCGACAGCGATGTGCTGATTGAAAACTTTAAGCCCGGCACAATGGCGCAGTGGGGTTTGGACTATGCAGCGCTGGCAGCGGCCAATTTGCGGCTGATCTACTGCTCGCTCACCGGCTATGGCCAGGACGGCCCCTATTGTAATCGGCCGGGATATGACTTTGTCATCCAGGCACAAAGCGGCATTATGTCAATAACAGGGCCGGTAGAGGGCGAACCCTACAAAGTGGGGGTGGCTGTCGCCGACCTTATGGCGGGATTGTTTGCGACGACAGCCATTTTGGCTGCACTGCACGAGCGCGAGCAAAGCGGCTCCGGCCAGGCCATCGATGTGGCGCTGCTGGATGCGCAGATCGCCGGATTGGCCAATGTCGGACAAAACTATCTGGCGACGGCTGTGACACCCGCTCGCTATGGCAATGCGCACCCCAGCATCGTACCGTACGAAAGCTTTGCCACCTGCGATGGCGCCATTGCCGTCGCCATCGGTTCTGATCAACAGTATCGCAAATTTTGCCGCCAGATTGAGCGGGATGATCTAACTGAAAACGCTGCCTTTCGCACTAATAGCGCCCGCGTGGCCAACCGCACCATCCTGATCCCGCTGCTGCAAGCCATCTTTGCTACCCGCAGCAGCCAAGAGTGGATTGAACTGCTGCAGGCGATTGACGTACCGGTAGGGTCGATCAACGATGTAGCTGCGGCGCTGGACGACATGCAGGTGCGGGCACGCGGAATGGTGCAGCAGGTCGAGCATGCCACGCAGGGGTTGATCGACCTGATCGGGCCTGTGGCCAAATTCTCACGTACGCCTGCTGCCATCCATCGCGCGCCGCCGCCGCTGGGCTATGATACGGCTGCCGTGCTGAGCGAGCGCTTAGGGTACAGCCAGCCAGAGATCGATCAACTGCGGGCACAGGGGGTCATTTGAACGAACGCAACGGGATAAATATGCAACTGGCGAATGCCTTTATCCCCGAAGATCGGCGACACGCGCTGGCAGATGGGCGCAGCCTCCCTTTGCGTGCCGAGGGGGCGGCGCTCTTTGCCGACATCTCCGGCTTTACGCCGCTGACGGAGGCGCTGGCGCAGCGGCTTGGCCCGCGCCGCGGCGCAGAAGTGCTCACGCGCCAGCTCAACATCGTCTATTCGGCCCTGATCAAGGTGGTGGAGCAGTGGCATGGCAGTGTGATTGGCTTTAGCGGCGACGCCATTACCTGTTGGTTCGACAACAGCGGCAGCCGTGAGGGTGGCCCGCTTGCAGCGACCGGCTGCGCGCTGGCCATGCAGCACGAGATGGCGGACTTTGCCCACTTGACACTGCCGGGGGCGGTGCAGGCCAATCTGGCGCTCAAGACGGCGGTTGTCTCCGGCGCAGTCAGCCGGCTGCAGGTCGGTGAGCCGACCATTCAATATATCGATGTATTGGCCGGCGGCGCTCTTGACGCGCTGGCCGACGCCGAAAGCAGCGCGCATCAAGGCGACATTGTGGTGGACAGCGCAACATTGGCCGCCCTGACCGAACAAAAAGAAATGGAGGCACATGTTCAAGAGTGGCGCACGAGCAGCGCCGGCAGAAGACTGGCCGTACTGGCGCCGGGAGCAGTATGGCTTCCTACGCCGGCGTCCACCCCAGCGATCGGCAAACAACTGCATCAACCCCTACTGGACAATGCCGTCAGCGCGCACTGGGTGCTGCCCCCGGTCTATGCCCGGCTGAGCAGCGAAGGCGTCCATTTTCTGGCTGAATTACGCCCGGCCACCGCACTTTTTCTGCAGTTTGGCGGGCTGGACTTTGATGCTGACAAGCAGGCGGGGGCCTTGCTGGATGCGTTTGTGCGTTGGGTGCAGAAAGTGGTGGATGCACAAGATGGCGCTGTAATCCAATTGACGACCGGCGACAAAGGCAGCTATCTCTATGCGGCGTTTGGCGCCCCCATCTCACACGATGAAGACATGCAGCGAGCAGTGGCCGTTGCACTCATACTGCGTAACCCGCCGCCACAGCTCGCCACCATTCGCGACATTCGCATCGGCATCAGCCAAGGACTGATGCGCGTTGGCCCCTATGGCGGCGACACCCGCCTCACCTATGGTGTCTTAGGGGACGCCACCAACCTGGCGGCACGGCTGATGACGCAGGCGGATGTAGGCCAAATCTGTGTCAGTGCGAAGGTGGCCGAACAGGTATCCGCCCAGTTTGATGTGACGCCGCTAGGATTGCGCAGCTTCAAGGGCAAGGCGGAAGCACAACTTGTCTATGCAGTACTGGGGCCGCGTCTGCAGCCGCTGGAGTTGGAAGGTATGCCCGCCACGCCCTTAGTCGGCCGCGACCGCGAACTGGCCCAACTGCTGCACCAGGTGGAGGCCATCGCAAAAAGGCAGGAAGTGGGGAGCCAGGAAACGAGTGAACAAGGAAGTGTAGTGCAATTGATAGGGGAAGCCGGCGCAGGCAAAAGCCATTTGGCAGCCCAACTGGCACGCCTGGCCGCCGAACGCGGGCTGCGCGTGATCTTTGCCGCCTGCCAAAGCACGGCGCAAAACCGCGCTTTCTTTGCAGCCCAACAGTTTGTGCGCACACTTTTAGCGCTGCAGCCGGCTGTGGAAGGCGGCTCACCCGATGCCAGGCAGGCTCAGGTACGCCACCTGGCCGCACAGTTAGAAATACTGGACCCCAAATGGCTGCTGCGCCTGCCGCTGCTGGGTGATCTCCTGGGTCTGCCCATCGCAGACAACCCCACCACCGCCGCCTTTGACGCACGTCTGCGCCAGGAAGCGCTGACGACATTGGTAATCGATATCGTGCGCCGGGCAGCGCAAGAATGTCCGCTGCTGCTGGTCATCGAAGATGCCCATTGGCTGGACGAAGCCTCGCGCGCGCTTGTGCTGGCGCTGGCGCGCAGTGTGGCCGGCGCGCCCATCTTGCTGCTGCTGGTGCAGCGTCCACTAGGGCCTGAACATACCGAATTGGCGGCGGCGTTGGCGGACCTGCCTGTCCAGCAGCAAATCCTGCTGGCAGAACTGGATGCAGACGGCACTGCACAGCTTGTGCGCCAACGGCTGGCAAAGCCAATTGAAGGGTTGGGAATCGCTTTGATTCACTCGCTGGCGCAAGGCAACCCTTTCTTTAGCGAAGAGCTTGTCGATGCTTTGTGCGAAGGCGGGCTGTTGATTCAAGAACAGGATGAATGGCGGCTGTCGCCGGCGCTCATCGATGCACTGCGCCGTGCAAACTGCCTGGAGCGGGTGGGAGCGGGCTGGCAGTTGGCCCCCAATGCGCCCTTGGCGGCGATCGACCTCGGTGTGCCGGCTTCTATTCATGGCCTTGTGCTGTCCCGGCTGGATCGGTTGCCGGAAGAAAATAAGCTAACGCTGAAAGTGGCAAGTGTGATCGGCCGCGTTTTTGAGCTTGATCTGCTGGCTGCGGCGCATCCTGGACAGCCGCCAGCCAGTGCGCTGGCCGCCCAGTTCCCAATGCTGCAGACACGTGATTTTGCCCGTCTGGAGACACTCAAGCCGCGCCCGGTTTACGTCTTCAAACACAACATCACCCAGGAAGTCGTGTACCAGACACTACTGGAGAGCCAGCGGCAAGAACTGCACATCGCAGTCGCCGAGGCGCTGGAAGAGCGCACGCCGGACGATGTTGAGCGGCTGGCGCACCACTATGTGCAGGCGGACACGACGCTGGCAGCGGTGCGCACCAAGGCACTGCACTACATCGACGCTGCCGGCTGGCGCGCCCGCAAAGAACATGCGAACGAGACGGCGCTGGCCTACTTTGACCAGGCATTACAGATGGAACTGCGCCGCAGTTGGCTGCAAGGAAGGGTCGAGGTGCTGCATATCTTGGGGCGGCGTCTGCATGAAGAAGCGACGTTGCTGGCGCTGGAAGCGTTGGACACGGACAATCCACAGCAGCAGTTGGAGACCGCTATGCTGCGCGCGCAGTTTCATACGGCGACGGGAGATTATCAACCAGCCGCCCAAGCACTGCGGCAGGCACAAGCAGTGGCCCTGGCGCAAGGCGATCGTCACAGCCAGGCGCGTTGCCACAACGAGCAGGCAACAATTGACTGGCGGCAGGGCAATTACGCGGCAGCCCAGCATGGCTACCAAACTGCGCTAACGTTAGCCGCCGGCGCTGGCGAACAGTTGGATGTGGAAAGCGAGGCGCGTTATGGCCTGGGCCTCGTCTACCGGCAGCAGAGCCGTTATGACGCGGCGCGCGCCCAGTTCGAGCAAGCGCTGGCTGCTGCCGAGGGTTTGGGCGATCTGCAGATGGAGGCGCGTGTACTTAATGCCTTGGGGTCGGTTGCCAATCTCCAACGTGATTTTGCAGCCGCGACCGAACTCTTCACCCAGGCGCTGGAGATACGCGAAACCATCGGCGACCGCGCCGGTGTAGGCGCAAGCCTCATGAGCCTGGCCCAAGCCTATGGCAATATGGGCGACTACAGCCGGGTGGAGCCACTGCTGCTGCAGGCGCTGGAGATTCAGCAGGCTGTGCGCAACCGCTGGGAAGAGATGCTGGTGCTCAACGAACTGGGCATCCTCTATACCGCTGTTGGCCATTATGAGCATGCCTATTCGCACCTGGCGCAGGCGATGGAACGCAGCCGCGAGATTGGCAGCGAAATCGGTGCAGCCTACATCCTCTGCAACTTGGGCCAGGCCCAGCGCGACGCCGGCCGCCTGGAGGCAGCAAAAGCGACGCTGGCCGAGGGCCTGCTGCTGGCTGAGGCGCAAGGGGACGTCAACCTGCAGGCGATCTACTGGAGTGACGCCGCTTTGACAAGCCTGCGTGCAGGGGAGTATATGGCAGCGATCGAGCAAGCCGAGCGTTCACTGGCTTTGTATGCCCAGCTGGAGCAACCATTGGCCGCCACCACAGGCTATGCGGTGCAGGCAGCGTCGCACCTGCAGTTGGGCCGGCGCCCCGCTGCGGAAGCCGCCGTGCGCCGGGCGCTGGCGATCCTGGATGAATGCGGTGGCGAAGGGCCGGACTTTCCGCAGCGTGACTACTGGCTCTGCGCACAAGTGCTGGCGCTTCTGGGCGACAAGGAAGCGGCTCAGCACGCAGTGGCACAGGCTGTGGCGCTGCTGCAGCAGCGCGCCGGACGCATTTCCGATGCGGCCATGCGTCAAACCTATCTCAGCCAGGTGGCCACGCACGCAGAGATCATGCAAGCCGGATAAGCGCCCGTCAATTGGGCGCAGTCCGTTAGCAGCGACTTAAAATTTCGCCTAATTATCCTCTCTGCCTAACGCCGCAACTGCGGAAGGTATAGGTTGGGCTGGCCGGCCTGCAGCACGGCATAAACGCCAATGCCTTGGCTGCGGGCCGAGGCGATTTGTACGCCATCTGCGGCGCTGGCTGGTGTGGCCAGGGTGGTGGACAGCGGCAGCCATTGGCTTCCATTCCAGAAATGCAATTGGGCAGCCGGCTCGGCTTGAGGCGCTGCGCCGGCCGCGGTGAGCACACCAAACGAATCGGTGTATTCGATACTAATTGTCCCCTGCGCCACCAGTGTGGTGGGGAAGGCATCCAACCGGTACGACTGGCCGGCAATCCGCTTCCACGGCGGCAGCGGCGGTGTGCCCGGCATGCTCTGCCAGGCAATCGACTCGCCGGGGCCAAGTTCCAGCGGCTCATCACTGGCATAGCTGGCATTGCCGTCTGAAGAGACGGCCAACACCCCGCTGTGCAGGCGCGCCGGCCCATAGGCGCCATTGCCCCCCGCGCCGCGATCGGCGATGGTTTCTCGGCGTGTCTGCGGGGCTGCCGGGCTTTCTTCCACCCACACCTGTAGGTAAAGCGGCGGTACAGGGGAGGCAAGGCTAAACGTGGTGCGCCACGTGTCGCCGCTGCGCAGCAGTTCCTGCGGCGGGCCGCCCATATCCGTCTCTGGGATCAGCCGAGCGCGCAGCACGCTGCCGTCAACCAATGGCTGCACCACGCTGACTTGCAACTGCTGTGGCCCCGTCTGCTCGATGGTGACCAGTGGATTCCAGGCTGAATCGAGCGTCATCGCCAATTGGCTGTCGCCGGCGGTCACGCTTTCACAGCCGAATTGGTGGCGCGGTGCATCCGGCGCTTCGGCATGATCGTTGAAATCGAACACACACAACCGGTCGCCCAGACGGGCATCGACCAGTTCCACCTTGTCCGTGCCTTGTGCCGGCTTGCCCTGCTCAAAAATCAGGCTGTCGTCGCGCAGCAAAAAGGCGCGCGCTTCGCCGGAGCTTGTCTGGCCCAATTGATACTCCAGCGTATAAACCTGGCTGGCAGCCAGCGGCGCCGGTGATGCCGTTGCCGGCACAAAAACTACCTGCGTCAGTGGGACGGGCGGGTAGACTTGGAGCGCTGGGCTGGGCGGCACGACCACCCAGTCGTACCATGCCTGAATTGTCCCCCACTCACTGCGCCCGTTCAGCAGCAAGTGCGCTTCGGTGGCGCCGCAGTTGGTGTCCCACACTGCTTGATCAGCGATAAAAGCATGGTTGGAATTCTTGTAGGCATTGCCCATGGCCGAACCGGCGCACTGCTCAGCAATGGTCTCGCTGCTGACGCCGCTGCCATCGGTGTAGGTGTCAAACAGGAAAAGCAGATAGTGGCCCAACTCATGCGCCAGGGCGATTGCCCAGTCGTCGCGCATCTCCGCCTCTGTCACCACTACCCCTTGATATTTCACCTCTTGGCCGGGCGGCTCGCCAAAGCGATTCCAGTAAGATCCCATAAAAATGCTGCCCGGCGTATAGGTAATCAAAATCGTAGATGAAATGTCAGAAGTTTCGGTCAGGACAATGCCGCCCACAACCGCATTGGGATGCAGCACATTGCTGGTCAGAAGTTTGATATTGGCGCCATCCCAACCCTCATACATCTGGCGCACCGTCACCCGGCCCAATGCAAACTGCCCTTCGCTGAAATCATAAAGATAGTCAGAGGCGCGGATAAGGTTGGTGCGCAGCCAATCTATACGCCCTGGATCGTCCTGCAAGTACCACTGCGCCGACAAATCCAGATCATAGAGCAGCAGCGGCTTGTCGCGGCTGACAGCCATGCGCAGTTCGCGGCCCTCGCTGTCGCTGTAGAATTGAAAGCTGTCGCCAGTCACCGTCGTCACTTGCGGGCTGGTGGCATACAGCACGGAACGGTCGCTGGGCCTGGCCACTGCCAAGCGCGCCCACAATTCATCACCCAGCGCGATGAGGCTGGAATCGACGTACCCATCGGCGCCGGCCACCGCAATGGGGTCACCGCCCGCCGGCGTGAAAAGCTCGGCCCCAACAGCGGGTTCACAAAACTCGACAGGCGTATAGCAAACCCGCAGCGGCGGCAGGCTGTACTCGATATAGAGCAGCGGGGGCCGGGCAGCCGCCGCTTCAAGGCTGTCAAAAACACGCGTTTCAGGCGTTCGGCCGTCGGGGCGCAGCAGCAGGCCGTAATTGGGGTTATTAGCAGGCGAATTGACCCAGTCGGCAACCAACTGTGTGATATCCTGGCGCACATACTGGTCGCCATCTGCCGGCGGGGTCCAGGAGCCGGCCAACTCGGCAGGGGGGACCGTTTGCCAGGTTACTCTTGACGCATCCCAGGGCCGCAGGATGCGATAGAGAAGCAGCGGCTGCGCCCCACCCGTCGTTTGGAACAGCCGCAATTCGGCGCGTGTAATCTGCGCTGCCGGCGGAAGAGCCGCCAGATCCCACTGGAGCAGCGCCCATTGGCTGAAACTGGGGTCCAACCCCATGCGCCCCACACGCAGTTGCAGGCCGGCGCCGAAGTTGTCCAACGGCGCCTGCTGAGAGACGGACGCATCCTGTTGCGCGGGAAGCAGCAGTTGGCTGTTGCCCTCCTGCATCGCAGCCGGCTCGGCTTGAGCCATAGCCACGCAAGGCCAGGCAAGGAATCCCAACAGGGCAGCGAATATCAGAGCGATGCAGGTCAACTGAAAAAAGCGTTGGGTGGGCATAGTGTTTCCTCTCTGATCAAAATCTCCGCAAGAGCGTCCAAGCTACAGCCCATTCAGCCGCCATCTACCAGTCACCGTCTACCAGTCCCCTTGATTGGCTTCAATGCGGCTGTCGCGTTCGGCGCGCACGCGCGGCAAATCCAAAATTGTAATGACGCCGTTATCAAATTCCAACAAGCCGCGGCGACGCCACTCACTGAGGATACGGTTGACCCATTCGCGCCGCGCCCCCACCATCGAGGCCAGATCGGACTGGTTCAGGCCGATATTGACCTGATAGCACTTGTCGGCTTCCACAGCTTCGCCATACTGGGCATTGTGCAGCAGAATGATGTGTAGAAGACGGCCAGCGGCGTCAAACTGGGCGATGGACTCGGCAAAGTTTGACGTCCAACGCAGCTTGTGCGCCAACATGCGGGCGGTGTTCATCCCGAAGCGAGGCACAGTCTGCAAGGTATGCACAAAATGCTCCTGCGATAAGGCTAAGAGCGAGACAGCCGTCATGGCCTTGGCGGATGCCGAGCGCGGCTCATGGTCAAGGGCCGCCAATTCGCCGATGACATCGTTGGTTGTAAAGATGGCAATGGTCGTTTCATTGCCGCTGGGGCTGATCTTGTAGATGCGCACTTTGCCTTTGCGCACAAAGTAGACTTCGCGGCTTTCATCGCCTTGGCGAAAGATCATATCGTCCTTGGCATACTCTTTTGCGCGCAAATCATCCACCAGCACCACCAAATCGCGCTCCGGTAGATCTGCAAAAACAGGCATCGTGCGCAACAGCGCGATGCGACGAGCCAATTCCTGGTCCTGCGTTTTTTCCTGCACGTTCGTCCCCCTACAGTTTGGCGCAGATGCGGCGCAATGGCAGCACTGCTCTCCACATCCGTCTTGTGCACCAGATCACACAGCCGGCGTGCGCGCCAATGCTGTGACGTTAAGACTACTTACGGACAATAGATTATCGGCCATTTGAGGATAAGATGCAACCAGCCAACGCATGACCACATTCTCCTGGCTTTTGATTGCCCATTTTGTCGGCGACTGGATGCTGCAAAATGATTGGATGGCGCGCAACAAAGGCGCTTCTCCCTATGGCGTGGCCTGCCTGGTGCACTGTCTGCTCTACACATCAGCAGTAGGTCTAGTCTACGCCGCGACCACTGCGCCTCAAAGCCTGACCTGGGAGCGACAGGCGGCGTTTGTGGCGGCCATATTTATCAGCCACTGGTGGATCGACGGCTGGCGATTATCGGCGCGCTGGGGGGCGCTGCTCGGGCAGTCGAGTGGGTCCATGGTGCGCATCGTTGTGGATCAGACAATGCACATCCTGGCGCTGGCCTTCATGATTGCGTTGCTGTCCGGCTAGTGGAAGCGCTTCCTGTTGGAATCGCCGGCGCGTGGCATCCAATCAGAGCGATGAGTGAAGGGGGGAACTATATAATCGGAAATTCGATGGCCTGATAATAAACCTCAAGCAGTTCACGCAGCGCGCTGTAGTCAAGTCCTTGGCTGGCTTTGACCAGATAACCTGCCACACGCCGATCATAGGCCGCCGTCTTGTCTTCATCGTGATCGGAGCCGGTGAGGGCAAAAACGATGCTGCGGCGCAGAATCGGGTCACTGCGCAATTCATCGAGGAAGGCAATGCCGTTCATGCGCGGCATATTCAAGTCCAGCAAGAGAAGATAGGGTTCGCTTTGCAACTGCCGTCCAAACGGGCCGCGCAGTGTATCGAGCGCGCTTTGCCCATCCACAAAGCGGGTCAGTGTAAAGACCGTACCGAGAGCTTTGAAAGCTCGTTCGATTGCCTCGGCGTCGATCTCGTCGTCCTCAATTAGAACAACATGCAGTGGTTTGCCAAGCGCCTGGTTCACGATACAGAAAATTCCCTATAGTGCATTTACAGCCTTATACAACTTTATACGAACACTGCGCAGCATACATTGACAGCGCCCTCACGTCAAGGAACCCAGCCGCCACCATAACGATTTATGCACGCACCGGCTGTAGTGAGACCAGACGGCAGTAGGTGCGCAGCAGCTGCGGAAGCAAGCTGAAATTCTCTCCCAGTTTTGTCTTCAGCAGATAACCCGCTACCTGGCGGTCATAGGCCGCCAGCTTGTCTTCCGTACGGTCGGACAGGGTCAGAACAAAGACAGTGGCGCCGGACAACTGCGGGTCGCTGCGCAGCGCATCCAGAAACTCCAGCCCGCTGAGGCGCGGCAGATCCAGGTCAAGTAAAATGAGCAAGGGGCGCCTACGCAAAGCAGGCCCATCTGGCCCTTGCAGGGCGCGTAACGATTCTAAACCATCGCGGAAGACGGTAATTTGGCCAAAAATACCATTGCGGTTGAGGGAGCGAACGACGCTTTCGACATCAACTTCGTCGTCTTCAACTACGATTAGATGAACAGTGGACAGTGGCATAACTCAGAACTCAAAAAGTTAGCGCTGCAGCAGCAACGCAAAAAGTACAGCCCGGCCTGTAGTGTATACAGGAAAAGAGGCAGATTAACGACTTGCGGCAGTCTTTTAGAGCCGCCATTGTACAC
Source organism: Caldilineales bacterium (assembly GCA_038205395.1). Lineage (GTDB taxonomy): Bacteria > Chloroflexota > Anaerolineae > Caldilineales > Caldilineaceae > Fredericiella. Next base: position 32,317 of record JBBRBX010000057.1, read on the forward strand.
CTGCTGTCGGCAGACGGCCATAGATATAGATACAGATAGTGGACTTTACACACCTGAGCCACTTCCGGAAAAGACCCGAAAGTGGCTCATTGATGTGAGCTACTTTTGGCCGACTACAGCGGTTGCTGTATGCAGCGAGCCGGCGCGCACAAAGCGCACAGCGACTGATTGGCCGCCTGCACCCATAAGGCGCCCCTGCAGGTCGTCCAGTTGGCGCAGCGGATTGCCGTCGATGCTGACTAGTACATCACCTTGCAACATACCAGCCTGCGCCGCTGAGCCATCCGCCTCCACCGACATCAACATGAGGCCGCTCTGCTGGTCAAGTTCGGCCTGCAGCGCCGCATCAAGCCGCACAGGCTGAATGCTAATGCCCAGATAGCCGCGCGGCATATGCCCATGCGCCAGAATCGTCTCCACCACCCGATTGACCGTGGCAGCCGGGATCGTGAGGCTGGCCCCGCGCGCCAGCGCCGACGAGTTGATGCCCGCCACACGGCCATCGGCGGCAACCAGCGGTCCACCGGAAAAGCCGGGGTACATGACGATGTCGCTTTGCAGATAATGATCCACTTCGCCGCCGGCAGAGGTGTGAAATGCGCCGCCCAACGCAGTCACCATCCCTAACACGGCCTGCACGGTGCGGCCAGGACGGCCCAACGCCAGTGCCAGACTGCCTGCACGCAGATCAGCGGCCTCCACCCAGACGACGGGCGCCAGTTGGATGCCGCTTATACGCAGCACAGCCAGATCGGTGCTGGGGTCGCGCCCCACCAGTTGGGCAGTGGCGCTTTCACCATTGGGCAGGCCAACAGTGAGATTGTCGTCACGCTCGATAACATGGTGTGCAGTCACAACCACGCCATCCGCGCTGTAGACTACACCGCTGGCAGGCAAACGGCTGCGCCCTTCGACGCGCACCACACCGGCCCCTGTACTTTCGACGAGATCGGCCAGTGCATTGGACAGGGAAGTCAATACTTCAGACATAGCAGCTCCTTGATTGGAAAACTGGAAACAGGATACAACACAACATATTCTGTTTCCAGTCTCGCGCCGAGAAGCCTTGCGCCGCATCCATCAAACGGCTAGCGAGCCGCCGATAGATCGGTTAGTAAAGTCGATCAGGGGCAGTTGTCTGGAGCAGCCTTCCCAGCCAGGCGGTCTGCCAGCCACACCAACAGTTCGGGGATTGCCGGCTGAACCACGGTAAAATGGGTTGCACCGGGATACTCTTGATAAAAAACAGTATTGTCTTGTTGACACAGACGCTGCACAAAACGCTCCGTAGTTTCCGGCAGGATAATGTTGTCAGCGCTGCCTTGCATTACAAACAGAGGAGCGAATGTTTTGGCGTGGCCCGGTGTGTTGGCTTCAATATAGCTGCTCCAAGGGGCGGTGGCGGCAGGATTAGCCTTAAAGTACAAGCTCGGCAGTTCGCGGCTGAACGACTGCACCGCGCCGAAGGTGCATTGGGTGTATATGTGCGACAGCATACCCAATCCTGGCTCGGTCAACAGTTGATCGGCGCGCAGATCAGGATAGGCGCTGCTCCAGGCGCCGGCAACCATCATCGCTAAGGCCGTGTTGGCTCCTTTTTGATCACTGCCCAGCATAGAGCCAACCAGTTCAGAAAGCTCTGCTGCCGGTGCGATTAAGGCGACTCCAGGCACAACCAATTCGGGCGCATAGGCGGCGGCCAACTGTCCGGCAAAAGCTGCACCGTGGCCGCCTTGCGAATGGCCGACAATCAACACCGGCTCTTGCAGCGGCAGCGACGGAAACTGTTTAGCCGCACGCGCAGCATCGAGCACGTTGCGGCCCTCCACCTCACCGACCAAGTAAGAATAGGGGCCGGGTGCGCCCATCCCCTGCAAATCGCTCAACACAACAGCATAACCCGCCTCGACAAAGGGTCTGACCTCACTCTGGAACATGTCGGGAAATGTAGTGCGGTTGGGCGACATGAGCAGCGACGGCGCACACGCGCGGCCTATACCCGATGTGCCGTGTGCAACCGTGATCAGAGGAAAACCATTCGTCGGCGCCGGACGGTCGGGAGCAAACAATGTACCGGAGACGGCTATGTCTTGACCGTCCAGCGCTGTAGAACGATACAGAATGCGCCAGCCACGCATCCCAGGCGGCGCCGGCCACGCCTCATATCGCAAGATATCGCCCGGCTTGCCTGCAGCCAGCGGATCAGGCGGTGTGTAAAACGGTGTAACCAGCGGTGGCATCAAACTGTCCGCCACCAGCAGCACACTGATTACTGCCGCCACAACCACAAAGGCAACAGTCCAACGAACTAGCTTGCGCACGGCGCTCCCCAGGTCGAAATCTAGAAATCGATATCGTTGCCTTCGTAGACATACTCAAACATCTGCGCCAGTTCTTCACTTTCGGGGATGCGTGGCGCCGTAAAGAACTGGGTGTCCTGCTCGGCATATTCGACCAACTTGGGCAGCGCAGCGTCAAAATCCGCGCGGCTGACGCCAAAGTCGGCCATAGACATCGGTTGGGCGACAGCACGCTGCAGGTCACGGATTTTCTCCACCAACAGGCGGCCCGCGGCCTCTGGGTCGCGGCTGTCGCTCCAGCCCAGAAAGCGCACGATGTCCACATAGCGGCCCAGCCCGCCATTGACGGTGAATTCCGTAATGTAAGGCAGGTAGAGCGAGACGGCCCGCCCATGCGGCTGCTTGAACAGCGAGCCAAAGCTGTGGCCCATAGCATGCGCCAAACCCAGGTTGGAGTTGCCAAAGCCCAGACCGGCCAGCGAAGCGGCAACCCCCATCTTGTCGCGCGCCTCCAGATCGCTGCCGTCCTTGTACGCCCGCTCCAGATAGGCAAAGACCAACTGGGCAGCCTTGAGACAGAGACCGTCCGAAAAATCGTTGGCCCAGGCGGCAGTGTAGCCCTCAATGGCATGGGTCAGGGCATCCAGCCCCGTATCGGCAGTCACGCGCGGGGGCAGCCCGATCGTCAGCGACGGATCGACGATGGCCAGCGTCGGCACTAGTTCCCGGCTGCCGGTGCTGAACTTGCGCTTTTCCTCCGTGTCGGTCAGCACCAACGCCCAGGTGACTTCGCTGCCGGTGCCGCTGGTGGTGGGGATAGCGATCAGCTTGGCTTTGTGC
>JBBRBX010000058.1:0-35224 GCA_038205395.1 Caldilineales bacterium
AGGAGCAGCGCGCGCCCTTCGTCCCGCCGGCAGCGGTAGTCGTCGATCCCGCACGCTATACGGTGCTGAGCGGCGACCTTACCGGCAACGACGACCCTACAAACTTCGCCAACTACGATGAGAACAATTTTCACGTTCTTAAAGGCGATGGCGTGTTCGTACCGACACGGCTGGACGGTTTCGTCGTCACGGGCGGCAATGCCGATGTCGTCGATGTCAACGCTGCCATCGGGGGCGGTTTGCTCAACAAAGGCGGCCATCTGTCGCTTTCCAACATGGCTTTTGTAGCCAATCAAGCCGTCACCGGAGCCGGCATTGCCCAGTATGGCTCCGATTTACGATTGACCAACGTCACCTTTCTTGGCAACCACGCCACCGGCAGCGGCGGCGGCGTCTATATAGAAGGCGGCAACATCAGCCTGAACGGCGTACAGTTTAGCCGCAATACGGCGCAAGATGGCGCGGGCATGAATGTGAAGAGCGCCACCGCCGTGATCGGCAGCAGTGCGTTCACGGACAACGCCGCGCTGCAGCGCGGCGGCGCCCTGCGGCTGCTCTCCGCGCCCAATGTGCGGCTCACCGACGTCTCCTTCCTGCGCAATCAGGCAGGGGAGGGCGGCGGAATGGCGGCGGACGCCAGCACACTGACCCTCAGCAAAGGCAGTTGGGCCGAAAACAGCGCCACTAATGGCGGAGCCATCTTCAGCGTCTCTTCCGGCATTCAGCTAAATAACGCGACGTTCACCAGCAACCAGGCCACCACCGGCGGCGCCATCTATCGCGACCGCGGCAACCTATCGCTGACCGAAATCACCTTTATCGGCAACCAGGCCGCACAGGCTGCCGGCGCCATCTACAACCTGGGCGGCGACAGTGTGCAGATGAACCGGCTCTACTTCTACGCCAATGCGGGCGGCGGTAGCGGCGGCGCCATTCTGAATCAGAACACGACCAATGTAACGATGGTCAACCTGATCCTGGCCGGCAATCGTGCTCAGACAGGCGGCGCCATCAGCAACCAAAATGCAGCCTTTCTGCTCAGCAACGCCACGGTGGTGGCCAACAACAGCAGCAACGGGCCAACCCTCAGCAGCACAGGCTCCTCCTCCGGCTCCGCGCGCAACACGATTGAGTGGGCCAACACCAGTACTGCGGCCAGCGCGGCTGCGGGCGGTGCGGTTCTGTACAGCAGCAACAGCGTGGAAGCAGACGGCGCCGACCCGCTCTTTGTGCGGCTGCCCAGCGCCGGCGACGGCAATTGGGCCACATTGGGCGACAATGATTACGGTGATCTGAAGCTGCAAAGGGGCTCGCCGGCCATCGATGCCGGCGACAATGGCGCGCTGCCGGCTACAGTCCAGACCGATGTACAAGGCAGCAGCCGCTTTTGGGATGATCCCAACACGCCGGACAAAGGGGTCGGCAGCGCGCCAATCATTGACCTCGGTGCGCACGAATACATCACCCCTATCCCCAGCGCCAAGGCCAACGGCCCCTATCGCGGCGCGGAAGGCTCGCCGGTGGCGGTCTCCGCCGCCGGTTCCAGCACGCCCTCCGGTACGCTCAAGCTCTTTGCATGGGACTGCCGTGACGATGGCGACTATGAAGTGAACGGCGAAGCGGCTGCGGCGGAGTGCCTCTATAACGACAACGGCGCCTATACGCTGCGGCTGCGGGTGACGGCTGCCAATGACAGCGGCGACTTGGGCGGCAGCGCCGACGCTACAGCATTGGCAATCATCGACAATGTGGCCCCCGTTTACACCGCGCCCGGCCCGCAGGTGACGCAGGTGGGTGTGGAACGCAGCTATGCCATCGGCTCATTTGTGGATGCCGGGCTGCTGGACACGTGGCAAGTAAGCATCAACTGGGGTGACGGCAGCCCTGTCTGCGCGGCGGCGGCCCAGCAGGGCGAGCTGTCGCAGGCGGCGCATACCTACAGCGCGGCAGGTGAATATACCGTCAGCGTTCGCATAACCGACGACGACGGCGGCGTCGCCACTGGCGCCTTCACGGTTCTAGCCGGCCAGAGCAGCGACGACAGCGACGGCGACGGCATCCCTGACATTGTGGAGTGCGGCGACACGAGCGGCAGTTGCCGCGACAGTGACGGCGACGGCATCCCCGACTATCTAGATCCGGACGATGACAACGATGGCGTCCCCACCGTCAATGAAGGCTTGACGGACACCGACGGTGACGGCATTCCCGACTATCTGGACACAGACGACGACGGTGACGGCGTCCCCACCGTCAATGAAGGGTTGACGGACACCGACGGTGACGGCATTCCCGACTATCTGGACACAGACGACGACGGTGACGGCATCCCCACCAGTGATGAGCTGGGTCACGATGCCAATGGCAACGGTGTTCCCGACGAACTCGAAGCCAATTCGCGTCTGCTGCTGCCTGCCATCCTGCGCTGACGGTAAGCCGGCGCCGGCAGCCGCAGCGGCTACCAGCGCCGGCTCATACCGTTCACCAGTACATCAACCACAATCGAGATGGGCGGCAGTGGCCCTGGCAGGCGTGTCAACGCCAGTACGCTGCCGGCGCCATGCACGCTGAGACGCGCCTGCGCCGGTTCGCACCAGGCGGATACGTCTCCATCCAGCACAAGCAGCCGTTCCATTCCCTGGGGCAGCAGCGTATCCCACTGCGGCAGCAGTTCCCCTGGTGACGAAATCGGCCTGGTTTGCACCCCGAACGGTTTAGCGCTGTCCCTGCTGCCGTGGGCTGCAGCAGGCAGCATCAGCCACAGCGGCGCAAACGCAGCCAGGAGGTCAGGCGCCAAAACAACAGTGCGGCCGTCGTTGGCAAGCGTGCTCACAGCCGCCGCCAGCGCGCTGTGATAAGATGAGGAAATGGATGGGCTGCCTTCCAGCAGGAGCACGGAGCAGTGCGGAAGCGACTCCTGCGCCGGCAATTGCTCGTCGCAGCGCACGGAGCCGCAAACGGTGGATGTCGGCAGTTGAGCCAGACAAGCCGCCAGTGCATTCCGGCTTGCACAAAAAACAATGGGCATAGCAGACTCCTTGCGCTGTGATTCAAGTACGCACATTGACAGGGGCCGCATTCTCCGCTACGCTTGCGGCCTACACCATCTCATCTTAACCGAGGACGCTTGCGATGAAAATTGCCCTATTGGGGGCCACCGGCCGGACAGGCCGCTATATTCTGCGGGATGCGCTTGGCGCCGGCCACAGTGTTTCGGTGCTGGTGCGCAATCCTGCCAAACTGCCGCCCGGCAAGTATAAGTTGACCATTCATTTGGGCGACGCCACCGATGCGGACAATGTGGACGATACGATCTACGGCCAGGAAGCGGTCATCAGCGCACTTGGATTGGATGCAAATGGAAAATCCGGTACAGTTTCCAGCGCCATCGCGCATATTATAGAGTCAATGCGAGCCAACAGTGTGCGCCGCCTCGTGGTGATATCCGGCGCCGGCATTCTAACGGACGGCAAGAGCGGGGCGCTGCGCATGGAAGCACCAACCTACCCGCCGGACTATCGCGTCTACGCCGAGGAACATCTGCGCGTCTACCAGGCGCTGCAAAGCTCCGGGTTGGACTGGACACTGGTCTGCCCGCTGACCATGCGCGATGAGCCGCCCAGCGCCGAGCTGCGGACGGAAGCCGACCAACTGCCCCCCCACGGCAAAAGCGCCACCTATGCCGGGGTAGCACAGTTTGCCCTGGCCTTGCTGGGCGGAGAGAACTATTTTCACCAACGCGTAGGAGTTGCAGAGTAACGACATGCCGACCCATTTTGCGGGTCCCGATTGCCAGATTCTGGCGCTGGATACAATGATCAAATTGACACGCGCCACCAACACGCTGCTGGCGCGGCTGGCGCGCCGCAATACGCAGGGCGACTTGACGGAAAGCCAGTTCGGCACGCTGGAAGCGCTCTATCACCTGGGGCCGATGTCGCAGACGGAGATCTGCAGCAAACTCTTGAAGAGCAGCGGCAACACGACCCTCGTCGTCGACAACCTGGAAAAACGTGGGCTGGTGCAGCGCCGGCGCGATGAACAGGATCGGCGGGTGGTGATGGTGCAGTTGACCGAGGAGGGACGCCAGTTGATCGCGGACTTATTCCCTCTGCACGCCGCCGCCGTGGCCGAGGAATTATCCGTGCTCACAGCGGAGGAGCAGCAGCAGTTGGGGCAGCTCTGCCGCAAGCTGGGCAAAGGATTGGAGCAGCGCTGAAAAACAGCGCGGCGCAACAAGACCCAACGGGAAGCCGAACGAGAAGCCCGGCGGGCAGTAAAACAAAAGGAAACAGGCCAATGACGGAAGCAGTCAACAACACGGCGCTGGCCGCCGTAGACAACGTAATGCGCACCATGGTCGGCACGATTGAGAACGAGCATATTGCCGCCGCCAAAGCGCGGGCAGAGACGCAGCGCACCAAACATCCCCAGGCCGGCGCCGACCAACTGGCGGATATGGCCATTCGTCAGAAGTGCATCGACACGGGCGCCGTCGGCCTCGCCTCCTCCGTACCGGGGCTGATTCCGGGCGTTGGCTCGCTCTTTGTCGTCAGCGCCGGGCTGATGCTCGATCTGCGCAAGACGATGGAGATGCAGAAGGAGCTGGTGCTGGAGCTGGCCGCCATTTATGGGCGCGAAATCAGCGACGCCGACCGGCGCAACCTGCTGCTGCTGGTCGGGGGCATTGACTCCGGCAATAAGCTGGCGGCCAAAGCCGGCGGCGAGATGGCCGCCAAGCTCTCGACGCAGCTTACATCCAGGGCGCTTTCCAAAGCACTGCCCTTCGTCGGCGTCGCCACTTCCGCGGCAGTCAATGTGGTTTCCACCTATCTGGTGGGACGGCGCGCCCAGGCCTATCTGCGCGCCGATCCGTCCATCGCCACGGAGTGGGACGACGCCCTGCGCACCCTGTCGGGGGTGGACGAGCGCGAGCTGACCCGCTGGCTGCTGGCCTCGTTGGATCAGGCACAAGGCGGGCTGGCGCAGTCGGTGCGCCGGCTTGGCGGCGCGGTGGGCGCAGCAGGCCGCTCGACCGGCGGCTTTTTGGCTGCGCAACGCGACCGGCTGCTGCGCCGCTCGCCGGCCACAACAGAAGATGCGCCTGCCTAGATGGACACTGCGCTCTTTGATTACGAACTGCCCCCCGAACTGATCGCCCAAAGCCCTGCCGAGCCGCGCGACAGCAGCCGCCTGCTCGTGCTGCACCGGGCCGACGGGCGCATCGAACACCGCCGCTTTCGTGACATCGCAGACTATCTGCAGCCGCACGATCTGCTGGTGGCCAACAACAGCCGCGTCATCCCTGCGCGGCTGCATGGGCGCAAAGAGAGCGGTGGGCTGGTCGAGATCTTCTTGCTGCGCCAGTTGGATGATGAGGGCCAGGAATGGGAATGCTTAGTGCGCGGCAAAGGGCTGCACGCCGGCGCCGCCGTCACCCTGTCCGAAGAATTGTCGGCGTCCATCACCTTTGTCAGCGCCTCAGGCACGCGCCACGTGCACTTTTCCGACCACGTCCGGCCGTATCTGGACAGCCTGGGCGAAGTGCCGCTGCCTCCCTACATTACCGGCTATCACGGCGACCGCGAGCGCTACCAGACGGTCTACAGCCAGCCGGAGGGGAGCGCCGCCGCGCCCACCGCCGGGCTGCATTTCACCCCCGAACTGCTGCTGCAACTGCGGGAGCAGGATGTCCAGTTTGAAACCGTCACGCTGCATGTGGGGCTGGACACCTTTAAGCCGGTAGAGAGCGAGCAGGTTGAGCAGCACACCATCCACAGCGAGTGGGCCGAACTGACCGCCGCCACTGCGCGCCGCATCAACGACACCACGCTGGCGGGGCGCTCCGTCATTGCGGTGGGCACCACCACGGTGCGCACGCTGGAGTGGGGGGCGACCGGCGCTCAGGGGTTGGACCCCTATGCCACGGACGCCTGTCCCTGGCAGCGGGTCGCCGCCTTTGCCGGCAATGTCGATCTGTTTCTGCATCCGGGCTATCGTTACCGCGCGGTAGACGCCTTGATCACCAACTTTCACCTGCCCCGCTCCAGCCTGCTGATGCTGGTCAGCGCTTTTGTCGGGCAGGGACATGAAGAAGACATTGACCATGGGCGGCGGCAGCTGCTGGACGCCTACGCCGTGGCCAAGCACGAGGGCTATCGCTTCTTCAGCTTTGGCGATGCGATGCTGATCCTCTAGCTGTCCCAACTTTTGCAGGACATCCGTCCCTTTCGCAGCAAGCCGCCCCTTGCCATACTGGAGAGCATCCAACACCGGCAACGGTTCAACAACGCAATCGTCAATAATCCAGCAGTAGCATTTCCCATCCCGGCATCAATGGCGATGCCGTCGCGTTATGGTGTGGTGCGCAGCATGGTTTCCGCTGCAAGCCATAATCTGCTCAAAGGAGAGCAACATGGCACGAGGAACTGTTCTTGTCAACACCGACCGCTGCAAAGGCTGCGAACTCTGCGTTCATGCCTGCCCGCAGCATGTCCTGCATCTCGCCACAATCTACAACGCACGCGGCTACCATCCCGTGGAACTTGACGATCCGGGCGGCGACTGCACCGGCTGCGCCATCTGCGCGCTGGTCTGTCCGGATGTCGTTCTGCGTGTTTACCGCCAGGCGGCCCGGCCGCGGCGGGCCGCCTGACCTGGAGGCGCAACCATGACAAAAGAACTCTGGAAAGGCAACGAAGCGCTGGCTGAAGCAGCCATCCGCGGCGGCTGCCAGGCCTTTTTCGGCTACCCCATCACGCCGCAAACCGAACTGCTGGAATACATGGCGCGGCGTATGCCCGAACTGAACCGCACCTTTTTGCAGGCGGAAAGCGAGATCGCAGCCATCCACATGGTCTATGGCGCGGCCTGCGCCGGCAAACGCGTGATGACCTCCTCCTCGTCCCCCGGCATCAGCCTCATGCAGGAAGGACTGAGCTACATTGCCGGCAGCGAAGTTCCCTGCGTGCTTGTGGACATCATGCGCGGCGGGCCGGGGCTGGGCAACATCCAGCCCAGCCAAAGCGACTACTTTCAAATCACCCGCTCCGCCGGCCACGGCGACTATCATCCCATCGTGCTGGCCCCGGCGACGATCCAGGAGGCGGTGGAGCTTGTCTACACCAGCTTTGATCTGGCGCTGCAGTACCGCCACATCGTCGTCATCGCCGGCGACGGCACACTGGGGCAGATGATGGAGCCGGTGGAACTGCCGCCCATGCGTATCGTGGATGAGCAGCCACCGGAATGGGCGCTGGGCGCAGCGGAAGCCCATGCGCCCCGGCGCATCAGCTCACTTTACCTGGCCGCCGATGCGCTGGAGCAGGCCAACCTGCACTTGCAGCAGAAGCTGCAAACCATCGCCGCCGCCGAACAGCGTTTCACCACCTATGCCGCCGAAGATGCAGAGGTGCTGGTCGTGGCCTTTGGCACGGTCGGGCGCATTGTGCAGTCTGCCGTGCGGCTGGCGCGCAAGCAGGGGCTGCGCATCGGTCTCTTCCGCCCTATCTCGCTCTGGCCTTTCCCCGCCGCCGCGCTCGCTGCCGCCGCCCAGGAGGCGAAAGCCCTGCTGGTGGTCGAGATGAACGCGGGGCAGATGCTGGAAGATGTGCGGCTGGCTGTCGGCAACAACCTGCCCATCCGTTTTTTGGGCAGAATGGGCGGCGCGGTGCCGCTGCCGGAAGAGATCGTCTATGAGGCGCAGCACCTCAGCCGCGTGGCGGGCAGCAGCCGCAATGGTGCGGGCCGCGTGCGCAGCACGCAGACGCTGTAGGAAAAGGAGAAAGCTTATGCTGCCCAACCAGGCTGCTTCCAAGAACGGCCACGCGCCGGACGACATGCAGTTGGTCTACCAGCCGCCGCAAGCGCTGGTGGATATGCCTATGCACTACTGCCCCGGCTGCGGCCACGGCGTCATCCACCGGCTGGTGGCCGAAGTGATCGACGAAATGGGCATCCGAGAACGCACGATCGGCGTGGCGCCGGTCGGCTGCGCCGTCTTTGCCTATCAATACTTCAATCTCGACGGCTGCGAGGCGGCCCATGGCCGCGCACCGGCCATGGCGACCGGCCTCAAGCGCGTGCTGCCCAACCACATCGTCTTTACCTACCAGGGAGACGGCGACCTCGCTTCCATCGGCGGTAACGAGATTCTGCACGCCGCCGCCCGCGGGGAGCAGATTACGGTGATCTTTGTCAACAATGGACTGTTCGGCATGACTGGCGGGCAGATGGCCCCCACCACCCTGCTGGGTGGCGTTACTTCCTCATCCCCCAGCGGGCGGAACGCAGTGCAGCACGGCTACCCCATTCATATGCCGGAAATGCTGGCAATGATGCAGGGGGTCAGCTATGCCGTGCGCAGGTCGACCCACTCCCCCGCCGAAATTCGCCGCACCAAGAAGGCGCTGCGCACGGCGTTCACCAACCAGATCGAGCGGCGCGGGCTGAGCATTGTCGAGATCCTCAGCACCTGCCCCACCAACTGGCATCTGTCGCCGGCGCAGGCGTTGGACTATATTCAGACGACAGTGCTGCCGGTCTACCCGCTGGGAGACTTCAAGAGTCTGCCGGCGCAGGGAGAGGCGTAAAGGAGAAGAACATGGAAACATCCATCATCATATCCGGTTTCGGCGGCCAGGGCGCACTCTTTGCCGGGCAACTGCTGGCCTACGCTGCGCTGGAGGCAGGGCAAGAGGTGACGTGGATTCCCTCTTACGGTCCTGAGATGCGCGGCGGCACGGCGCACTGCACTGTGATTATCGGCGACGAGCCGATCGGTTCACCGCTGGTGCGCCACCCGAACTGCGTGCTGGCCCTCAACTTGCCTTCCACCGATAAATACGAGCCGCTGCTGCAGAGCGGCGGCGCGCTGATCGCGGACAGCACCGTGCTGCACCGGCCCTTTGCACGCACCGACGTGCGCGCCGCCGCCATCCCCGCCCACACCTTAGCCACCCAGTATGGCGATTCGCGCCTCGTCAACGTGGCGATGCTGGGTGCGCTGCTGCAACTATGTGACGTATTAACCCTGCCGGCGGTGGAGGGAGCGCTGCGCAGCCATCTGCCGCAGCGCCACCAGCACCTGCTGGAGGCCAACATCAGCGCGCTGTATGCCGGCGCGGCCTGGGTGGCGCAGCACTATGCAGCCGCCGGCGGGGCCGCGTTGGCGGCTCCTCAGCCAGTATAGCAAGATTGAACTAGGCCAGCGCCGCTTTCACGCGCGCGCTGTTCATCGGCAATTGGCGCAGCCGCGCACCGGTCTGGGCGAAGACGGCGTTGGCGATTGCCGCCGCCACCGGCCCGATAGGCGGCTCGCCCACGCCGCGCGGCCGGCCGTCGCCCGCTTCCAGCAGCACGACTTCCACATCCGGCGCTTCCTTCATGGTCAACAAGGGATAGCGGTCAAAATTGGCGGCTTCCACTTGCCCATCTTTGATGGTCAGTTCCTCAATCAGCGCCGAGCCGACGCCCCACATAATGTTGCCTTCCACCTGCGCACGCGCGCCATCTGGGTTGACCACCAGCCCCGGATCCATAGCCGCGGCCACGTGGTGCACACGAATCCGGCCGGCGGCGGCATCCACGCTCACCTCAGCCACCATCGCCACCGCCGTGTCCACATCCAGACAGCAGGCAATCCCGCGCGCCCGCCCGGCAGGCGGCGGTGTCCCCCAGCCGCCCAGTTCGGCGGCGGCATTGAGCACAGCCTTAAGCCGCGCCTGGCCGGGGATACTGTCATCCAGATGGCGCAGGCGAAACGCCAGCGGGTCTGCACCCGCCTGGTGCGCCAGTTCATCCATAAAGGACTCGACGGCGAAGATATTGGCCAGCAGCCCCAGCCCCCGCCACCAGCCGGTGCGGATCGGCAGCGGCGTACGGTAGGCGATCGTCTGCTTGTTGGGTACGGCATAACGGATCAATGCACCGCGGTAGGCTCCAAAGTCGGCGCCCATGACCGTCGCCAGAAAATTGGGCAGGAAGTCAAAGGCCACATCGCCGCTGGCCTGGCGGTGTTCAATGGCCGTAATATTGCCGGCAGCGTCCAGCCGCGCCGCCAGGCGGTGATGCGTGAGCGGGCGGAAATAGCCGTAGCGCATATCTTCCGTGCGCGTCCAGCCCACGTGCACCGGCACGCCCGCCGCCTGCGACAGGCGCGCCGCCTCGATGGCCACTTCGTCACCCACCTTGCGCCCAAAACCGCCGCCGACAAAGGTGGGGATCACCTCGACGCTCTTTTCGTCTACCGCCAGCGCCTTGGCCACGGCTGTGCGTACTGAGCTTTGCGCCTGGGTGGAGCACCAGACACGCACGGCTTCCGGCCGCACATCGGCCAGCGCCGCCTGCGCCTCCAGATGGGCATGCACCGCCATCGGGGTGCGGTATTCAGCGGCCAATGATGTCTCGCCGCGCAGTGTGCCGCCGGCGTCGCCCTCGGACTGGATGGTGAAGGCGTCGCCATTGCCCACCGTGACCATTTCCTCCAGTTCAGCCTGCTGCCACAGCCGCCCCGGCTCCCACGTCACCGCCAGTTGGGCGGCGGCGGCCTGCGCCTGGCTGCGGGTGTCGGCGACCACGCCGGCGAAATCATCGGCAATCACCACCTTGCGCACCCCGGCCATCTCGCCCACGGCGCCGGTCTCGGCACTTTTGAGCACACCATTGTAGGTGGGGGGGCGGGCGACCGCGCCGTATTTCATGCCGTCGATGCGCGCATCATAGCCGTACACTGCCTGGCCGGTCAGCTTGGCGACAAAATCCCGCCGCGGCAGCGACTGGCCGATATAGCGAAACTCGCTTGCGTCTTTGAGTGCCACCGCTTCGGCAGGCACTTCCCATTCGTCCTGCTTGGCCGCCACCACAGCGGCAAAATCAATGCGCTGCGACGGTTCACCCTGCACGGCAAAGCCACGCCCATCGATCTGCAGCACCGTCGCCGCCACTCCCAACTGCGCCGCCGCTTCCGTACGCAGCATCGCCATCAAGGTGGCCGACGCCTCGCGCAGCGGTGTAAACGTGCCCGACACCGAGTTGCTGCCGCTGGTGATGGCGTTGCCCAGTTCGCGCGCCGTCGTCGCCATCACCACATCCAGGTCATCCCACTCGATCCCAAGCTCGTCGGCAGCCACCTGGGCCAGCGAGGTATGCACACCTTGCCCCATCTCCACCTTGGTCAAGTAGAGACGGATGCGGCTGTCCGGCAGCACCTCGAACCAGGCCCAGGGGTCTTCAGGAAAGCTGGCGGGCTGACCTTCAGCCCCGTCAAGGGTGCCTGCGATCTGCAGGCGGGCATAAGGGACGCCCACAGTAATGCCGAGCGCCAGCAGGCCGCCGGTGACGCCGGCGCCGATGAGAAAGCCGCGGCGGGTCGGTCGCCAGCGGCGCTTCGTTTCGCCTGCGGGCTGCTGAACGTCAGGCTGCTGCGCGCTGAGTTGCTGCGCGTCAGGCTGGTTGGGGTTCTGGGCTGTGCTCATGCCGTCACCTCCTGCTGATACCGGTTGGCGGCGGGAGAAGCCACCGTTGCGGCCTTGGCTACAGCGCGCTTGATGCGGGTGTAGCAGCCGCAGCGGCAGTAGTTATCGGCCATCGCCTCGACAATCTCCTCCTCTGTGGGCGTCGGATTGGCGGCTAGAAAAGCGGCGGCGGTCATAATCTGGCCGCTCATGCACCAGGCGCACTGCGGCGTCTGCTCGTCAATAAAGGCCTGCTGCAGCGCATGCAGCACCAGTTCCCCATCCTCCGTGCGGCCCGCCATCCCTTCAATCGTGCGCACCGCCTTACCCTCTACTAATGCCAGCGGCGTGATGCAGGAGCGCGTGGCGACGCCGTCCACATGCACCGTGCAGGCGCCGCAAATTCCGGCGCCGCAGCCGAAGCGCGTCCCAATCAACCCCAATTCATCGCGCAGCACCCACAGCAGCAGGTCGCCGACGCCGGCAGTCACTTCCACAGCCTCACCATTTATGTTAAGTTGCATCCATTATCCCTTTTGCAAATGGGGCCGGAGCAGCCCGAACTCCCGGAATGTACAAAGTTTGTCAAAAGTGTAGCGGCGGGAGGCGCCTAGGTCAGTAGCGACTGCTCCGATCAAAGCCGATCAAAGCGCATTGCGCACACTTTCCATAAGGGATTGGACGGCTGTCAGCAGCAGCGCCCAGTTTTGGAAGAGGGAAAAGGCTACCAAGAGGGCGGCGCTGAGGCCCAGCAGCATCCATACAATCTGAGCCGCCCGGCGCAGATAGGCGCGGCTCAGGCGTGCCCGCTCGGCCTGTCTGCTCTTGCGCCGCAGCGCGATCAGGGCCGGGTCGTCAGGCGCAAAGATGTGCAAAACCGGCGCACCTTCTGCAGCGACGACCGCCAATACAACACTCTTGCCCGCCCAGTCACGCTGCAGCGGGCTGCCGGCGATGCGGGCGACTGCGGCAACATTGGCGGCGTCCAGCCGCAGCGGTTTGGCGAAGCCTGTAAAATGCAGCAGAGGCGACGGCTGCTCGATTCCCTGCATCCCGACCATGCGAATGGTAAGCAGCCGCGGATGCGAGTGCAGCCCACCTAGATCCGCCGCCTGCAAACGATATTGGCGATCTACGACGGACTGCTGCGCAGTCGCGGCGGCCTGCCCGCGTTCGCCTTCCACACGTTGGGCCTGGCTGATGGTTCGTGCCATGGGCGGCGGCTACCGAATCTCCGCCAAACGATCCGCCAATACCTGGGGAGTCAGCGGCCCCACCACCACGGCGCTGATTTTGCCCGCCCGATCCACAAAATAGGTCGTGGGCAGCCCCGGTACACGATAGAGGTTGCGCACCTTACCGTCGCTGTCGAGCACCACGGGCAGATCCATGGCGAAGGTGGCGGCGAATTCTTCCACCGGCGGGCGCGCCTCCTGCACATTGACGGCCAGCAGCGCCAGCTCCGGATCGGCGTCCGCGGCCTTGACCAATTCCGGCATCTCCAGCCGGCAGGGGCCACACCAGGTCGCCCAGAAGTTGACCACCACGGGCCGCCCCTGCAGATCGCTGAGACGTACGGTGCGTCCGTCATCGAGCACGAGCGCAAAATCGGGCGCCGCTTCGCCGGCCTTGAGCAGCGCACCCACCGCCGGCGCATTGTCCACGGCGGCGGCGGGAAAGCCGCGGCCAAAGCCCGCCGGCAGATCGCTTAACGCCACCGCCTGCCGAGCCTTCCCTGCAGCGCCGCCATCGTCACTGCCGCCGCAGGCTGCCAGCAGCAGCACGCACAGCAGCAGGCAGACACGCCCCCACCAGACTTGCCGGATTTGCCGCTCACGCGGCGATGATTCCCTTCGCATATGGCGCATCGTAGCGCGTTTGACTGCTTTTTGCTAATTTTTGCCAACCCGGCGCAGCGGTGGATTGACGGTGGATTGAGGACTGGTTGAAACGGCAGGGGGAGCGAACGGCGAAAAACACCATTCGCTCCCCCTGCCCCGCAGCCGTGACCAAGCAGAGATTGATCAGTGGGTGATCATTGGCAGATACACCCACGGCCACGCCAGCGGTGTGGCGGCATCCACATCGACAAAGGGCTGATCGCTGCCTTCGTCGCTATCATCCAGATAGAGATTGGCCACCTCGCGCAGGCCATCCGTGGCCGCCGCCCCCCGCAGGAAGGGGGGCAGTTTGCCGGCAAAGCCAAAGAACGCTTCATACAGGCTGCCGGGCGCCGGATTGATCAAGTAACAAGGCTGGTTGTTGAGCGCCGGGTCGAGCACACCCGGCTGGGTGTTCCACCAGCCGTTGCGGTTTTCGGCGCACAGCTTGTAGCCCTGGGGCGGCAGATTCCAAAAGTTAGCCTTGCCGTTGCCGTTGGTCTCCTGTGTGCGCACCTTCTCGCCGGCAGCGGTATAGAGCGTGACCTTCCAATCCTTCAACCCCCCTTCGCGCATACTCAGCGCGCCGTCGGCGTTGCGGTCGAAATAGACGCGAGCCAGGATGGAGACGGCTGCCCCATTGACGAATGTACAGGTGATCGAATCGCCGGGGTAGGCCGTGATCCGCACCTGCGCATTGGGCAGATCGCTCTGGCCACGTCCGGCGACATCACAGGCGATGGAGAGCAGCCACCAGTTGTTGGGCACACGCTCGCGCACCGTGTAGGCGCCGGGGTTGACGTCAAAGGTCTGGCTGCTGCCGAACTTGTCGCCGTCACTGCTGCCGGTATCGTCCAGGATAAAGCGCCCCAGATCGCCCTCGAAGTGAAAGTTGCGCTTGCTGTTGGGTCGCGCATCTTTGGCGATGGTGATCTGGGTGCGTTCGCCCTGTACAAACACAGCCGTAGTGCGGGCAGGTACGCGGAACTCGCCCGCAGCCGGGTCGAAGCGGGCGGCGCGCACCACCGCATCCGCCGAATCACTTTGCACGGGATGCAGGCGGAAGCCATGACCAGCCGCGCCGGCGATGGTGATGGTCTGCTCGGTGTCATCGCCGTTGAAGATCACCACAACTTGCTCATGCTGCGGATCCAGATCGGGTAGATTCGCCACCTGGTCGGAGATGCTCATCACGATCACGCCCGGAATCTGGTTTGGCCCGGTGTTGAGGAACTTCAGGCGTGCCTGGATGTCCGCTTCCGTGCGCAGACGGAAGAGCGGCGAACTGTCGCGCATCTCCAGCAGTTCCAGCGCATGAGCATAGTTGGCCTGGATGTCGCTGCTGCCGGGTTTGAGCGCCGGATTGGCCAGCCGCGGGCCGATCAGAGGCCAGTTGTCCTGGTTGTCCCCCGCCGGCGGCAGCCCCACACCAAAGTTATTGCTCTGGAGCGTCCAGTCCAGCTTGTTGAACCAGTCGCCCGAATTGTACGAGTTGCGGTCCATCGACTTGGAGCGCAGAATTTCCTCGCCTGCGTGCAGGAAGGGAATTCCCTGCGCCAGCAGTGTGAGATCGAGACCCAGATTCTGCGCCCGCACCCGATCCGCCATGCTGGTGGTCAGCGGCAGCTTATAGGCGTTGATGTCGTACAGGGTCTGGTTGTCGTGCGCCTCAACATAGACGATATTCTCCTGCGGATCCTGGGTGTAGCCGGTGGGGCTGCCGTTGTAATCCACCTGCGAGCCGCTGACGGTGTTGCCGCTGCGGTCGGTGAACTGATAGTCCGCCAGGTTGCCCGCAAGCCCGACCCGAATTTGGTCAGCCGAGAGCAGCAGCCGGGCCTTTTCCGCTTCGCTGCCGCTGTTCAGGCTGTTGGGATCGGTGTACAGCCCGTTGATAAATCCTTGGTTCTGCACCAGGGCATCGCCGCCGTCAAAGGGGCCGCCGCCGCGCACCGCGTCGCGCAGCCGGTCGTTGAAGGTGCCGATCCCCGTACCGGGCATATTCAACTGCGTGGCGTTGACGCCGCGCGCGTTGTCGGCAACTTCGCCGAAGTTCCAGCCTTCGCCATAGAGATAGATCGTCGGGTCCACCGCCTGCAGGGCCGCCTGCACCTTGAGCATGTTGCTCTTCATGTGGTGCCCCATGAGGTCGAAGCGGAAGCCGTCGACGCCGTACTGGCTTGCCCACGTCACCAGCGAATCGACCATCAGCTTTTCAAACATGGCATGTTCGCTGGCGGTGTTGGCGCAGCAGGTGCTGGTCTCTAACGCACCGTCGGCGTTGAGCCGGTGATAGTAGCCGGGCACGATCTTGTCGAGCACCGAATAGTCGTCCTGGCCTGCAGCGTGGGTGTGGTTGTAGACCACATCCATCACGACCCGCAAGCCTGCCGCATGCAGTGCCTGCACCATCTCCCGGAACTCGATGATGCGCGTGACCCCTTGCGGGTTCGTCGAATAGGAGCCTTCGGGCACGGTGTAGTGATAGGGATCATAGCCCCAGTTGAAGCCATCCTTGTCCGCCACGGCCATCACTGCCGCCTGCTGAAGCTCGGAGTCCGGCGCCGCCGCCGGCACATCCGGCTCCACCCGCTCGGCCTTGTTCTCATTGATGGTGGCGATGTCAAAGACCGGCAGCAGGTGGATATGTGTCAGCCCGGCGTCGGCCAGTGTCTTGAGGTGCGTCATGCCATTGCTGGCCGGATAGGTGAAGGCTTTGAAGGTGCCGCGCGCTTCCTCCGGCACAGTGGCGTCGTTAATGCTGAAATCGCGCACGTGCAGTTCGTACAGCTTGATGTCTTCCGGCGCCGCCAGCGGCGGCTTGGCCACGCTGCCCCAGGCCGAAGGCGCCAGCGCCGGATCATTCAGGTCCACGATCAGGCTGCGCGTCGAGTTCATCGACAGCGCCAGCGAGTAGGGATCGGTGACGATATTGTGCTCCACCTGGCCGGTGCTGGGCACATAGACCTCAACCTCAAACAGGTAGTACTTGTTCTTCCAGCCGGCTTCACCAGTCACACTCCACACGCCTGGCGCTTCCGGCGTCATAGGCACGATCTGGCCGGCAGGCGTGGAGGTCGCATCGTCGAACAGATGCAGCTTGACCGACCTGGCCGTGGGCGCCCACAGCCGCACGGTCGGAACCGCGCCGGCGAAGGTGACACCCAGTTCACCGTCATAGGCGAAGAGATCATCCAATACACCCGGAATCTGCACACCAGTGGCGTTGGCGACCAATGCGCCTTGCAGGGCTGCGACCGCAATCTGCCCCTTGAGAATCTCCGGCACGAGCGGCAGGTCCTGCGCCCGCAGACGGAAGACGGCGTAGTTCGCCAGCTGCGGCCATCGGCTCTTCTGCTCCGCCGACAGCCCAGCCGGGCCGAGCAAGAGCGGGAGGGACTGGCCGCCGCTGATGGCGCCGTTGGCCAGTGCCATGCCCCCCTCCGGCGCGTAGTAGAGCGCATACTCATTGCCGGGCTGCAGCTTGACATCCCAGGCAATCGTGCTGCGGTCGATCCACTGCGCACGCTGCTTGCTCAGGTCGCCGGCGCTCAGCACGCCGCGCAGGATGGGCAGGATATAGGGGCTTTCGATGTCGGCATTCTCAAGCTGCCACACCTCGCAGCCGTACTTGGCAAAGTCCAGCGACTGGTCAGGGCCAGGGTCTTTGGCGTCGCCGCGGTGCAGGATGTAGTTCAGGTTTTGCGTGGGGTCGATCAACGGCACGCGGAACTCAGGGCCAAAGAGACCGACTGTGACCGGCTTGCGCGGCGTCGTCCAACCGGGGTCTTCGGCCGCGCCCCACGTGTGCAGCCCCCAGAAGTCGGCAAAGTTGCTGCTGGTGTAGTCGCCATAGTCGCCGTCGGCGCGGTGGTAATGCAGAATGGCAATGTCATCTGCGGCGCAGCGCTGGCTGAAGATCGTCTCGTTGGCAGACTTGATCCAGACTGCCGCCGTTTCAGACGGATTCAGCGACTGGTCGGGGCCGGGGTCTTTGGTATCACCCTTGTGGATGATGAAATTGACCGGCACGGTGGCGTCCTTGATCGGCACGTTCCAGTAGACGCCAAAGTCATCACTGCCGTCGGGCGGGCGAGGGCTGGCCCATTCCGTGCCCACGCCATCGGCCAACCCATCGCCCCACAGGTGCAGCCCCCAACCGCTGTAGTCGCCATCCGGACGGCTGTAGTGCACGCTCACATAGCCTTGTGCAGCCGCCTGCGAGGTATAGAAGTTGGGGTCGCCCTGCTTGAGCCAGATTTCCGGTCCATCGGCAGCGGGGTTGAACTTGCGGTCGGCGTCCGTGCCGTCCTTGACGTCGCCCCGGTGTACGATGAAGTTGATGTCTTTGGTGGCGTCGGCCAGCTTGATCCAGGCAAAGCGCCCGTAGTCGTCTTCACCCAGGAAAGGCTTGGGGGCCGTCCACTCCGTCACCTCTGCCGGGTCGATGCCGTCTCCCCACAGATGCAGCCCCCAGAAATCATTGTAGTCGCTCGACGTGGGGTCGCCATAGTCGCCGTCGCTGCGCTGGTAGTGCACCACCGCATACGGGTAGCCGGCCACCTGCGGCGTCTGCGTATAGTTGGGCGTGATGCCGCTGACAAAGGCCCCGCTGTAGTGGCCGTTGAGATCATTGACTACCGCCAGAAATTCCAACTGCGTACTGGCGGGCCACTGCGACGCGTCATAGAAGACGCGATAGGGGGCGTTGTCGTCCACGCCGATCACGCTGAAATCAGCAGCGCCCACTGGACGCACGGCAAATGTCACCTCCGCGAAGGAGCTGCCGGCCACGTCCGCCGCCACTTCCAGGCGCAGAGGCACTTTGTTGCCATCCAACTCCTGGTAGCCCAACTGCACTTCCTGGTTGGGGGTAAGGCTGGAAATGGTCACAGCCGGCGCGGCTGCGCTAGCCGGCACAGCCGAAGTGGCTTTGTAGATCACAAACCCCATCGGCGGAACGGTCACATCCAGCGTCCCGTTGGCGGCCGTAGTCAGCGCAGCAGGGGCGCCGGCGCCGTCAGCCAGCAGCAGGTCAAACGACTCGCCGCTGCCGTAGAAGGTCGACACACTGGCGGTCGCCGCGGCGGCGCTGTTGTTGAGCGCCACGACATATTCTATCTTCTCGTCGCGGTCGATGCGGCTGAAGGCATAGATGCCGGGGCCGTTGGCGGCATAGCGGTGAATCTGCGCCCCGCTCTGCAGTGCCTTGTGCGCGTCATAGAGTTGGGCGTAGTCCGCAAATGCCTGATAAAGCGGATGGGCCGGGTCAAAATTGTCGTCGGCGGTCGTCTTATTAGTGCCGATCAGGTTGTCGTCGTTGTACGAAGCCACCTGGCTGGGGAACATATCCTGGCGGGCATTCTTGTCATCGCCGTCGCCGGTGAAGCCCTGCTCGTCGCCATAGTAGGTAACAGGCACGCCGCGCGCAAAGTACATCATGGCGTTGGCCAGCTTGACGCGCGCCAGCATGTCGGCGTCGCTCAGGCTGCCGCCGTTATCGGCGTTGAGGAAGTAGCCGAAGCGCCCGCGGTCGTGGTTGCCGACAAAGGTGGGCAGGCTGTAGGCGTTTGAGTTCTCGTCAATAAAGTAGTCATCGTTGGCAAACAGCGCCTGCAAATTCTGCGCCGAACCGCCGGTCGAGACATAGCTGCGCACATTCTCTTGAAACTTGAAGTCGAGTACGGCAGGCATGTCGAGGGCGGTCGTGTAGTAGCTCAGGAACTGCTCGTTGCCCGAAAAAACTTCGCCAAAGATAAAGAAGTCCGGCTTGCCTACCGCCTGCGCGTGCTGCAGAATCGCCGGCGTAAACTGCTGCCAGAACTCAGCATTGACATGCTTGACGGTGTCGATGCGGAAGCCGTCGATGTCGAAGTTGGAAATCCAGTACTTGTGGATGTTGATCATCCCCTCCACCACCGCCGGCTGCTCGGTGAAGAGGTCGTCCAGGCCAAAGAAGTCGCCATACAGCGAGTTCTCACCGGAAAAGCTGGAGTTGCCCCGGTTGTGATAGTAGATCGGGTTGTTGAGCCAGGCGGGAGACTTGACATTGGCTTCCGCCGGCGGCACCTGCGGTGTGTAGGGGAAACTTACACTGGCGTCCAGCGCCGGAAATGTGCCTGTGCCGGCATAGTCGCGGTCGTCAAAGGGCAGGCCGTCAGCGTCACGGTAGGGATAATCCGCTTTGCTGCGATAGCTGGATTGGTTCTCAGCATACTGGATGACATCCGCCGTATGGTTGACGATGATGTCGAAAAAGATTTTGATGCCGCGGCTGTGGGCGTCGGCAATCAACGCCTGCAGTTCGGCGTTGGCGCCGAAATGGGGGTCAAGCTGGGTGTAATCGGTGATCCAGTAGCCGTGATAGCCGGCGGAGACGTCGGTCCCGCTGCCCTGCACCGGCTTATTTTTGAAAACCGGCGTCATCCAGATGGCCGTGACGCCCATGCCCTCCAGATAGTCGAGCTTGCTCGCCAGCCCAGCCAGGTCGCCGCCATGGTAGAAGCCTTTGTCGGTGGGGTCAAAGCCTGTCACCAGGCGGTCGCCGCTCAGCCCGCCGCGGTCGTTGGCCGGGTCGCCGTTGGCGAAACGGTCGGGCATGACAAAGTAGAAGACCTCATCGTCGATGGGATTGCGCGCCGGCGGCTGCGCAATACTCGCGAGATCCACCGCGGGCAGGGAATCGACCTGGATCGTGAGCACTTTGCTGCTGCTGTCCCAGGCAAAGCTGACCTTGTCGCCATCCTTGGCCACCGTAAAGGAAATATTGTCACCGTTCTCCACGCCGCCGGTGCCATAGTTGAGATCCCAACTCTCATTCAGCGCCGCCTTGCCTTCGTAACTGCCTGCGGGCAGCGCCGAGGTTGTGAGCGTATAGACGCCATCGCCGTCGCTGTCCTGCAGCCACGAGCGCAGACAGCCGGGGTCCCAGTCGCCGGCGCAGCCCAGTTCACTCTGGAAGCTGCCGGCGGCCACAGCGATGGCGCTGGTGACGTTGTCGGCCACCCAATGGCTCTTGTGGTCATAATAGAACTTGACCGCAGATGCGGCGGACAGCGGCAGGCTGATATTGGAGCCGTTGGCAGCGGCGTTGGCACCGTAATTTTCATCCCAACTGCCGTTGAGCGCCGCTTTGTACTCATAACTGCCTGCCGGCAGGTTGAATGTCTGCTGCCAGACATCATCGGCACTGTCATAGGCAAGTTGGCTGACCGTACACGACGGGTTCCAATCTTCGGCACAGCCGATCTCCGACTGCAGGCTGCCGGCCAGCGTGACCGTCATCGGGGTCGGTGTATGGTCCGCCTGTGCCGCAGCGGGTGTAAAGATGGACGAGACGGTGGAGAAGAGAACGGCGGCCAACAGCAAGAGATGCAGGCCGCGAGGGGAAGTGCGCTGACGCATAGAATCGTCCTCCCAAGAAAATGGAAAAGGCTGGAAAAGGTTAGCGGATGTGTGCGGATCGGCAGGGGGGGGCAACAGCCCGCTCTGCACAAGCTATGTACAGCGATCAAATCTGGATTTAAGTCGATTGTAGGCGGGTTAGGAGGGAAAGTCAAGCACTGAACGGCGCAGCAGATTACATATTTTTTCTGAAGATTACAGGATGTGCAGCAAATGAAATTGCCAACAATATTAGCAGCATTTGTCGCTGTCCAACACCGTGATCTCACGCAGCCGCTCATACTGTGCGCGCACGGGGGAGGCGGCCACCGCCCGCGGCGTGGAGATGCTGAGCACGGGGGGCTGCCACGCATCGCGCACGCTGCGAATATCCTGGCCCGCCAGGACGGCAGCAGCCTGGATACAGGCGCCGCGCGCCGTCGCTTCGGGGGCATCCAACTGCTGAACCGGCGCGCCAAGCAGGTCGGCTAAAATCTGCCGATAGGCCGGTGACTTGGCCCCACCGCCGGCGACCACAACCCGCCCATTGGCCGACGCCCCCGCCTGCCGGATCATGTCGTGCCCGGCAATAAGGCCCAACAGCACCCCTTCAAATGCCGCCAGGGCAAGCTGCTCGCGCGTGGTCTCATTGCTCAGGTTGCCCAGCAGCCCGCGCGCATAGGGCCGATCCGGCGACCGTTCGCCGTCAAAAAAGGCGGCGAGCACAG
The DNA here is from genome assembly GCA_038205395.1 of Caldilineales bacterium. Classification (GTDB taxonomy): domain Bacteria; phylum Chloroflexota; class Anaerolineae; order Caldilineales; family Caldilineaceae; genus Fredericiella. The sequence goes on from JBBRBX010000058.1 coordinate 21,445, forward strand.
GCCGGTTGCTGTCAGGCGCGGCCGCCAGCGCCAGCTCCGCCAATTCAGCGTGGCTGACGCCCAACAGCCGGGTAAATGTATCGGTGACTTTGGTGGCGTTCAGCGTGCACACCAACGGCAAGAATCCGCCGGTAGCGTCAGCGACACTGTTCACCATCCCCGTCAGATCCACCACCGGCCTGGCCGAGACGGCCATGACCACACCGGAGGTGCCCAGGCTGTAAAGCACTTCACCTTCGGCCAGCCCCAGCCCGGCGGCGCCGGCGTGCTGGTCGCCTGCCCCCGCACCCACAACCACGCCGGCGCGCAGACCCAGCGCAGCAGCCACGGAGGGCAGCACAGCACCCGCAGCCTCGCTGGGACCAAGCACACGCGGCAGCATGCGCGCCCAATCCGGCTGTGGGCTGATCAACTCCGCCAGCAAGTCATACAGCCACGCACCTTGCACGCTGAAGAAGCCGGTGCCGGAAGCGTCGGAGCGGTCGGTGACATGCTCGCCGGTAAGCTGATAGGTGAGCCAATCGTGCGGGACACAGATGAAGCGCGTGCGGCGCAGCATATCGGGTTCATGCTCGGCCAGCCACGCCAGCTTGGTAACGGTGAAGGCGGCTGTCGGCGCCGAACCGGCATGGCGCACCCACCACTCGACGCCCAACCGTTCCACCATCGCCGCAGCCTGCGGCGATGAAGTGGTGTCGTTCCACAATTTGACCGGGCGCAGAACCGCACCCTGCCCATCCATTACGACAAGCCCATGACACTGCGCCGCCACGCTGATGGCATCGATGGCGTGCGGCTTCAAATTGGCGGCCTGCAGCGCCGCATGCAGCGCTCCCTGCAGCGCCGTCCACCAATCCGCCGTATTCTGCTCACTGACGGGAGGATGGGTGGCGGGATGCGGGTGACGGCCCTGCCCCAGCAGCAGGCCGCTGTCGCCATCGCGCAGCTCCACTGTACAGGATTGCGTCGAACTGTCGACGCCGGCAACCACGGACATAGTCTCTTTCCCTTCAGCCTCGCTTCGTCTTGATCAGCCTTGATCGCCTGCCAGGCGCAAACCAGCCGGCGGCTGCGTGATGAGGCCCACCGCGCCTGCCGGATGGTTGTGCAGAAATCGATCCCATGAGTTTTCGCGTTGGGCCATCAACACATAGGCCAAGGCGTCGCCCCATACACCTACGGCCAGCGTACTGCCCATGGCGATAATATCGCCAGGGTCACTGCCGGCAGGGTTCTCCCAGGCGATGCTGATGTCGGCAAGCTTGGCCAACTCCGACGCGGGTGCACTCGTCAGCGCCACAACCCCTGCCACCCCGTTTTCACGCGCCCGCCGCACCAGATCATTGATTTCCGCCGAAGCGCCCCCGCGCGAGATGGCAATCAGTGCATCCCCAGGGCTGACCGCACCAATGCCGCCGTGCAAGGCATCCATCGGCGGAAGGTAAAGCGCCGGTGTGCCGCAGACGGTCAACAAGTGCGCCATGCGGCGCGCCAGAATGCCGGAGGTGCCGGAGCCGGTGACAAAGACTTTGCCGGACAGATGAAAAAGCAGATCGACGACGCGCAGAAACTGCGCATCCAACTGGTCAGTGACCGCCAAGACAGCCGCCGCCTCACGGCTGACACGCTCGCGTGCGGCCGCCAAAATCTCATTCGAACTGGCCATACGCCCAATAGGCCTCTCTACGCCGGCACCCAGGCCGTGCGCCGCAGTTGGGTAGCATTCAGGTGCGCCGCCGGCATCACTTCGCCGTCGCAGACACCGCCGACAAAGACGGCTACATCGTCAGCTACTTCTAGAATTTCTTCCTCTTCACTGGAAACCAAGATAACGCTCAATTTTTGCGTGTGCGCCAGCTCCCGGATCATGCGATGGATATCCACCTTGACGCCGATATCGACGCCTTTGGTGGGTTCATCCAAAAGCAGCACCTTTGGCTCCTGTGCCAGCGCACGTGCCAGCATCACTTTCTGCTGATTGCCGCCGGAGAGGCGAATGATAGGTTGGCTGCGGTCACCGCGCACTTTGAGCAAATCCAAATAGGCGCTGGTGCGCCGTCGCATTTCCCCAAGATGCAGAAAACCGGCGCGGCGAAACTGATCCAGCACCGGCAGCGCGACATTGATCAGCGAATCCAACGGCGCAATCACACCATCTCGCTTGCGCTCCTCAGTCAAATAGACAAGGCCGGCGCGGCGTGCGGCGGCAGGGTTGCGCGGCCGGTAGGGATGGCCGAGCAATTCGACTTCGCCGCTCACTACTTCATCCAAACCAATCAAGGCGCGCAAAAATTCAGTGCGCCCGGAGCCGACCAACCCGTAAATACCCAGGATCCGCCCGGCTTGCGCTTGTAAGGTGACTGACGTCAGCGCCTTCGTCTGCAGTTGCTTGACATTCAGCGCAATGGGGTCGTCATTGCTGCCGGCAGCGCCGCTGCCGGACGGCTGCTGCAGCCGGGCGGGAGAATGCGCAGCGGCCTCATCGCCGGCAATGGCGCGCACGACCTCTTCACGCGCCACCGTCGCAGCCAGCCCATTGATGCGCACATGGCCGTCCACCAGCGCCACAATCTGATCCGCCACCGCGTACAACTCGTCCAATTTGTGATTGATGAGCATGATGCCGACGCCTTGCTCGCGCGCCAGGCTGCGCACGGTGGCCAGCAGCCGGTCGATCTGGTCGCCTTCGAGGCTGGTGGTTGGCTCGTCCAACAGCAGAAAGCGGGCGTTGCGGTGGGTGGCGATCGCCAGTTCCAGGAGCTGGCGCGTGGCCACCGGATAATCGCCGACAGGCCGCTCCACGTCAATATCCAACCCGAAACGCTCAGTCATGGCCTGTGCTTCAGCCCGCATGGCGCTGCGCTTGAGAAAACCCAACTGCGTCCGCTCTTGGGCCAAAAAGGTGTTCTGCATCGCCGTCAAATTGGGCAGCAGCGACAACTCCTGATGAACCGTCGCCACACCCAACGCCAGCGCGCTGCGCGGCGAATGCAGTTCCACGGCCGCACCATCCAAAAAGACGCCGCCTTCATCCGGGCGGTAGACGCCCGAAAGCAGCTTCAGCAGGGTGGACTTGCCGGCCCCATTGTGGCCGGCAAGTCCGACAATTCGGCCGGGGGGAATGGCAATCGACACACGCGTCAAGGCCGGGACGCCGGAAAAGAACTTACTGATGCCCGCCGCTTCCAGCCCTGGCGAACTGCTGTCCCACTCCCGCTGTGCCATTGCCTCTTCCCCCGCTGCCAATTTCACCGAATGATCAACCGACTTCGCCCGGCCCCGGCGTCTCGCCGTTGAGGAACATCTTCAACGGACGCAGAATTTCCGCCTCCGGCGTCGCACCACCCAGCCACTCCTGAATCTGGCCGATCACGCGCGCACCGTAGTCATAGGGCTCCTGCGCAACGCAAGCCGGATAGAGGTCTGTCAGCGGCTCTTCAGAGGCGCAGAAGCCATAGACCAGCACATCCGTCCGGCCCATCGACTGCACAGCCTGCAGCGCGCCATAGGCAGCCGGGCCGGTGCTGGCGAAGATCACATTGATGTCGGGGTTGCCTTGCAGCATTTCCGTCGTCACACGCAGGCTGTCGTCGGGCTTGACATTGCCATCCACCTTGGCCACGACTTCGGCGTTGGGATTCGACGCAATGACCTCTTCAAAGCCTTCATCGCGCAGCACCACGGGGACTTCATCAGGCTCCGTAATAAAGCCGATCTTCATGGGCGCTTCGGCCCCCAGATCCTTGAGAATCTGTTCGGCCGTCTGTGCGCCGCCCGCCTTGTTGTCGGCGCCCAGGTACTGGACGATGGTTGCGCCCTGATCCGTAAGCGCCTCGGGCGAAACGATCACGTTGGTGGTAAAGACGGGAACACCGGCGTCATTGGCAGCCTTGACGATGGCGGCGGCAGGCTCCGATTTCACACCATTCAGTGCTAGCGCGCACGGGTCTTTTTGCAGCATGGCCTGCACCTGCGCTAACTGCTGCGCATCGTCGTCGTTGGCAATCTGCACCTCAACCGTGAAACCGGCTTTGGCAGCGGTCTCTTCAAAGCCCTGCTTCATCGCCACATAGTAAGGATTGGTGAGGTTGGGCAGCGCCACCGCGATAAACGGCTGTTCCGCGTCACACGCGGCCGGACGCGGGATGGCGGCGACGGCCCCGCTGTCGGCTGCTGCTGCCGCCTCGGTGGCGGCTTCCGTGGCGGCGCTGTCCGCAGCCGGCGCCGCAGGGGCCGCCGGTGCAGCACAGCCACTCAGAGCCAGGGCAGCGATCATGAGCAGCATAAAACTGATTGCAAGGGTTAATTTTTTCACCACTTTCCTCCTGTGATCATCAAACATGAAAACGCAGAAATAGGATTCGGGCAGGATTCGGGCAACTGTCAATCGTCGTGACTCGCACCTCCTTTCGGCTGCTGGCGACACACCTGTTTGCCGCTTACTGGTCGCGACGGGCCGCCGGTGCGGCTGGAACCGTCTGCGGCGTCTGGCGGCCAAAGCGGCGCACCAGTTCTCCAAACGAAAGCCGGCGGCGATAAGTGTCCAGCGTCACGCCGCCCAGGATAATCAAGCCAATGACCAACGGCTGCCAGTAGCTCTGCACCCCCAGCACATTCATGCCGTTGGAAACGGTGGCGATCAAGACGGCGCCCAGCAGCGCGCCGGGAATGCTGCCGATGCCGCCAAACAGGCTGACGCCACCCACTACCGCGGAGGCAATCGAGAAAAACAGCTCGTTGCCCGACCCGGCAGAGGGGTAGCCTACCATCAAGCGGCTGGCCGTGATCATGCCGCCCATCGCCGCGCACAGCCCGCTGACGGCGTAGACGGTGATGATGGTGCGGCCAATGTTGACGCCGGCCAGCCGGCTGGCTTCCGCATTGCCGCCGGTGGCGTAAATCTGCACCCCCAGCGGCGTGTAGCGCAAGATCACGGTCAAAATCACGGCAGCCACCAACACCAGAAAGATCGGCATAGGCAGCCCCAACACGGCGCCGCGCCCGATCAAGGCAAAATCGGGGTCTTTGACGGAAACGGAGTTGGCCCCCGTGATGATCATGGGAATGCTGGCGGCAACGCCAAAGGTGCAGAAGGTGACAATAAAGGCCGGCAGCCGCACATAATGGATAAAAATGCCGTTAAAGACACCGAGCAGCACACCGGCGGCCACCGCCAGCGGCACGGAGATCTCCCACGGCAAGCCGTCCTTCATGAGCACGGCCACCAAGACGCCCGTCATGGCCACGTTGGAGCCGGTGGAGAGGTCGATGCCGCCGGTCAGCAGGACAAAGGTCTGCCCCAGCGCCAAAAAAGCAATTACCGCCCCGTTCAAGAGCAGAATCTGCACATTTTGAATCGTGCGGAAATTTTCCGAAAAAGCGCTCATGGTCAGCGCGACCAAAAGCAGAATAATTGCCACACCGGTTTCTTCTGGCCATCTCCAACGTGTCACGGCCACAGCCTTTCTTGTGCGCAGCAGTTTTGCAACGGAATAGGTCAGCCAATCACCGATAAGGCAACTGAAACAGACTACCGTGTAACCAATCGGAAAACAATCCAGCTTTAGGGAGCGTGGGCGCGGATATTCTGACAACGATACCACTCGAAGCTTACAAACGTCAAATGCGATAAATTTGGCCATGTGCGGCGGCAGCTTGGGTGCTGACCTTGCACCAATTAGAATAGCAACGGGAGAAAAAGGAAGAAGAAAGCTGATGCAAGCTTGTATGGGGCAACTTTTATGGGGCAAAAGGAAAAACAACTATGCAGCCAGCAGAACTTCCAGTTCTCGAATTCCAATCTTCGGACGCGCTGCGAGCCTGGCTTGTGAAGAATCACGAAACATCGGAAGGAATATGGATTCGGATATACAAGAAGAAGTCCGGCGTCACATCGGTTTCTTTCGAAGATGTGCTCGACCAGGGGCTTTGTTTTGGCTGGAGTGAAAGTATGAGACAGAAAGGCGATGAGAGATCATATTTTCAACGTTTCACGCCGCGGCGAAAACAGGGCACAGAATCAAAACGCAATCTGCAACACGCCGAACGACTCATCCAAGAAAGGCAAATGATGCCCGCTGGGTTAAAAGCGCTGGGGATCGGGGATACATTTTAGCTGGTGAACTGACTCATCGCATCCAGCAGCCGCTGTCTGGCGCCATCCGGCAGGGGCGGCGGCGGCAGGTCGTGGGCCAGTTGGATCGTCTTGCGCAGGGTCGCCACCAGGGCGCGGCAGTCGGCACAGGTGGCCAGATGCGCTTCGAGCGCGGCGCAGACGCCGGCGCCCGCTTCGCCTTCGAGATAGAGACCAAGCTGCGCCGCCAGGTCGCGGCAGAGGGGCGCAGCAGGCACAGCCACACCCGTTTCAGCCGCCATCACGCACCCCCGTCTGCTGCTGGGCCGTCTGCGGCTGGGCCAGTTCCGTGAAATAGCCGGACAACCGTTCACGCAGCCACAGGCGCGCCCGGTGCAGCCGCACCTTGACGTTGGCTACGCTGATGCCGGCCACCTGCGCCGTCTCCTCGCCCGACAACCCTTCCAGTTCACGCAGGACAAACACCTCGCGCAGCGTGGCGGGCATGGCCGCAATCGCCGCTTCCAACTGGCCGCGCGCCTCTGCCGTGGCAAAATCGGCGTCAGGCAGGCAGCACCAATCAAACAACTGGCGCGGCGTCGCCGCCTCCTCGCCCTCCTCCGGCTCCAGCGCCACAAACAGCGGCTGCCGCTTGCGCTTGCGCATCAGCACCAGGTTGTGGGTGATGCGGTAGAGCCAGGTGGACAGGCCGGCGCGCCATTCAAAGTTGTCAATGCCTTTGAACGCGTTCAGAAACGCCTCCTGCATGACATCTTCGGCTTCCGCCTCATCCCCCAACATGCGCAGCGCCAGGCGGTAGACACCCGGCGCATACAACTCTACACACTGCGCGCAGGCGCTCTTGTCGCCTGCGCGCAGCCGTTCTTCCAGCGATTGCACTGTTTCCGGATCGGCGGGCAGCGTGCTCATGTCCTCAGTATAGCAGGGAGAGCCGCTCTGCACCCGTTTTCAGTTGTGCTGCTTCTCCCACTGCGTTTGCAGCCGCTGCATCGCCTCGCCGTCGGCCAGCACAGCCAGTTTGTCCAGCAGCATTGTTTCGGGCACGGCGCCCTCCACGTGGATGACATCATTGACGACCGTGCGCGGGACGCCATAAACCTGGTATTTGTTGGCCAGATGCGGGAACTCGCTCGCCTCGACCATCGCCGCCGTCACCTTGTCGCTCGCCATCGCCAGCTTGTGGCCCAACAGCACAGCGCGCGGACAGTAGGGGCAGGTCGGCGTCACAAAGACCTGAATCTGGATCGGCCCAGGCAGTTGCTCCAGCGCCGCCAGCGTCTTAGGCGCCAGCCCCGGATCGCCGCTGCTGACCATCACAATGTCTTCGATCAGGGTGCTGAACTCGTAGCCGGAAGGAATGCCGTACAGGCGAATGCCGTAATCCTTGGCCTCTTCCCCACCACGCACGATGGCCAAGGCGGGAATCTTGTCAATCCCATAGGCGGCAACCGTCTCGGCGTCGCCGACAAAATCATGCACCTCGACGCTGATCTGCTCGGCCAGCGACGCCACTTCCTCGGCCAGTTCACGCGTCTCGCGGCACATCTCGCACTCGACAGCGCCGCCTTCCCCCTGCGTAAAGACCACCAGTTTCACCGGCGCGCTGAGATCGGCGAACATCTCCCGCACCTGCTGCTGTACATCCTCATTCAAAAAACCCATCTACTGCTCTCCTTCCTGCAATTCCTCAACACCTTACTGTGCAGCGCCGCTGCCAAGCCGCACGAAGGCGTGCGGCTTGGACGCGGCTTATGCTTCCTCAACAATCTCATAACTCAACGCAATCGGCGCCACCTGGCCCAACATCGCCTGGGCGGGGCAGTAGGTGGTCTGCGACAGCGCCATCGCCCGCTCCACCGCCGCGGCATCAATGTTGTGGCCGCGCACGATGTAGTGGATGCTGAAGGCGGTCACCACCTTGGGGTGCTCCGCCGCGCGCGCTGCATCCACTTTGACTTCAAAGCCGGTCACATCCTGCCGCTTTTTGCGCAGAATGGAGATCACATCCATCGCCGTGCAGCCGGCCAGACTGACCGCCATCAATTCCATCGGGCGGAAGCCGTCATTGTCGCCACCGACCGACGGGTCGCTGCCCAGGGGCACGCTAAAGCCACTGTCAGCCGTACCCGTAAACGTCATTCCCTTGCTCCAGACTACGGAAGCGTGCATAAGTCATTCTCCTTCTGCCAGTGATTGTATCTTCTGTTTGATTAGATGCTGAGGATAGAAAAAGGTTACAACCGAAGGTGATCAATGCGTGAAGGGGGTGTCGTCCGGTCAGCGCACCAACAGGAGAACCAGCAGCAGCAGCGTGTTGAGGATGGCGATGATCGTGGCGACCTGCCACAGGCGCACGGAGCGCTGCTCGCGCGCCCGCCCTTCGCCGGCGGCCTGGCTGGCTTGCAGCAGCCCTTCCGCCTCCTGCTGCTTGACCCGCAGCGCGTTCGTGAGCGCCTGGCTGGAAAGACGCGCCTCATGCTCGACATTGGCCAGCCGCTCGCCTAGCGCCGACTGCTTCTGCTGCTGCTGGGCCAGACTGGCATCGCGCCGTGCAATATCCTGCTGCAGCTTGCGCACCTGCTGCGAAAGCAGTTCAAAGCGCGACTGGTTGGAACGCTCCCACTCCGCTTTGGTGGCCGTCAGCTTTTCCACCAACTGCTCCTGGCCGGCCAGCTTCTGCTGCAGCTGCGCCACCTTCCGGCCGGCGCGGTTTTCCTGTTCATTGATCTGCGCATCCAGCGCGATGCGTTCCCGCGCCAGTTGCTCCAGTTGGCGGCGCAGCGCGCTGAGTTCCACCTCCAGCTCGAGCCGCTCATGCTGGTGGCTGCGCTCCCGCTCGCTCAGATCCTGCTGCAGCGCCTGCTTTTCATTGGTCTGCGCCTCATAGCGGGCGCGCCAGCCGGCGATCTCTTGCTCAAGCTGCACGCTGCGGGCCTGCACCTGCTCCAGCTCGTGCTGCATCTGGGCAAAAAAAGGCGCGGCGCTGTTGGGCGCGGACGTGGCTTCCGCGCCGCCGAAAGCCGCAATGCGCAGCATATCGTACTGGGTGCGCGCCTGCGCATCCGACAGCACACGATAGGCTTCATTCACCTGTTTGATGCGCTGCTCAGCCAACGCATGGTGATCCGGCGTGCGCAAAAAGCGGTCAGGATGAAACGCAATGACCAAGAACTTATAGCGCCGCCTGATCTCTTCGGGCGAAGCCGACGACCTGACGCCCAGGATCGCATAATGGTCGGGCGCCGTTTCTTGCCTCGTCATAGCAGCAGCCCGCTAGCGGCGCGCAGCCAACATGCGCGACACGGTTTTGGCCAGCGTCTCCAAATTCACCGGCTTTTGCAGCCATCCCGTCAACCCTTGCTCATCCGCCAACAGCGGCTCCATCTCCATCGGATGGCCGCTGAGAAAAATAACCGGCGTGGCAATCTTCTGCTGCCGCATGGCCTGCTGCAGCGCCTGCCCCCCCATTTCGGGCATGATCAGGTCGCTGAGCACCAGCGCAATGTCGTGCGAACCGTGCAGCAGCAGGTTGAGCGCCTCCACCCCGTTTCTGGCCTCAAGCGGCTGATATTCAAGCTGCTCCAGCGTGGCCACCAGCGCCATACGCACAGCCCGATCATCCTCGGCTACCAGAATCGTCTCGCCCTGCCCCAACAGCAGCGGCTCCTCGGCAGCCGGCACGACTTCCACTTCGACCGCCTGCGTGGCGGGGAAATAGAGGGCAAAAGAAGTGCCGCCCCCTGCGCGACTCACGACGTCGATCTCACCCTCATGCTGCTTGACGATGCCGTGCACCTGCGCCAGCCCCAACCCAGTGCCCAGCGGCGCCTTGGTCGTAAAAAACGGCTCAAAAATATGCGGCAGCACATGCGCCGGGATGCCGTGCCCAGTGTCGGTGATGCGCAGCCGCACCCATTTGCCGGGCCGCAGCTCCGGCAGCGGGGCATAGCTGCTGTGATCCACCACCACGGAATCCAGGGCAAAGCCGAGTTCGCCTCCCCGCGCCATTGCATCGCGCGCGTTCAGCGCCAGGTTGACGATCACCTGCTGCAGGCGCGTGGGGTCGGCGTTGACGGTATAATCCGCCAGTTCATCTTGAAAGCGCACCACAATATTGTCGGGCAGCGTGCGGCTCAACAGCTTGACCTGCTGGTAGACAAATGGCCCCAACCGCAGCGGACGCCGCTCCAGCACGGCGCGCCGGCTGAAATCCAGCACCTGCTGTACAAGATCGCCGGCGCGTACAGACTGGCCGAGAATGATGTCCAGACACTCACGCAGCCCAGGGGCCAGATCGCTCTGCAGCAGCCCAATCTGAGCGTGCAGCACGATCACCGCCAGAATATTGTTGAAGTCGTGGGCAATCCCTGCCGCAAGCTGGCCAATCGCCGCCAGCCTGTCCTGGGTCTGCGCCTGCAGTTCGACTTCACGCGCCTGCGTTACATCGTCGATGACCAGCATCCAACCGGAGCCATTCCAGGTGGAAGCGATGGGCGAAAGCATGATTTCGTAAGCGCGCTCTCCGCCTAATATCCTGTGGCGCCCACCGCCGCCCGCCGTCATCAGGGGCGCCAGCGGCTGATCTCCCAGTTGGGTCAAGGCGGCGTCCGTATCCGTATAGCCTAAAAGGGCCAGATGGCCGACAGCCGCCGCATTGGCGAGCTGAACATGCAGCGCTTCGTCAAGCACAGCGACGCCGACAGGAACCGCGTTGATGATTTCTTGCAACTGCCGCGACTGTTCGCTCATAACCAAACCGTTCTCCTAAGCCCGACGCAGCTTGCGATAGGTGATGCGATGGGGGCGGTCTGCCGCAGGTCCCAGCCGCCGCCGGCGATCTTCTTCATATTCGCTGTAGTTGCCGGGATAAAAATAGACTTGACTTTCCCCTTCAAAGGCCAGTATATGCGTGGCCACCCGATCCAAAAACCAGCGGTCATGGGAGATCACCAATACGCAGCCGGGGAATGTTTCCAGGGCATCTTCGAGAGCGCGCAACGTATTGATGTCCAGATCGTTGCTCGGCTCATCCAGCAAAATCACGTTGCCGCCGGACTTGAGCATTTTGGCCAGGTGCACCCGGTTGCGCTCGCCGCCGGAGAGCATCCCCACCCGCTTCTGTTGATCCGTGCCGGAAAAGTTGAAGCGACCGACATAGGCGCGCGAATTGATGGTGCGCTCGCCGATCACAAGCTGCTCACTGCCGCCCGAAATTTCTTCCCACACACTCTTGTTGTCGTCCAACGCAGCACGTGATTGATCCACGTAGGCCAACTGCACGGTGCTGCCGACGGTCAACTGCCCGTCATCCGGCTTCTCCTGCCCCACCACCATGCGAAACAAGGTGGTTTTGCCGGCGCCGTTGGGGCCAATAATGCCGATGATGGCGCCGGGCGGCACGGCAAAGGTCAAATTATCGTAGAGCAGATTGTCGCCGTAAGCTTTGGCCAGATTTTCCGCCTGGATGACAATACCGCCCAGACGCAGGCCGGGCGCGATAAAGATTTCGCGCTCCTCGTTGCTGCGTTCCTTCTCCTGCGCCACCAGGTCGTTATAGGCGTTGATGCGCGACTTACGTTTGGTCTCGCGGGCCTTGGGCGACATGTGCAGCCAATCCAGTTCGCGCTGCAAGGTCTTCTGGCGCAGGGCTTCCTGCTTCTCCTCTTGCGCCAGCCGCTGCTGTTTCTGCTCCAGCCAGGAAGAATAATTGCCTTTCCAGGGGATGCCGTAGCCCCGATCCAGTTCCAAAATCCAGCCGGCCACGTTGTCCAAAAAATAGCGATCATGGGTGACGGCAATCACGGTGCCCTTGTAATCCTGCAGATGCTTTTCCAACCAGGCCACCGATTCGGCGTCCAGATGGTTGGTCGGCTCATCCAGCAGCAGAATATCCGGCTCTTTGAGCAGCAGACGGCAGAGCGCAACGCGGCGGCGCTCACCGCCGGAGAGCACGGCCACCGGCGTATCGCCCGGCGGGCAGCGCAGCGCATCCATCGCCAGCTCCAGCCGGCTGTCCAGGTCCCAGCCATCCAACGAATCCAGCTTGTCCTGCACCTCCACCTGCCGGTCCATTAGTGACTGCATGGCGTCGTCGTCCATCGGCTCGGCAAATTTGGCATTGATCTCGTCAAACTCGTGCAGGACATCCACCACTTCCTGCACGCCTTCTTCCACCACGGCGCGCACCGTCTTGCTGTCGTCCAACTGCGGCTCCTGCTCTAGAAAGCCAGTCGTGTAGCCGGGCGCCAGCGTCGCTTCGCCCACAAAGTCCTTCTCGATCCCGGCCATGATGCGCAGCAGCGTGCTTTTGCCGGAGCCGTTCAACCCCAACACGCCGATTTTGGCGCCATAAAAATAGGAAAGGCTGATATCGCGCAGAACTTGTTTGTTGGGCGGATAAATCTTGCCTACACGCATCATCGAATAGATTATTTTTGTGCTCATGCCTCAGACGCCTCTTCTTAGTTCGTCGCCACTGCGTGCAGTGGCGACCGCGCGAATAAATCCCATTTGCAAGCCGCGGTTGTGCGGCAACCATTCTAGCAGGGTTGTACAGGGGAGACCAACAACGATAGCAGTCAATTGCACTGGGCAAAAAGTGGCCGGCAGCCGCAAGAGCGGAGCGCCGGCCACAAGCAGATACAGTTCACGCTGCAAAAAGGTTAATCAGGCGAGACTTGAATGGAGGGCAGCCAGACCATAGGAATGGTCTTGTAGCGCAGCAGGGCCTCTTCGCCGCTGTCCTCTTCTTCCGGCGTTCCTTCGACGCCGGCGGCCTCGCCGCGCACACCCACGCTCCCGCCGCCAAAATCATCCAGCAGCGCATTGGTCGCCTCCAGCGTAAAGATGCCGATGTAACCGCTGCTGCCCGCATAGCGCCAGCCGGAGAGGTTCCAGACATTGATCAGGCTGTTGTTGCGATAGACTTCCACCTGGCCGTTGCTGAGCGCACGCGCGCCGAGCCGGTCGCCGGCCGCCATGGCCACGGCGCTGGCCGCACCCTGCTGCCGCCACCCCAACCAAAGCGTGTATGTCCACACTTGGACATTCTTGCTGCGCGGAGAATAGAAGACCTCGATCAGCCCGGCCCCCAGACCGGTGCGGCTCTGCGCCTTGAGGATCACACCTATTTCACCGGCAGCCGGGTCGATCGTCGCTAGGGTGACAAAAGCTTCCTGGCTCGTCCCAAAAAGAGCCGGCTTCCAGTAAATGTCATATGTGCGGCCCACATCCAGCCGGCTGCCGGCAATTTTGTAGCCGCTCACATTCCCCGTCCAGTTGCCGCCGATTTTGTTGCTGTTGGCGCGATTGTAATTGTCCAGCACCCTAGTAGACGGGAACGGCAGCGCCCCGGCAGGGGTAGCCGCAGGCGGGACTGCCGTCGCTGTGGGCGGGACTGCCGTGGCCGTAGGCGGGACTGCTGTCGCCGTAGGCGGGACTGCTGTCGCTGTGGGCGGGACTGCTGTCGCCGTAGGCGGTACTGCCGTCGCCGTGGGCGGGACTGCCGTCGCCGTGGGCGGGACTGCTGTCGCCGTAGGCAGAACTGCCGTGGCCGTGGGCGGGACTGCTGTCGCCGTAGGCAGAACTGCCGTGGCCGTGGCGGTAGGTGGGGCTGCGGTGGCTGTCACCCCCGCCTGCACCAGGTAGAGCACAGCGTCTCCGCTGAACGGCGGCGTGAAGTTGACC
>JBBRBX010000059.1:0-35192 GCA_038205395.1 Caldilineales bacterium
CAACAGCCCGTTGGCTGTGTTCAACGTCGCTTGCTCACGCAGCGACTTGTTGGTCAAAGTCTTGACGGGCGGCTATTTTTGCCTGGCCGGTGCAGCGGCGCAGCTTTTCCCGCTGCTGGACAGCCAGCCGTACAGCTTTGACATCGCAATCAGCGCCGCGCGCCGCCGCCGCCAGACGCACACGATCACCGTGCCCAGCGGCGCGCATTTCCCGCTGCTGCAGGCGGACACGGCGCTGATTGCCGAACCTGTGCGCCTGGCGGGGCGCATGACGCGCAACAGCAGCGGCGCGCCCGCTGCGGCGGCCAGCCTGATTTGGGATGAAGCCAACACGCTGACCTTGCGCACACCGCTGCATTTTGACCACGCCGCCGGGCAGACAGTCACCCCCTGCACGGTGACGCCCGACGGTGTGGCGCGCACCCTGACCGCCCCTGCACCCTCTGGGGCCGTCGCGCTGCACCTGGATGTGCGCAGCGGGCTGGCTGCCGGCAGCTATCTGCGCCTGGGCGATGAGGCTGTGTATGAGTATGTGCGCATCGCTGCCGCGCCCGCCAATCCTGGCCTGCCGGGAGAAGTCACCTTGAGCACATCGCTGCTGCACAGTGTTGCGTCCGGGGCAGCTGCAGCCGCGGTCGCTGTTGCCGCCCTGGCGCCGGTGCGTGCGCTGAGCGAGGAACGGCTGGCCGGCGAGGCGCTGCTGCGGCTGAGCGGCGGCGTGGGTGCGGGGCATGTTGAAATTGGGGGCGCCGGCCCCGACGAGACCGAACTGCATGCGTTGGGTGCGCTGAGCAATGCGCAGGGCTACTACCACCTGGATGGCGTCAGCCGGCTGCGCAGCGCGCTCTTTGCCGCTGCTGCCGGCGGCGATGAGGCGGCGGTGGAGTGGTTGATCGACTATCGGCGCCCGCTCAATTCGTTGGACTTTCGTTTGCGGCCCCCCTAGACAAGGGAGTGCGCTGCGGCTGTTTGCTGCATTTGTTCATCTCTGTGCCCATCTGTCCGATTTTAAGGAGGTCCTGCCATGCCCGAATACTTAGCGCCCGGCGTCTATATTGAGGAGGTGGAAAGCGGCCCCAAGCCGATTGAAGGCGTGAGCACAAGCACCGCCGGCATGGTAGGGATGACCGTGCGCGGGCCGGAGACGGGGCTGCCGCTGCTTGTCACCAGCTTTGCCGAGTTCCGCCGCCGCTTTGGCGCTTATCTGCCCGACAGTTTTGGCGCCAGCCGTTTCCTCGCCCACGCGGTGCGCGGCTTTTTTGAAAACGGTGGCCGCCGTGTCTATGTGCGCCGCGTCGTGGGGACCGGCCTTATGACGGCCGGCGGGACGCCCACAGCCGGTATGCGCACACGGCTGACCCAGGATCTGCAAAGCGGCGCCACGTCGGCCACATTGAGCAGCTTGCGCGGCATTGTCGCCGGCACGGTGCTGGATTTTACGATGGTCAAAGATGGCGTGACGACCGGGCCGCACAGCGTTACCGTCACCGACTATGATGCCGCCGCCAATCGGGTGGTATGGGCGGCAGGCGACGCGCCCGCCGACACCTTTGAAGCGCGCTATACAGCCGTTGTCGCCACACTCAGCGGCGGCCCCTTTGCCACCCCCGTGGTGGTGGCGGCGGCAGATGGTGGCGCCTGGGGCAACCGGATTGCGGTTCAGCTTTTTCAGACGGCGCGCGCCCAGGCCCAGGTCGTGGCGCTCAGCGCCGACCCCGCCACGCCGGCAGTCTTTGACATTGTGCAGTTGACGACCACCAACAACTTCTATGTGGGCGCCATCGTCGAATTTGACCGCGGCGCGGCTGCCGGTGCGCCGCCGGACAAAGAGTATGGCCGTGTCATCGAACGGCTGGGCAACTCAATCCGCATTGCACGCGCCGTTGACTTTGCCGCCGCCACCGATTTGGACCCGCAGGCGCCCTCCACGGTCACTACCGTGCGCACCTGTGAGTTTCGCCTGGTGGCCAGCTATGAAGGCGTAAGCGAGAGCTTTGGCCCCCTGACCCTCGACAATACGACCCCTTTCTTCTATGAAGACGTAATCAACACCCGCTCCAACCTGATCCGCGTCTCCGGCGGCTCGGTCAGCGAAACGCACCCATTTAGCCAACCGGTGGGGGCCGACGGCCTTAACCTGGCGCTGATCAACGGCAGCGACGGCGCCGCGCCGACGGCGGCGGAGTACATCGGTGTGGACAACGGCCCGGGCCAGCGCAGCGGGCTGCAGGCGCTAGTCGACATCGACGAGATCAGCATCCTGGCGATTCCCGGCATTACGGCGCAGGTGGTGCAAAACGCCATGATCACCCAGTGCGAGACGTTGATGGACCGTTTCGCCGTCTTTGACCCTGTCTACAACCTCAACAGCGCGATTGAGGATGTGCAGAATGTGCAGCGCCGGCGCTACGACACCAAATATGCCGCGCTCTACTTCCCCAACCTGGTGGCCATCGACCCGGTCAGCGGTCAGGAAATTGTGCTGCCTCCTTCCGGCCATGTGCTTGGCCTGTATGCCAAGACCGATGTCGAACGCGGCGTGCACAAGGCCCCGGCCAATGTCGTGGTGCAGGGCATCACCGGTGTAGAGGTCATCATCAACAAGGGCGAGCAAGACATTCTCAACCCTGACAACATCAACGTGATCCGCGATTTCCGCGCCGCCAACCGCGGCATCCGCATCTGGGGTGCGCGCTGCCTGACCAGCGACACCCAGTGGAAATATGTCCCCGTGCGGCGGCTGTTTATCTTTGTCGAAGAATCGCTGGATGAAGGGACACAGTGGGTAGTCTTTGAACCCAACGATGAGCCACTATGGGCGCGTGTACGGCAGAGCATCAGCAATTTTTTGCTGCGTGTCTGGCGTGACGGCGCGCTGATGGGTGCGACACAGGAGGAGGCGTTCTTTGTCCGCTGTGACCGTACGACCATGACCCAGGACGACATCGACAACGGGCGCCTGATCGTGCTGGTGGGCATTGCGCCGGTCAAGCCTGCTGAGTTTGTCATCATCCGCATCAGCCAGTTTACGGCTGAGGCGAATGTCACCTAGTGCTGTGAGTCAGAAAGGAGAGCAATGCGATGGCAGTCGGCGACCGCAATGACCCCTATCGGGGCTACAACTTTCGGGTAGAAATCGACAACATGGCCGTGGCGGGCTTTAGCGAAGCCAGCGGCCTGACGCATGACATCGACCCCGTCGAATATCGCGAAGGCAACGATGTCAACCTGCACGTGCGCAAGCTGGCGGGACTGCGCAAGTTCGCCAATATTGTGCTCAAACATGGCTTCACCGACAACACCGAATTGTACGATTGGTATTGGGCCAATCTCAACGGTGCAGTGCAGCGGCGCAACGGCGCCATTGTTGTGCAGGATGAAGACCGCAATGACGTGATGCGCTTCAACTTCAGCAGCGGCTGGATTTGCAAATACGAAGGGCCGACGCTGAACGCCACCAGCAACGACGTCATTATCGAAAGCATTGAGATCTGCATCGAGCGGGTGGAACGCGCTTAGCGCCGCCTGCGGTTGGTTTCGTGCCTGGGTAGCTGTCTGGATAGCTGTCTGAGGAAACGGGAATGCTTGCCTATCTGACGCCAGGAGTCTATTTTGAATCGGTCGATGCCAGCCGCGGCGGCATCACGGCGGTGCGCACGGACATTGCCGGCTTTGTCGGTCTGGCCGAGCGCGGGCCGCTGCATCGCCCGTGGCGGGTGGAATCGTGGCGCCAGTTCCAAAGTGTGTTTGGCAGCTTTATCGCCGGCGGCTACCTGGCCTACAGCATCAAAGCTTTTTTTGAAAACGGCGGTCGTCGCTGCTATGCCGTGCGCGTGGCGGCGAGCGACGCCACGGCCGCTTCCGGCGATCTGCTGGGGCAGGATGGCCTGCCCACGCTGCGGCTGCACGCCGCCAGCCCTGGCCGCTGGGGCGACCGCCTGCAAGTCCGGCTTGGCCGCGGCCGTTCCGAGGCGACCACAACGCAGGGCGGGCAACCGGCCGGCGGCGCGGCGTTGGTAGTCGCTTCCACGGTGGGGCTGACAATGGGTGTTGTCGTGCGTCTCAGCCAAACGGTGGCCGGGATAGCCGTAGAACACTATGCCGTGGTCGCCCAGGTCAATGCCACCACGCGCCAGGTGAACTGGCAGACGCCTCTGCCGCTTGCGCCTGCACCGGGTGGCTTCGACCTCTCCACCGCCATCTATCTGGAGACGCTGAGCTTCAGCCTCAGCGTCTCCGAAGCGGGCCGGCTGCTGGCTGTGTATGCCAACCTGACGCTGAGCCGGGAGCATGAGCGCTATGTCGGCCGCGTACTTGGCCGCGCAGCGCCGGCGCATTTTCTTGACGCGGCCGCACCGCCGCCGCCGGTCGAGGTCGAGGATCTGCACGCCGGGCTGCCCTACGATCTGGCCAACTGGTGGCCTGATCCCGCCCAGACCAGCCCGCAGTTGCGCCAGGGGCTGCTCTCTTTGTCCGGCGGCAGCGACGGGTTGGCCAACCTGCAGCCGCTCGACTTCAGCGGTGACTTAGGCGCAAGCGAGCGCCAGGGGCTGCGCACACTGGAACTGCTGGACGAAGTGTCGCTGGTCGCGATTCCCGACATCCTGATTCAGCCGGTTCCCCCGACGCGCTTTGACCCGCTGTCCGACCCGCTCGATCCTTGTCTGGACGAGCCGCCACTGCTGCCGGCGCCGCTGCCTGCCGCCCCTGTGGAGCAGCCGCCCTCTTTCAGCGAGACGCATATCTTTCAGGTGCAGCAGGCGCTGGTCAGCCACTGTGAACTGTTAGGCGACCGCTTTGCCTTGCTCGACCCGCTGCCCGAACCGGCTGCGCCAACGCAACAATCCATTGTGGACCCCAGCCGGGTGCTGGGCTGGCGCAGCCGCTTTGACACTAGTTGTGCGGCTCTCTACTACCCGTGGCTGCTGGTGGTGGATCCGCTGCAGTTGGGAGGCGAGGTTGTGCGCGCCATCCCGCCCAGCGGCCATGTCGCCGGCGTCATGGCCCGCACTGACCTGGCCTCCGGCCCGCACCAGGCGCCGGCCAACGCCCTGCTGCTGTGGGCGCAGGGGCTGACGCTCGACATCAGCGAGGATTGGCAATCGATCTTCAACCCCAGCCATGTCAACTGTCTGCGCAATTTCAGCGGGCGCGGCTTGCGCATCTACGGCGCGCGCACCTTGAGCAGCGATCCGGCCTGGCGCTATGTCAATGTGCGCCGCACCACGCTGATGATCAAGCGCGCGCTGCTGCTGGCCTTGCAGTGGGTCGTGTTTGAGCCGCATAGCATCTATCTGCGCCAACTGCTGGTGCTGGCCGTCTCCAGTTTTCTGACGGCGCTCTGGCAGCGTGGGGCGTTGGTCGGAACCACGGTAGACCAGGCCTTTTTTGTGCGCTGTGATGAAACCAACAACCAACCTGCCGACGGGGACAATGGCCGCTTATTTGTGGACGTAGGCGTCGCCATCGTGCGACCGGCGGAGTTTATCGTGTTTCGCATCGGACGCACCGAAGACGAGCTGCAGATCACCGAGTTGGATGGAGGCACGACATGAGCGCACTCGGTGCACTGACTGACCCGCTGGGCGCCTACAACTTTATCGTCAACATTGTCGATTCGAGCAGCGTTCTGACGGTAGCCCTCAGCGCCATCAGCAGCGTCGCCCTCGGCGGCTTTACCGAATGCAGCGGGCTGGAAAGCCGGCTGGAGGTGGAGAGCTACTCGGAAGGCGGCAATAATGCCACGGCGCTCAAGTTCCCCACGCGGATCGAATATGGCCCGCTCACTCTCAAGCGCGGGGTTGGTGTGGGTGACTCGCTGTGGCTGTGGCACAACGATTTTATCTGGGGGCGCGGCAAACGGCGCGACGGCATGATCATCTTGCAGAACGATGACCATATCCCGCTCAAAATCTGGATTTTCCACCGCGGGCTGCCCACCAAGTACAGCGGCCCCAGCCTCAACGCCAAGGAGAGCCAGGTGGCGATTGAGGAACTGGAGATCACGCATGAAGGGCTGGCGCTCGTTTCGCCCGGCACCGTTGTCAGCAGCGCATTAGGAACGATTGGCTTATAGGTATTGTTGACATAACACAAGGTGATTTGTATCCGGCAGGTGAGATTTCAGGAGACAAGGTTTCAGGAGACAAGACGATGGATGTGCACATCAACGAAATGAACAGCAGCGTGCGCGCTACCGATTCACAGTCGCTGCTGGCGCCCAGCGTGCTGCGGCAGATCGTCGAAGCTGTGCTGGCCGAACTGCAGGTGGCGCAGGCTGCCGGGCAGCAGCGGGAGTCCGAGCGCAAGCTGCAGTCCAGTTCCGTAGCCCAACCGTATCCGTGGAGGAGCTAACTAATGCCGCTGCAGCGTGCAACCATCGCCCGCCTTGCCCCGAATCTGGTCAGCGAACTGGGCCGCATGGTGGTGCAGTATAACCCCAACGAACTCTCGCTCAGCAAGGGCGTGCAGTTTGCCGAGGTCGGCATCCCCGGTCTCGATGTCCCCTTGCAGCAGTTTGTGCGCGGGGAGGCTGAAACGCTGTCGGTCGATCTTTTTTTCGACACCACCGAGCATGGCATGGGCGAAGACAACAATGTTAAGCCCGTCACGCTGCTGACCGACCAGTTCTATCAGCTTGTGCGCATCGACCGCGACAGCGGCGCCCCGCCCGTCTGCCGCTTCACCTGGGGCGAGACCGGCTTCCCTGGCTCCAACCTCTCCGGCTCCTGGGGTTCGCGCCGGCGTGAGAACGGCTTTCAAGGCATTGTTGAAAGCGTGAGCCAGAAATTTACGCTGTTCAGCCCGCTGGGGACGCCACTGCGGGCCACGGTTTCGCTGCGTATGCGTGAGTATCAGACGCTGGCCCAGGCCGTCGAGATGGCGGCGGAGCGGGTGCGGCTCGTGGATGAGAACCAGACGCTCGATCAGATCGCCAATCGGGAATACAACGACCCCAGCCGCTGGCGCGAACTGGCCGACTTTAACAACATCAGCGACCCGCTGCGCCTGGCGCCAGGCACAGTGCTGGGGCTGCCGGCGTAACAGGACAACAGGAAACGGAACAACAGGTAACGGATCAAACGGGCATGACCAACGCAACCGCTCTCTACGAACTGGATCAAACCTTCTTTGTCCCCACCTTTCGCGTAGAGGTGCAGCGCCGGGAGCTGCCTGCCGAAGTGATCCGCGATGTAATTGAAGTGAGCTATCAGGACAGTGTAGATGATATTGACTCTTTTGACATGACGATCTCCAACTATCACGCACAGTCGCACAAGCCAAAGTACGAACCGCCCTACAGCGACGACTATGCCGGTCTGTTTGACCCCGGCCAGGAGATCAAGCTTTGGATGGGATACAAAGGGGATGAGCAGTTGATGCTGAGCGGCGAAATCACCAGCTTGGCTCCCAGCTTTCCCGCTTCCGGCGGGCTGTCCCTGCGGGTGGGCGGCCTCAATGTGCTGCATCGTTTTCGGGCCACGCAGCATACATTCGCCTGGGACGACCGCCGCGACAGCGACATTGCGCTTGAGATCGGGCGCAATGCAGTGACAGAGGATCGCCCCGGCTTGGGCTTTCCCGTGCGCACAGCGCCGCGCCGCGACGAGCGGTCGGAGACCTATGTGTTGATGGACAACCAGTACGACATTGTCTTCTTGATGCAGCGCGCACGCCTGCACGGTTATGAACTCGTGCTGCGCGAGGCCAACACGGAAACGGGGCAGCCGGCCCACCTTTACTTTGGCCCATCCGAAGCGGATGAGATTCTCACCTATAAACTGGAGTGGGGCCGTTCGCTGGTGTCGTTTCGCCCCACCTTGAGCACTGCCAACCAGATTGCAGAAGTGGTGGTGCGCGGCTGGGATCGACGCAATAACGCCGCGATTGAGGGCCGCTCTCGCTGGGAAGATCTCTACCCCGCCGGTAGCCCCGAACGCAGCCGGCGGGGGCAGTTGGCGCAGGCGTTTGGCAACCGGCGTGAAGTCGTCACCAACCGGCCGGTGCACACGACCGATGAAGCCAACAGCCTGGCGCGCAGCCTGCTCAGCGATGTGGCCAAGGATTTGGTGGAGGCGGATGGCCAGACGGTGGGGTTGCCCAATCTGCGGGCGGGGCGAACGCTGGAGATCGCCAACCTGGGCGAGCGTTTCAGCGGCCTCTACTATGTGCTCAGTTCGTCGCATACAATCGGCAGCGGGGGCTATACGACCAGCTTTCACGCCCGCCGTGAAGAAGGCATCAGGTAAAGGGATAGTTGAAGGGATGGCAGAATGGCGCTGATTTATGGGGTCGTGACGGGCATTGTCGATGATGTAGATGATCCGGTGCGCGAGGGGCGTATTCGGCTTCGTTTCCCTTGGCTGCCCGGCGACAACCAGAGTTACTGGGCGCCCGTGGCTACATTGATGGCGGGCGATGGACGCGGCAGTTGGATCATGCCCGAAGTGGGCGATGAAGCGCTGGTCGCCTTTGAACAGGGGGATGTCAACCATCCTTTTGTGATCGGTTTTTTGTGGAACGGGCGCACGCCGCCGCCGAATGACGAGAACACCGTCTCGATCCGCCGGCTGAAGACCGTCAGCGGCCATGTGCTGGAATTCGATGACCGGCCCGGCCAGGAAAAGATTGTGCTCAAGACGGCAGCCGGGCTGACGCTGGAAATGGTCGATACACCGCCTGCCGGCGTCACCATCACGACGGTGGGCGGCCAGCAACTGAAGCTTGACGATGGCGGCGGCAAGGTGGCGTTGACGACTGCCGGCGGCAAGGGGCTGACAGCCGGCGATCTGCCGCCGGCTGTGGGCCTCAACGCTGCCGCCGCCATGCTGACCATTGACGGACTGCTGGTCACCATCAATGCCAACGCCATGTTGACTGTCAACGCACCGCTGGTTTCGTTTGCCGGCATTATACAGGCCCAGACCGTGATCGCCTCTTCTGTCGTCAGCGCCGCCTACACGCCCGGCGTCGGCAATTTGTTGTAAAGGAGTTTGGCAGGCAGCTATGGCTTTGTTGGTATCCGTTCCACAACTGAGCGCCGAGGGGGTGACGGGGCTGGTCTTTGCCGAAAGCAAACCCATCCACATTGTCTGCGGCTCGGTCACATTTGCCGCCCCCCACCCGGCTGCCGGCAGCCCCATCGACCCGCTGCAGGCGTCGCTCTTTGGCTATCGTCTCTATCGCAAGCAGAGCAGCGGCGCCGGCGGTGTGTGGGATGCGGCTGCCAAGCAGTGGATGGGCGCCGGCGCACAGCCGCAGCCCCAGACGCTTTTCCTGCAGGACGGTGTGTGGCAAGGGCTGTTGGTGGCGATGGGGCAGACCGATGCTGCGGGCGCACCGCTGCTGGCAACCAGCCCGCTGACCCACTACCCCCGCTACTATGTGCGCTGCCTGTTTGCCGCCGCCGATGCCGCAGGGGTTGTCCAAAGCGGCGAGAGCGGGCCAAGCGCCGATTTTGAGGTCGTCACCCTGGCCGACAGCAAGCGCGCCGGGCTGGCCCTGCAGCCGGAAGATGCCGCCGCTGCCGAGCACATCTTGCTGTTTCTCAAGGACAGCGGCCTGGTCGAGCGCGGGCGCATTGAGATCCGCCGCGACGGCAGTGGTTTCCGCATCGATCTGGCGGTGGCAGGCGCGTCCGTAACGCTTGACTCCAGCGGCGATATTCACCTGGCGCCTGCCGCGGGGCGCAGTGTCTATCTCGACGGCCCCACGACTATTGGGGGCAATTTGACCGTCAACGGCATCGCCACTGCCACAGGTGGCTTTACGCCATGAGCGAACAGGAGGCGGCAAGATGACCACGCGTGCAATCTTGGGCGTCGGCTGGAAGTTTCCGCTGCGCATCAACAGCCGGGGCGGCTTTTCCTACGCCCGCGGCGAACAGTCGGTGCAGGAAGCGATCTGGCTGATCCTCGGCACCGCGCTAGGGGAGCGCCACATGCTGCCTCTCTTTGGCTGCGGGATTCACGATTACGTCTTCGCCCCCAACAACGCCGGCACGCGCGGCGATATTGCCCACCAGGTGCAGCAGGCGCTGGCGCGTTGGGAGCCGCGCATCGACCTGCTGGATGTGGGGGTGGAAAGCGATGCCGCCGACAGCAACCTGATTTTGATCCGCGTGGCCTATCGTATCCGCTCGACCAACACGGTGCAGAATCTGGTCTACCCGTTCTACATCCAGGCTCAGACCCCCGAACAAGGGGCTGGAGAACAGGAGTGACGCCATGCCGCTAGAAGCGCCGCAGTTGGACGACCGCACCTATAAAGACATCATCGCTGAGGCGACTGCCCTTATCCCGCGCTATGCGCCCGAATGGACAAATCACAACCCCAGCGATCCGGGGATCACGCTGCTGCAGTTGTTCGCCTGGATGTCCGACATCATGATCTACCGGCTCAACCGTGTGCCGGAACGCAACTATATCAAGTTTTTGCAACTGCTGGGGATTGAACTGCAGCCGGCGCGCCCGGCGACGGCGGAACTGACCTTTACACTCGCGCGCAATGATGTGGATAACGTGATTGTGCCCAAGGGGACACAGGTGGCCTGCCAGGAGCCGGATGAAGAGGGCAATCAGATTGTCTTTGAGACCGACGAGGCGCTGGTGGCGCTGGGCGCCGTGCTCGCAGCAGTGCAGGTGTTTGATGGCTTTGCCTATCGCAACGAAACCACGGCCAATGCCACCAGTGGGCAGACCTTCTTCCCATTCGGCGCCTACGCGCGGCCCAACAGCGCGCTGCTGCTAGGTTTCGACTCGCCCCTGGCCTTTACCAAGGAGCAGATCAACCTCACCATTCTCCTGCATGAAGCGGTTTCCGCGCTGGGAACCGGCTGCTCGCTGCAGTTGGAACTGCTGCCGCCCCCGGCGCTGCTGGTGTGGGAATATTGGAATGGGGCGCAGTGGCTAGCCCTCAGCCTGGACAAAGATGAGACGCAGGCATTGGCCTTGAGCGGCCATGTTTATGTGCGCGGCCCCGGCGTCAAAGCGGTCAAGGCTGTGTTGGGCAAGGTAGCTGACAGCCTGTACTGGCTGCGCTGCCGGCTGGCGGAGAGCCACTACGAGCGTGCGCCACAGGTGGACGCCATTCTCATAAACACCGTGCGCGCGACGCAGGCCGTCACCGTGCGTGATGAGGTGCTTGGCGGCAGCAGTGGCCGGCCCAACCAGAGCTTTCGGCTGGCAAGCACGCCGGTTGTGCCGCTGCTGCGCCCCGAAACGGTCGCCGGTGCGGGCGGTGCGCCAGTGACATTGACCGATCTGCGCTTGGAAGTCAGTGAACGGCCCGTAATCGGCGTTGACCTCGGTTTCCAGCCCTGGCAGCAGATGGACGACTTCTTTGCCTCCGGTCCTGATGACCCGCATTACACCCTGAACCGCACGACCGGCCAGGTGGTCTTTGGCGACGGCATCCACGGGCGCATCCCCGTAGCCAACCCTACGAACCCCGCCGGCAATATTGTTGCCCGTCTCTACCGTTCCGGCGGCGGGAGCAAAGGCAACGTCGGTGCCGGCACGATTACGCAGGTGCAGAGCTTTGTCCCCCTGTTGGATGAAGTGACCAATCTGCAGTCCGCCGCCGGCGGCAGCGATGAGGAAACGGTGGCGGAAGCCAAGCAGCGCGCGCCGCAGCTTTTGAAAAGCCGCAACCGCGCCGTAACTGCTGAGGATTTTGAATATCTGGCGGAACAGACGCCGGGCGTGCGCGTCAAGCGCGCCAAGGCGCTGCCGCTCGTGCACCCGCAGTTTCCCGGTGTGGCGATCCCCGGTGTCGTGACGGTGATCGTCGTGCCCGATTCGGATCAGCCCAATCCCACGCCCAACCAGCGGACGCTGGAGGCGGTTTGTCTCTGTCTCAACCAGTCGCGGCTGTTGACTACCGAGGTATGCGTCATCCCGCCTGCCTATCGCCTGGTCAAAGTCAAAGCCAACCTGATCGTACTGCCGCAGAGCGATCAGGGTGAAGTCAAGACAGCGGTCGAGAATGCGCTGACAACCTACTTTCACCCGCTGACCGGCGGCGACGAGAAATTGGGCTGGGAATTTGGGGGGACTATTTTTTACTCCAATGTCTACCAGGTGATCTTGCAGACGCCCGGCGTCGGGCGTATCGACAACAACCAGCTTGAGCTGTTTCTGGACGGCGAAGCACAGCCTTTCTGCCGCGACGTCCCGCTGGAGCCGGGTGAACTGCTGTACAGCGAGGGGCATGAGATCAGTGTGCAGTACGCACGCTAAAGCATGACAAAATTATGGCGACCGAAACGCAGTTTCTTCTCTTAAATCAGCAGACCGGCTGGCAGGTGCTCGCCCCTGGCGCCGTCGAAGTCGGCGACGCGCTGCGCCTGCAGCCGCTGGGAAGCGGCGCGTTTGCCGGTGCCGGCGCCCTGTATGTGGGGCCGCTCGACTCCCGGCTGTACCGCTGCCAGTGGCATCGCATTGCCCTGCAGGTGGAAATTGTCCTGGGGGCCAGCGTACAGGTCGACACCTTCAGCGCCGAGGCGGAGCGCAGTTTAGGCGAGATTGCCGTGCTGCCGGAGGAGTGGTGGGCCACACGCCAGGTGGCGGGCGACCCGCAGCAGGGCGAACCGGGCAGAGACTGGGATTGTCTTGTGCTCAGCCCGCCGGGCCGCTATCTCTGGCTGCGGCTGACGTTGTCCGGCGACGGCTCTGTGACGCCGGTGGTGCGGCGCATCATCGCCTACTACCCGCGCTCCACAGCGCTGCGCTACCTGCCTGCCGTTTATGGCGAGGACGCCGACAGCGCGGCGTTTCTGGAACGCTTTCTTGCCATCTTTGACGCCATGTTCGCCACCATCGGCGATGTGGTGGACAACATCGCCGCCTACTTTGATCCGCTGGCGACGCCTGCCGTCAGCCGCCAACCGGGCCGGCTTGATTTTCTATCGGCGTTGGCAAGCTGGATCGGGCTGGCGCTGGAGCTGAACTGGCCGGAAGCAAAGCGCCGCCGGCTGGTCGAACAGGCGCACCGCCTCTACGCCTTGCGCGGGACGCTGGAAGGGCTGCGGCTGTACGTGGCCATCTATGCTGGGATTGAACCGCAGATTCTTGAACATTTCAAACTGCGGCGCTGGCTGATGCTGGGTGGCGGCGCTTTGGGCGAAGGGGCGGTGCTGTGGGGTTCCGCCGCCAGTGGCCGGCTGCAGCTTGGCGCCTATTCGCGCATCGGCGACTTTCAATTGATCGACAGCGGCGACCCGCGCACCGATCCGTTTGACGTGTACGCGCATCGCTTTACGCTCTACCTGCCCTGGCCACAGGCCACGCAGCAGGAGCGCCAGGCGGTGCAGCGCATTGTTGAACTGGCCAAGCCCGCACACACGCAGGCGCAGTTGGAAATAGTTGAGCCGCTTATGCGGGTAGGCTGCCAGTCGATTGTCGGCGTGAACACGGTCATCGGCTGCTATCCAACCGGCGTGAGCGTGGAAGAAAGCCGCCTGGGCGCAGCGGTGGTCGGTTCCGACCAGCGTGATCACACTGGGATGCGCATCGGCGCCCGCACGCGCGTGGGTTCCACCACCAGGATAGCGTAAGAGAGCAAACGATTTGTGAGGAGGTCTGGTATGAGGCAGTGCACTGGATGTGAGCATTCTCCGTCTGCGGGACTGTGCCCTGAGTGTGAGGTGGATCAGCTCGCGCGCAACCACTACTTTACAGGCAAACTGCTGGTGGAACGGGACTTCACCGACGAGCAGCGCTATTTCCTGGGCAAGCATCGCCGGCATAACCAGCATCTGCACGGGTGGGGCGTGGTTTGCGGCCTGCGCGTCAAGCAGCATCCCAACCCTGCCTGTCGCAGCCAGTATGTGCTGATTGAGCCTGGCTACGCCGTGGACTGCTGCGGGCGCGAGATTGTGGTCGAGCAGGAGCAGACCATTGACCTGCGCGCGCGCTTTTTAGCCTGGTGGCAGGAGCAGCACAGGGATGCTCCGATCGATCCTGCCACCGATGATCCTGCCGCCAGTGAGCCGGATGCCGGCGAACACACGCTGCAGATCTGTCTGCGCTATCTGGAATGCCCAACGGAGGAGACGCCGGCCCTGTTTGGTGACTGCGGCTGCGGCGACGGCGACGCCCAGCACGGCCGCATCCTGGACAGCTATGATCTGGAACTGCTGGTCGATGCGCCTCCACCGTCAACAGGCGACGCCTCGGCGCTGACGCTGGCCTGGTTGAGCACGCTCAATATTGCGCGCGCCCGGCGTGTGGCGATCGACGACAACCATCACCGGCTGTATGTGCTGGCCGGCGAAAGCGCCGCCGCATTGACCGTCTACGATGCTGCCACGCACAGTTTGCTGGCCGCCTGGACGTTGCCCGAACAAGGGCTGGATATGGCGCTCTCGGCTGACGGCACGCGCCTTTACCTGTCGCTGCTGCAAGGCGGCGCCAACGGCCAGGTGGCTGTGGTGGATACTGCCCTGCTGGGGTCAGGCTCACCAGAGATCAACCGCCTGACGCTGGATGGGACTGCCGGCGCAGAACTGCCGCTGGCAGTCAGCGCCGCAGGCCGGCTGTATGCGCTCAATCCCAACGACGGCCGGCTTTGGGCCTGGGGCGCGCCCGACAGCGACACGGACACGGAGCGGTTGGGGCCGTTCGCCGGCGGCGCCGGGGCCGCCACCTTGGCGCTGGCGCCGGACGCAAGCCGGCTGTTTGTCACCAACAGTGAGGCGGTCGCCGTCTTTGCCACCGCCGATTTGAGCGCAGCGCCGGTTGCGATTCCGCTGGCGGGCGCGTCGCCCTCGGCGTTGGCCACAGCCGCCACCAGCGGCGATGCCCGTCTCTTGATTGCTGACCGCACCAACCAGACAGTGCAGGTGCACGCCATCCGCCCCGGCGATCCCACCGACCCTTATCCCATTCTGGGGGCAGCGGCCGTACTGGCCGGCGCACCGCTGGATTTGCTGGCCTCGTCCGGCGGCCGCTGGCTCTATGTGCTGGTGGAAGACGGCAGCGGCAGCGGATCGGTGCTGGCGCTGGACACGCATGCGCTGGAAACGGGCAGCGGCGCGCTTTTGGCCAGTGAGGCGCCGATCGGCGCTGCCCCGCTGGACCTGGCCCTGGCTGCCGGCGGCGGGCGGCTGTACGCGGCTTTTTCCGGGGCCGACAGCACGCCGGGCAGCGGTGGTGTGGCGATTCTGGATATAGCGGCCACGCAGTGCCAGGACATCTTCCGGCGCGTGTTGGACGGCTGCCCGGATTGCACGGCGACCGGCGAGTGCCTGGTGTTGGCCACATTGCCCGGTTATATGTATGGCGACGACATGCTGGATGAAGCGAGCGGCAGCGGCCCGCAGGCGGTGATCGACAACTGGCGTGGCCGCAAGCTGCTGCCTAGCGTGGAGACGCTGGCGGACGTGGTGGAGTGCCTGTTGGTGCAGGGCGGCGGCAGTGGCCAACCCGGCGAGCAAGGCCCGCCCGGCCCACCGGGAGCACAAGGGCCGGCCGGTGAAACTGGCCCCGCCGGCCCCAGAGGATCTGCCGGGCTGGCAGGGTCGGCTGGGGAAACGGGACACGCCGGCCCGCCTGGACCCGCAGGCCCTGCGGGGGCGGACGGCGCGCCCGGACCGGCGGGGCCACAAGGTCCGCAAGGTCCGCAGGGGCCGCCCGGCTCGGTGGAGAACCCCGATCTGACGCACATCTGCGCCATCAACTGGCGGCACGGTTTGCCCACTGCGCGGCAGGATATTCAGCCTGGGCTGATGATTGCCTTTGATAAACCCGTGGTCAACGGCGATATTCACAGCCACAGCTTTCTTGTGCTGCGCGCCGATCCAAATCAGGAACTGCGCATGGTCTGCTGGTGTGAGCTTATGCCGGAGGTGCTGACCGGCGTGCGCTTTGCCTCTGATTGTAAAATCAGCCGCGACTTCGAGCGGGTTGAGGATCCGAAAGCACTGGTCAACGGCGCCTTGTTTATTCCCAATCGGCAGTGGGAGTTTGAACGGGAATACCGCGTGGTCGTCAAAGGCGATTTTATCCGCGATGAGAAGGAGCTGGGGGTGGATGCCGACCACCTGCCGCCCTGGCTGCCGGCGCGTATCAGCGGCGACCAGATCGAGGGCGGTGTGTTTGAAAGTTGGTTTACGCTGATTCAAGGTTGATCTAGCCGCTGTTGCCCAATCCACAAACAGGCAGCAACCAGGTAGAAACAGGTAGCAAAGGAGAACCGGTATGGCCTTTCGTATTCGAGACGCGACCAGGGTTCGCGCGGTGGCCAAGACCACCAAAACCCGCCCCTGCGGCTGCGACGATGCCGCCTGCGACTGCGCCGTTTGCCGGACGCTGGTTTGCACGGAACGCCCGCGCTACTTTGCCGGCCAACTCCTGACTGAGACGGAGCTGAACAGCGAGCAGGCTTATCTGTTGGCCAAGCAGCGGCTGCACAACCGCTATCTGCATGGCGTCGGCGTGGTCTGCGGGCTGGAAGTCGTCTGCCACGAATGTGACGGCTGGGTGCGGGTGCAGCCCGGCTACGCCCTCGACCCTTGCGGCAACGACATTGTGGTCTGTGAAGCCCAGGATTTTGACGTGCTCGACGCCATCCGCCGCTGCCGGCAGGTGGATCGCCGGCGCGGCGAGTGCGAACCCTACCGTTCCAGCGTGAGCCGGCGCTGTGAAGATGAAACCGAGCACTGGTGTCTCACCATTCGCTATGCGGAAAAGGAGGCGCGCCCGGCGACGCCGCTGCTCAATGGCCGCAGCAAAGCCGGCTGCGGCCCAAGCAGCAGCAGCAGCAATGGCTGTGAAGCCACCCGCATCGTCGAAGGCTACCAATTGGAACTGCTCTGCCAGCCGGATCATTGCGTCGGCGACTTCCGGCAGCTTCTGCGCCAGCCTGATCTGACCAGCCCGCTGCTGCGCTGCGTCACCAGCTTTCAAGCCTTTCTCAACGAGCAACTGCAGCAAGAAAAGATTCTGCAAAGTGATATTGCGCTCGTCGTGCAGACAGCGTACAGCACGCAGTTGCCGGACCTGTCATTCGACACCGCACAGCAGCTCAATGCCGTCTGCGGCCGCTTCTGGTGCTTTGTCTACAATCTCTACAGCCGCAACCCGCTGGATGCGCCAATCGGCAACTGTGCGATTTTCCAGACGCTCGACGCGTTGGCCTGCCCGCCTCTGCCGCCCGCCGGCGCCGAAGGCAATTTGCAGGATTACTACCGTGCGCTGCAGGCGCGCTTCCGCCGCCTGTTCGACTTGATGTACGCCTACCTGATCGACTGTCTGTGTCACCACCTGCTGCCCTCTTGCAGCGCCGAACCTTGTGATGATCGCCTGATTCTGGCCTGTATTGAGGTGCGTGACGGCAGGATCGTGCGCATCGGCAACTTCTGCTGCCGCCAGATTGCCGGCTCCTTCCCAGCCGTCAGCCAATGGCTGTCGCTCATTCCTGGCCTGCCCTGGCTGGTGGACCTGGTCAAGGCGTTCTGCTGCGACCCGCAGTTCAGCGATTTTATCGCCGACCAGGTGCGGACACGCGACCCCAACAGCGCCACACTGACGCGGCTGTCCGCTGATGCCTTCAGCGCACCGCGCGCCTATGCCAGTTCGCTGGCGCAGCGCGTCGGCGAGGAAATGCGCCGCGGCTTGGACTTGAGCCGCTGGGGGCGTTCTCCCAATGAAGACGGGACAGCCACGCCGGTCAGCCCCAATGCGCAACCGGCTGTACAACCGGGCGCACAGTCGGGCGCACAAGCAGGGGCGGGCGAGGCTGCCCTGCGCGCTGAGCTTGACGATCTCCGCCGCCAGGTTGCTGAACTGCAGGCGAGCATGGCGCGGAGGCCGCGCAAGAGCAAATAAAGGAGCAGGCCATGGCAGCCAATGAGATCAGTCGTCCCAACTATTATCAAGGCCAGTTTCTTGGCGCCGAAGACTTTCGCGCCGAGCAGGACTACCACCGCGATATGCAGCGCCGCCACAATGTGGGCCAGCACACGTGGGGCATTGTGGCCGGTCTGGAACTGGTCGAGCGGCCCCAGACGGGCGGCGACATCGATGTCTATCTCTATCCTGGCATGGCGGTGGACGGCTATGGACGCGAAGTGCTGGCGCCGGCCCCTGCTCTGCTCGACAGCGCTGACTTTCAGCGTTTTAGCAGCGACGACCATTACGCAGTCTGGATTGGCTACCAGGAAGAAGAAGCTGCTCGCCCCACCAATGGCTATGCGGCCTGTGTGGACGCCGGCACGGGCCAATTTGACCGTGTGCGTGAGAACTATCGCCTCTTTATCGAACCCGAACCCGGTGTGCCCGAACCGGATGGGGTGATCATCGATGGCCAGCAGGCTGAGCCGCCCGATCCGGCCCGCCCGGCCGATTTGACCATTCCCTTTGACAAGTCTGTACCCTACCAGGAGCTGCCGGACGATTACCGCGCACGCTGGATGCTGCGGCTGGGCAGCGTGCGTTGGGACGGGAGCAAGTTTGTCGCCGCCGCCCCCGGTCGCCTGGTCGAAGGCCGCCGCTATGCCGGAACAGTCACTGCCGCGCTGCTGGCCCCCACCGCCCTGCTCTCGATTCGCGACCGCAGCACAGAGACGCCCCTCCCGGCAGCTTCTGCCGGCGTTGCCGTGACGGTCGAAGGCTCCTTGACGGTTGCGCGCAACCTCAACGCCAACGCCGACGCGTTGGTGGTAGGCAATCTGGGCATCGGTACGATCGCTCCGGCCGCGCGCCTCGATATCGCCGGCACGCCTGCCACTGCCGGCGGCAGCCCGCTGGGCCAGGATATCTGGCTGCGCGCCGGTGACGGCGATGACGAGGGGCGGCTCTGGGTGGAATACGGCCCTGACAGCGCGCCGCTGCTTGTGCTCAGCGACAAAGACGGGCCGCCGCGCATCCAGTTTCAACAGACCGGCAGCGGCAGCGAAGACGCACCCGACAGCGCAAGCTGGATCGGCCATGCCGCCGGCGCTTCACCCGACATGGCCATCATGAACGGCAGGCTGGGGATTGGAACGACGACGCCCGCCGAGACGCTCGACATCAACGGCGCCGTGCGCGGCAACCAATCCGGCGCGCTGCGCATCAACACCCTCAGCGGCTGGACCGACATCGGCTCCAAAAATGCGCTCTGGTCCCACCTGGAAACCGACCGCGACCGCTTTTATATGAACAAGGAACTCCAGGTGGACAGCGGGCGGATCGGCAGCTACAGCGGCGATCTGACGCTCAACACCGCCGGCACGGCGCGCATGACCATCCGCGGCGCTGACGGGCGTATCGGCATCGGCACGGCTGCGCCGGTTGAAGCGCTGCACATTCGCGGCGATGACCCCGACCTGGCGCTGGACCTCAATTCGACCAGCAGCGCCAACTTTGCCGAGCTGCGCTTCAAAGTCGATAACGTGATGCAGTCGCGCTTCTACTGGTCGAAACTAGACAACCGCATCCATTTGGACGTCACCAATACGTCTACGTTGGTAGCCACGCAAGGCCGCGTGGGTATTGTCGAGACCGATCCGCAGGAAGCGCTGCATGTGCGCGGCCGTATCCGCTTGGGGCCGGGTGCAGACTTGTTTGCCTTGGGGGCCGGCCAGCCTTTGCGCGTGGTGGTGGGCCAGGTCAGCGCCGCCGCCGGCATTGTGTCCGGCAGCGGTTTTACCGTGGCGCCCAACGGCCTTGGCGGCTATGTGCTCTCGTTTGCCACCGCTTTTCCGGCGCCGCCCATTGTTCTGGCTGCCCCTGTTGACTCGTCCAACAACGACCATATCGTCACGGTGCGTTCGATTACAGCCGGCGGTTTTGCCATCGCCATTGTCGATACGCTGGAAAGCGACGGCACATCCGGGCCGCAAAACAGCGCCTTTACCTTTATCGCCTTAGGAGCCATGTGAGCAGCCTGACCATCGCACGCCATCGCGCCACCTACTTCGCCCCGGCAGCGCTGCCGGCAGGTGTGCTGCGCCAGCAGCTGGATCGGGTCATGGCGCAGGAACTGCCTGCCGCCCTTGCCCGGCAAATCGAACCGTATGCGCTGGACAGTGAGCCGGGCGTGTGGCTGATCCGCAAGCTGGATGTGGAGACGTCGCTGCTGGATGTGGGCGTGGCGGATCCGTCTGTGCTGGGGCGGGCTTGGGCGCAGCAGGCCGGGCACAGCCTGCGGCAACTGCTGCGCCGCGGCAGCGACGGTCAAAACGTGCTCTATTTCGCCGGACGCGCGGCCTACCTGACGCAATTTCTCACCGACCTGCTGGCGGGCAGCGCCTGGAGCCGCTGGTACTATCAGCCGTTCGCCCACCTGCGCAGCCTGCCGCTGAACGCAGCGGTGCGACAACTTTTGCTGCAAGAAGAAGCAGATGCGGAAGTCGTACTTGTCAATATGGCTTCCGCCCAGCGTTTGGATCCCTTGCTCGCAGCGCTTGGCTCCGGCGGCTGCGCTCGACTGTTGACGCTCTGCCATCAGGGAGTCATATCTGTCCAAGTCGCCGCGCCGCAGGCTGCTCATCCGGAGACGGGGCCAACTATCGGCCTGGCGGCCACAATCGACCAGTTGCTGCCGCTGTGGCATGCCGCAGGGCCGCCGTCACAGCCGCCCTTTATCACCGCACGCAATCAACTGCGGCTCTGGCTGGCCTGGCGCGCTGCCCATCCGGGCGTCCAACCCACCCGCACACTTGTCCAAGCCATCGACCAACTGCTGCACTTGGCGGGCCGGCTGCACAGCGGTGGCCAGGTTAAGGTGACGAGTGGCTGGCCGGGGCGAGCCGCTGCCGTCATTGGTCCGCAGTCTGCCGGCGCATCGCAGCGCGCCGCCGCTGCGGACAGCGTCTATGTCACCCCCTACGGCGCTCTCTTTCTGCTCCTGCCCAGCCTGGTCGACCTGGATCTGCCGAACGCGCTCGCCGCCACGAGCCGTGACCCGGTTACGCAGGCCATCTGGCGCACCTGGCTGGTCGCCAAGTGCCTGGGCCGGGCGCGTTGGGAGCCAGCCTGCCAAAGTGAACTTGTTTGGCAGATCATGGGGCTGGATACGCCCCCCACGGCTGCGCAGTTGACCGCCGCTGCCCAGGCCGCCACCCCTGCCGTTTGTACGGAGTGGCGCCAGGCGCTGATCGCCACACTGCAGCGGCAAGGGCGGCTCAGCCGCCGCGCCGTCAGCGTAGAAGAGGTTACTGCGCACGGCTATCCTGCACCTGTCTGGCTGGTGCGCGATATGCTCGCTGACTACTGGCTGTGGGCGGGGACGGAGGAACCCAGCGCGGCACTGTTGGCCGCGTTGGTAGCGGGCGAGCGAGCCAGCGTGTGGGTGCGGCGCGGCGGTGCGGATGCGGCGCAAGACGCTGCACCGGATGATTCACAGTGGTCCTCCTTTCTGCGTCAGTCCAAGCCCGCCGCCGCGCTGCTGGACTACCTCACCGTCTATCCGGTGCTGCCGCCGGCGCTCGATCTGGCTCTCACTCTGGCCGCCGCCGCCGTGCTGCGCAGCTTCGCTCGCCGCCTGATGGGCTTCGGCTGGAGTGGTTTTGACCATCTCTACCGCAATTTTTTGGCTGGCGAGAGCCGGGTGCTGATCACCCTTAACGCGGTGCAGGTCGATCTGCCGCTCAGCCCGCTGCACTCGATTCTGCGCATGGGCGGCGTGAATGGTTCGCAGTACACACTACCCTGGCTCGGTGAGCGCGTTGTTGTTCTGCGTCTGGCGGAGGACGGATGAAAACGTCCAAGCAGCGGACGCGGCCTGCCCCCAGCGCCCAGCGCAGCCGGCATTCGGCTGGGTTGGCGTCCAATGGCGCCGGCCCTCTTCCCGCCGGCGAGCCGCTGACGACGCCGGCGGCCCATCTGCGTGCGGAACTGCACTGGCTGGATTTGCTGCTGGATCGGCAGGTCCAGCGGCTGCGTGCGCGGCGGCAACTGGTTGAGAACGAGTTTCGCGGGCTGTATATTGCCGAAGAGCAGATCGATGCACTGCTGCAGGGTGCCGCCCAAGGGAGCCGCCCTGCCGCCAGGGAAAATGAAAACGGCGCCGGCGGCCCCCGTTTGTCCGCGGCCATCGAGCGACAGCGGGCGTGGATCGACGGGCAGGAACAACCTGAACTGCCGCTGCCGGCGCTGGCGCGGCGTTTTGCGCTCTCCTGGGCTGAGCGCGCGCTGCTGCTGCTGGCTGCCGCCCCCGCCATCGACCTGCGCTATGAAACCCTGTACGCCTACGCCCAGAATGATGTCACGCGCAAGGCCCCCACGCTCGCCCTGGCGCTGCAGTTGCTGCAGTTGGACACCGCCGCTGCGCCGCCGCTGGGCGCCGGCGGCTCGCTGGTGCAGCAGCATTTGCTGCGCCTGGTTCCCGACCCGCAGGATCCGCAGCCGCCGCGCCTGGCGCACTATTTGAAAACCGATGGCTGCGTTGCGGCTTTTTTGTTGGGGCTTGACGAATTGGACGAGCGCCTGCTGCCGTTTGCGCAGGTGACGGCGAGCAGCGCCCCGCCTGCGCCTATGCTGCTGGAGGCTGCGCTGGTGGAGCGGCTTGTGCATGTGGCCAACTATCTGGCTAGTGCGCCCGGCATCGTCCTGCTGGCCGGCGCCGACCAGCTTGTGCAGCAGGCGGCGGCATCCACCATTGCCGCCGGCCTCAAGCGCCGGCTGCTGGCGGCAGACCTGGCGGATGCGCAGATGGCCGGCCAGCCTTTGGCGCCGCTGCTGCCACTCCTGCAGCGCGATGCACTCCTGCGTGAGGCTGTTCTCTATCTGCATCTGCCGCCGCCGGGCGATCTGGACACGGCGGATCACGCCGCCTTGCTGGCCCTGCTGGAAAGCGTGCGCTGCCCGCTGCTGCTCGGTCTGCCGCAGCCGTGGTATCCGGCAGGACGCTGGCCCGCCGCCCCTTTCCTTTTGGTCGAGCTGCTTGCGGCGGGCTATGGGCAGCGCCAGGCGCTGTGGCAGCAGGCGCTGGCGGGCAGCGACTTGGGGCCGGATGTGGCATTGGCCGGCGTTGCTGCTCGTTTTGCGCTGCCCGCCGGGCAGATTGCCGGCGCGGCGCGCATGGCCGGCGCCCGCGCCCGCTCACGCCCGCCGGGCGAACAGGTGGTGGATGCGCACGATCTCAACTGGGCGGCCCGCGCCCGCTCCAGCCATGCGCTGCAGACACTGGCGCAGAAGGTTGAGCCGAAGTATCACTGGGCTGACATCGTGCTGCCGGGAGCAGTTTTGCGCCAGGTGCATGAAGTCTACAACGCGGTAAAATACCGCCACGTCGTCTATGGTGCGTGGGGATTCGAGCAGAAGCTGGCGTTGGGCAAGGGCTTGAACTCGCTCTTCTCCGGCCCCAGCGGCGTCGGCAAAACGATGGCAGCGGATATTCTGGCGCATGAATTGGGTCTTGATCTCTACAAGATCGATCTTTCGACCGTTGTGAGCAAGTATATCGGCGAGACGGAGAAAAACTTGAGCGCCATCTTTGCCGCCGCGCAGGCCAGCAACGCCATCCTCTTTTTTGATGAGGCCGATGCGCTCTTCGGCAAACGCTCGGAGGTCAAGGATGCGCGTGACCGCTACGCCAATATTGAGACCGCCTATCTGCTGCAAAAAATGGAGGAGTATGATGGGGTTGCCATTTTGGCGACCAATCTTTACAGCAATGTGGACGATGCCTTTGCGCGCCGGCTGCACCACCTGATCGAGTTTCCCTTTCCGGATGCGCGCCACCGCGAGCGCATGTGGCGGCAGGTGTTTCCCGCCGCCACGCCGCTGGCGGAGGATGTGGACTTTGC
Organism: Caldilineales bacterium; assembly: GCA_038205395.1. GTDB lineage: Bacteria > Chloroflexota > Anaerolineae > Caldilineales > Caldilineaceae > Fredericiella. Next base: position 23,735 of record JBBRBX010000059.1, read on the forward strand.
CTTTTTGGCCCGCCAATTCGAGTTGTCGGGCGGCAACATCCGCAACGTGGCGTTGAGCGCCGCTTTTATGGCCGCCGAGGCGGATCGGCCTGTGGCGATGCAGGACCTGGTGGTGGGGGTGGCGCGCGAACTGCAAAAGATGGGCAGACTGCCGGCCAGGTCTGACTTCCGCGAGTTTTATGGCTTTGTACAGGCGCAGGACTAGGGTATGGAGCAGTTGTCACCGCTGGAACCGCTGTTGGTTCCGCAAATTGAACCGCCCGCCCCCCGTGCCGAACCGGCTGCCGCCGGCCCGGCGCGGCAGCATCCGCTGCGCCGCGTCCAGCGCACTGCCGGCAACCGCGCCGTCCAGCGTCTTGTACAGGCGCGCCTGGCGGTGAGCCAGCCGGGCGATCCCTATGAAGTGGAAGCCGAGCGCGCCGCGGCGGAGGTCATGCGCCGGCCGACTCGCCGGCCCCCAGCGCGGGCGTACCCCGGCAGGGCGCCCATGCGCTTTACACCTGCGCGCGCCGGCTATCTGCTGCCCAAACGCTGCGCCTGCGGCGGCGAAGCCGGGCCGGACGGCGAGTGCGCGGCCTGCCGCGCCAAGCGGCTGGCCCTCCAGCAGAAAAGCGCCCAGCGCGCCCCGCCTGGCCGCGGCCCGCCCCGCCGCGGCTGTGCAGCTTGCGGTAAGAAACACAATGCACCGGGCCGAGTGACGTCGGCACGCGCACCGCCGCCGCAGGTGGCGCTGGCCGCCGCCCAGACCATTCGCCAAGCCCACGCACCCAAACGCTGCCCCGGCGCGCGCCGCCCGCAGCGCAGTAACCACCGCCGCGATATTTTGCCCGCCGCCGATGCCGGTGGGCCGGCTGACTTGTCTGACACGCTGGCCGCGTCGCTGACCAGCCTGCCGGGCGGCGGCCAGCCGCTGCCTCCGGCGCAGCGCGATTTTTATGAAACGCGGCTGGGCTACGATCTCAGCCAGGTGCGGCTGCACAATGACAGCCGCTCCGGCGCGGCTGCGCGCCGGCTGAACGCGCTGGCCTTCACCAGCGGCCAAGACATCTATTTTGCCCCTGGCCGGTATGAGTCGGACAGCACGCGCGGCCGCCATCTGCTGGCGCATGAACTGGCCCACACCATCCAGCAGGCGGGAGGCGGCGCCAGCCCTGGCAGCGCCAGCCCCAGCCGTGCGCCGCCCCCCATTCAACGCTATTCCCTGGACGAATTTATCAGCGATGCGGAAGCGGTGGGCAGCAGCGCGGTCGAAACGGCAAGCGATGCGCTGGACACAGTGAGTGATACGGCAGTTGCTGTGGGTGAGACAGTGGTTGAAGCCGGTCAGACAGCCGTCGATGCCGGTGCAGCCGCCATTGAGTGGCTGGCCACGACCGCGGGCCAGGCGGCGCTGGAAGCCGCACAAGAGCTGGTCGCCATGCTCGGCGGCTCCATTTCGATCAGCGCCAGTGGGCTGGTCGTGACGCTGCCCGCCTTCCCCGTCTGCGATCAACATCCGATTGTCGTTCCCGGCCCGGAACTGTCCAACCGCATTCCTCTGCTGGCCGGCGCGCTGCCCATTACACCCGAACTGATTTTGGTAGGTATGATCGATGCTGACCTCAGCCTTTCCTCGCTGCTCAACCTGCTGCTGGGGCCGTGCCTGTTGGGGCCGATCACGATTGTCATTGATCCTCTCAGCAGTTATTACGATATTTCCGGCCAGTTCAGCGCCCAGGCGGCGTTTAACTTGCTGGCAACTGCCGCCCAAATTTTGGCCGCCAATGCATCCTTGATCGTGCTTCTCCCCGGCGGTGCGATTGCTGTGCCGCTCATCGGCTTGGAGGCGGGTTTGCAGGAGACGCTGACCGCCGTGGGCAGTGGGCTGCTGACTGTGCCGGCGGCGTTGACCTACAGCGCGGGTACAATCTCACTGGCCATCAACCCGCGGCTCGACCTGCTGGGGAGCCTCGACTTCATGGCCGCTGCCGCCGCGCGCCTGCTTCTGTTGGGCAATGAAGTCTGCTCGCTGACCTGGCCTTTCTTCCGCTACACGCTGGATGCCGGCGCCACCCTGGGAGTGGACCTGGGGTTGACCTATGATCCGAGCACGGGTCTAAGCACTTCGGTAAGCGGCGTCGCCTCCGGTTTTGCCCTCGACACCATCACCAGCGGCTTCTTCTCGTTCTATCCGCAGGTAGACTGTGAAGGGATAGAGCCGCTGCTGCGGCTGCTGTGCGTCTCCGGCTTGATTCCTCCCTCGCCCTGCGTGGGGGCTGGGCCGGCGCCGCGGCCAACGCCCACAACCTGCCCAATCGGCCTGCCGCTGGCGCCCGATGTCAAGGACCCGGGCATACCTTCGAAAGCGCTCTGCCGGGGAGCCTGCGGCTATAACTGCCCCGGTTTCTGCAAACCGCTGGGCGATCTGCAAGTGATTGTGCCCACGGCGAGCGGCGACTATTACATCTGCACCTATCCGGCGGTGATCGAATGCGGTACACACCAGGGCTGCCGCGACCATGACAACTGCTATGACTGCTGCGCCGCCAGCGGCTTCTCCACCATCGGGGACATCTGTCATCTCGCCTGCGACTGCGGCTGCCTGCTGACCCATGGCGCCAGCAACTGCCCCACCTGGGCGTTGGGGGGCGGTCCGTTTGATGGCACGCTGCTCTTCGCTGACCCGCCTTTTGCCGTTGGTCCGCTGCCTGGGCCGATACCTGGACCCGCGCCAGGCGGAGGAACCGGGCCAGGGGTTGCGCCGGCGCTGCCTGCCGGCGACTGCTGTTCGGCTGCGCTGGCGGCAGGGCTGGATGGGGGTGATTTCGGCGGCGTGATCTGCTGCAACAACACCAAACATGCCTGCGTGTGGAGCAGCAATATCCCAGCCGGTAATGCCACGGCGCGCGGCGTTATCGCCGGCTGTGTGGGCGAACATGAGGCCGTGCATCTCAACCATGTGGACTGCACGGGCGCGGCGCTGGAGCGCCCGCCGTTTAAGCCCGGCATCAGCCCGGCTGACGGCGAGTGTGCGGCCTACCTGGTGGAGATTGCCTGCTACCAACGGCGGATCGGTGAATGCGGCTGCGATGCTGCCTGCCGGGCTGAGGTGCAGCATGAACTGGACTTTGCCTGTACGCAGGCGGCGGCCAACTGCGGCTCTGCCCCACCTTCCTGCGCGCCTGGCGGAGCAGGCGGGGCCGGCTCAACTTCTGCCGCGCCGCGCGCGCAGACGCCGACTAATGAAATTCGGCTGCAACTGCAGGCCGGCAAAAAGGAACTGGTTCCGTCCGAAAAAGTGGCGAAGAACTGCCCGATTACGGTGGCCGAGGGTGTGGAAGCTGTGGACAAGCTGATGGCGCGCGCCACCAAATCGCATCGCAAGGCGTGCCAGCAGGCTGCCTCCAAGATGAAGTCCACCATCCGCGGGCTGGCGCCGCAGGGCATCGCCTGCCCGCCGCAGTGCGGTCACATCAGCGATAAGCTGTGTGACCGCGATGTCACCGAGGGGGGCCACCGGCTGCGAGTTGACTTGAACAATGATAAGGGCCACAATTTCCAGACATAGCTGCTGTGGCCTTTTAAACTGGGAAAAGATTGCATGGGAGAAAGGGCGGGACGTGTGGCGCATGACGAGCCGCATTTAGACGAGTTGCTGCAAGCGCTGCGCGCTGCAGAGACCACGGGCGATGCCGCCTTGGCGCTGGCCGCCATCCACGACCCGCGCGTGGTGGATGCGCTGCTGGCTGCCCTGCAGGATGCGCAGCCGCTGGTGCGCAATTTTGCCGCCTTTGCGTTGGGCGAGCAAGGCGATCCACGCGCCGTCGCGCCCCTGGCCGCTTTGCTCACCGACCCCGATCCGGGCGTGCGCGCCAGGGCTGCTGAGGCGCTGGGACGTTTGGGTGATGCCAGTGTGCTGCCGCAGTTGGCGGAGGCGCTGCAAACGGCGCAGACGCAGGATGCCCATCTTGCGCTGCAGATCATCGTGGCTATAGCCGATCTGGGCGGTCACGCTGCCGTGGGCCTGCTGCTGCCGGCCTTAGCCAGTCCTTTGGCTGCTGTGCGCAAGTACGCCGCCCATTTCTTGGGGTATATCGGCGACCACCAGACGGCGGAACTACTGCGGGCGCGCCTGGCTGAGGAGAACGACGTGGAGGTGCGCAGCGAACTGGAGGAGGCCGTGACCTACATCACAGGGGATGCGTTGAGCAGTGCTCTGGCAGCCTCCATCCGCGTCACCGGCGGGCGCAAGGCTGATGCCGGTGTGCTGGCGGTCTGGCGGGATGGTTTTGTCGTCTGGTCAGCCGATCAGCGCAGCGGCGGGCCGCCCTATTCTGCGGGCTGGCAGACGCGCAGCACGGTGGAGCAGGCGCTGGCTGCGGTGGCGCGCCTGGCGCCCTCCGCTGGGCAAGAAGAAGAAACTGCTGAAGCGCCGGAACGGCTCCTGTACACTGGCCCCGGCGCGCGCTGGGTCAGCATTGAGTTGTTCTTTGACCCCGCTCGCCGCCTCCAGCTTGGCAGTTGGCACGACTTATACGAAGCCAACCTTACTCTGGTCGCCACGGAAACGGGCATCGAACCGCTCTCCGGCCGCGACCGGCAGGCTGTGCTGGCCGCGCAGTCTGCCGCCTATCAAGTCTTTCGCCGCCGCTGGCAGGCCATCAAAGAGCGCCTGCTGGCCATACCGCCGGCGGCAGGCGATCGCTATGATCCGGATACGCAGCGCCCCTTGCCCTGGTAGCACTCTGCGCGGGTCAGCTTGTCCACCAGCTTTTTACGCAATGGTTGTGATCTTCGTTATCTTTCCTCTGCTCACGCGTTATACTCCCTAGAAATCTCTTTTTGGTTCTTTTCCTGTTGCGCAGCAGGAACTTGCCGATTGGGTAGAGGAGCGTACCTTCATGCTTTTGTTAATGTCCGGCGGCCAGGAGACGGCTCCGCCGGTGTTGGGCAACATGCCGGCTGCGTCTGACGAGGAGCTGGTCGCCGCTGCCCAAGCCAAGGCGTCCGCCTTTACGCCGCTGTATGAACGGTATTTGGAGCGCATCTTCCGGTTTTGCTACAACCGGCTGGGCGACCGTCAGGCGGCTGAAGACGCCACCAGCGAGGTGTTTTTGCAGGCGCTGGCTCATCTGCCCGCCTACCGCAGCGGTACCTTTGCCCCCTGGCTCTATACCATTGCGCGCAACATTGTGATTGCCTATTACCGGCGGCAGCGGCACATGGAGTTGCTGGAAAGCTCCGCTGCGGCGAACGCTGGGCGGCTGCCCGATCCGGCCGCACTGCAGGCGCAGCGCGCCGATCTGCTGGCGGCGCTGGCGCAGTTGAGCGACGAGCAGCGCACTGCGGTGGAACTGCCGGCCGCCGGCTGGTCGGACGCCCAGATCGGCGCCATATTGGGCAAGAGTGAAGCGGCTGTGCGCATGATCCGCTATCGCGCCATGCAGCGTCTGCACAGCCTGCTGGCGGATGATGCTCCCGGTGACGGAACCGGCAGCTATGAGGGAGATCGCAGATGAGCAACCATTCCAGCCTTTTCGCACAACAGCAGGCCGATCTGCTTGCGGCCGCCTATGCAGCGCTGCCGGCCGATCCGGCAAATGAATCCAGTGTTGAACCCGGTGCTGAACTTGATTCTGCCCTGGCGGCGACGGTGGCGAGGGTGGCCGAGGCGCTCAGCGCGCCGGCGCCCACCGCCGCTTTTGCCGCCGAACTGCAGCAGCGGCTGCAAGATGCGGCGGCAAAAGCGGCGGCTGGACAGCCGACCGCAGCGCGCCCGCTGCGTTCGTTTGATTTCGGTGCGCGTGCGTGGCGTGTGGCCGCCGCCCTGCTGCTGGCCACTGCGGTGGGGGCCTATCTGTTTTCACTGCGCCCGCAGCCGGTCAACGCCCAGGAGATCGTGCGCCGCGCCCAGGCAGCCCTCACTTCGCCCGCGGCTGCCGGTTTGCAAAGTTACTTTCTCTCTGAGCAGAGTACATTCTGGGCTTCGAACAGCATCCCGAACAGCAGCGTAGAGCGCAGCGCAGACGGCGCCCCGGTGCAGTCGAGCAGCCGGACGCAGCGCTGGTTTCAAGCGCCCAACCGCTGGCGCGTGGAGAGCACAGGACAGCGGTATGCTGCCGCCGGCAAGCCGCGCACTGACCAGGCATGGAGCAACACGACGGTGAGTGACGGCAGCAGCCAGTATGACTATGACGCAGCCGGCAGTGTCGTAACGATCAACGTGTTGCCCGCTGCTGTAGATTCCGCACGTTCCTTATTGCCCGGCGATGGGGCCAGCGGCGTAACCAACCTGGCGCAGTTGTTCGAGCGGATGGCGGCTTGCTCCCAGCCGCAGGTGACAAGCAGCGCCGTGATTGCCGGCCAGCCGGTGTACGTAGTCGATCTTGGCCCTTCACTCTGTCCCTCCGCCTCTGCGCCGGAGATGAACGGCCGCTCGCTGATCTGGGTGGACAAAAACAGCTTTTTTGTACTCAAACGCGAACTGTACAGCACGCAGGGCGATCAACTGCTCATGCGCAGCGAGGTGACGGAGGTTGCCTACAACCCAGCGCTGGATGCAGCGCTGTTCACCTTCACCCCGCCGCCGGGGTTGCGTATTCTGGACTACCGCCCGCAGGCGCTGCCCACCGTCGCCGCCACCGTGGTTGGCGAAGCCGGTTCCGCCGGCGATGCACAGCATACAGCACTGCTGGCTGCCCTCCAGCCGTTGACGCAACAGGTGGACTATCCGCTCTTTGCGCCGGCGGCCATTCCCGACGGCCTGACCCCGCGCCTGCCGAAACTCATGCCCAGCGGCAGCGACAATCGCGAACAGCTTATGCTTGAGTTTGTACCGCCCGCAGATGTAGAGAAGGATAGCTTTGTGGGGCAGACCGGCATTCAGATCATGCAGCAGAAGGCGAGCTATGATCTGCTGGTAAGCTTTACGCGCGACGCCACCCCCGTTTTGCTGCCCGGCGTCCCTGTTAAAAAGGTGAGCGCCTGGGCGCGGCGTGGCTTTATCGGCGTGGACGGCACTGGTTCCGACTCGGCGGTTATTGTGCTGCGCGATGGCGTGTTGATCACCTTGAGCAGCTTTGCTTTTACAGCGGAGCAACTGCTTGCGCTGGCGGGCGATCTGCAGCCGGTTGCGGGCAGCCGGCCCGCGCTGCCCAATCCACAGCCGCCCACACTGGATGCGGTGCGCGCGTCTGCGCCGTTCCCGATTTTTGTGCCCACGTGGCTGCCGGATGGGCTGACGGCTGAGCCGCCGGTCGGGTATACCATCACCTATTACGACCACAGCGGCCAACCGGTGCTGACCGTCGCCAACGGCGGCGGCCTGGCCGGCGACCCGCGCTTTGCAGGCGAGCCGGTTACGCTGTCCAATGGGCTGGCGGCGCACTGGCTGGGCGCGCTGCTGTGGTGGGAGCAGGAGGGTGTGCAGATTGCGCTCAGCGGCGCTGACTGGCCGCGCGACGTGATGCTGCGGATTGCCGCTTCGATGTCCAGCAGCGCGCCATTGGGCACTGTCGAACTGCCGCCACAGCCAACCCCGGCCCCCAGCCTGCCAACCCCCACACCAATGCCCACGCCGGCGTTTGCGCTGCTGCGCCCCACCTGGCTGCCGGAGCCGATGGCGGTGCGCGAGCAGGTGGAAGGCGACAGCGTCAGCATGGGATTTGTCCCCGTCAGCGGCAGCCAGGATGGCCACGGCGCACTGACGCTGATGCAGATGCCACAGCCACTCGCTGAGGAGCCATCCGCTGAGGATATAGGTGTGAGCGATCCGCAGGCCAGCCGGGAGCAGATCGGCGGCCACGATGTCACCGTTATCCGGCGCGGGGCGAACAACTGCGTCACGTACATGTGGAACGCAGCCGGTCTGCAGTTGATTCTGAGCAATGTCTACGACCCGCCGGGTCAGCTCAAATACACGTGTGACCAGATGCAGCAGATTGTGGCGGGCATTCGATAGCAGGAACTGTGAGGGCGCGGCCAGGCGTTGAGTGAGTATGAACATCACACTCATCCAGCAAAACGATATTCATGCCCAGTTGGAAGCGCACTGGGAGTATTTCTGGCAGGCTGGGCAGCCGCTCTATCGCCGGACAGGTGGCCTGGCACGTGCCGCCACCGTGGTCAACCAGATTCGTGAGCAGACGGGCGGCGCCTGCATGTTGGTGGATGGCGGCGACGCCATCCACGGCACAGGGCCGGCGCAGTGGACACAGGGCGCCGCCATTGTGCCCGCCTTAAATGCGTTGGGCGTCGAGTTGATGACGCCGGGCAACTGGGAGTTCGGCTTTGGGCCGGACATTCTGCGCCGGCGGGCGGCAGAGTTGGCGTTTCCTATGCTGGCCTGCAATGTGTTCAATGCGACCAGCGGCAAACTCGCCTTTGCGCCGACGGCAGTGCGCACGATTGGCGGTGTGCCGGTCGGCTTTGCCGGCGTCACCACGCCGATTGTCACGCAGCAAATGCCACAGCCCTTTGGCGCCGGTCTGCGCATGAGCAGCGGGGTCGAGCAGGTGCGCCAGGCGGTGCGCGATCTGCGGCGTGATCAGGTGGCACTGGTTGTCGTGCTCTCCCATATGGGGCTGCCGCAGGACCTCCACCTGGCCAAAGCTGTACCGGACATCGACGTGCTGCTCAGCGCACACACCCATGATCGGCTTGCCCAGCCGTTGATCGTGGGCAAGACGTTGGTCATCCAATCGGGCTTTAGCGGCTCCTTTTTGGGGCGGCTCGACCTCACGCTCGCCAAGGGACAGGCTGTCGGCCATACCCATTCTTTGATCACGCTGGATGAGTCCATTGCGCCGGATGCCGCGATGCAGGCGGCTGTGGACGAGTCGCTGCGCCCTTACCGCAGCAAGCTGGCGGAAGTGGTGGGCACAACGGCCACGGCGCTGCACCGGATGCGGGTGCTGGAAAGTCCGATGGATAATCTCATCACCAATGCCTATCTGGAACTGACCGGCGCCGACGTCGCCTTTTCGCATGGCTGGCGCTATGGCGCACCGGTTCCCTCCGGTCCCGTGACGTTGGGCGATCTGTGGCAGATGATCCCCACCAATCCGGAAGTGTTCACCACCACGCTGAGCGGTGCGGAAATTCGTGACCGGCTGGAAGAGAGCCTGGAGAGTGTCTTTGCCGCCGACCCCATGCAGCAAAAGGGCGGCTATGTGATTCGCACCTCCGGGATCAGTGCGCGGGTGCGGCTTAATAACCCGTATGGTGCGCGTGTCCAACAGCTCGAAATTGGGGGTGCGGACTACCAACCGGAGGCCGCCTACACCGTCGCCTCAGCCGGTGAGCAGGACATTCAAGCCGATGACAAGCAGAACAGCGGCGTCCACGCCATCGACGCCCTACGCCGCTACCTTGCCCAGCACGCCCCAGTAAACGCCGAGTTGACCGGGGCCAAGTTTGTGGTGATCTAAGCAAGTTGTTGCCCGTATGTACAAAAAGCCATCCTCTTAGATCACAAGCAAGAGGTGTTTTACCCGTTCTGCCAGTGCATTCGCCGTTTTAGTAAATACGGCATAATGCTTGCCTTCATCTGTCGAGAATTCTGCCGCTGCAATGGGGTCTGTCGTGCTCCAATGGATATAATCCGGTTCGCCTGGAAAGACCGGACACTGTTCACGGACTTGATCACAAACGGTAATAATATGGTCGAATTGTCGGCCCTGATATTCGTCAATATGTTTGGAGCGCTGACCACTAATGTCGATCCCCATCTCTGTCAGCACTCGCACAGCCAGCGGATGCAGTTCTCCTGGCATACTGCCTGCGCTGCAGGCTTCCACTCGTTCGCTACCCAGGTGACGCAGCAGCCCTTCCGCCATCTGTGAGCGTGCCCGGTTGTGGGTGCAAAGAAACAGCACACGCACAGGCTGAGATGAGGCAGCAGCTGTAGTCGCTTCAGTTTCTCCGCCCAATGCCGGATGCAACTGAAGACCAGCCAGCCGGTACATTGCGCCTAGCCGTTCTATATCCAAGCTATAATAAATGTCGCGCCCGTCGGCGCTGCTGCGCTGCTCGCGCACCACAGCTTGGCTGCGCAATTGCTTGAGATGATAGGAGACCAGATTAACCGGTCTGTCTACCAGCTTAACCAGTTCCTGCACGCGCAAGTCGCTGTGTGCTAGGCCAGTCAGGATTTGCCAGCGTACATCATGCGCCAGCAGCTTGAGGAATACAGGGGACGCGGTGTTTGTAGTCAAATGCATGGCGCTATCATACTACATTTGACATATACTTCAAACTGGATTGTAATATTTTTAGTTCAAAAGATTTTGAACTATTCTAAATTGATGTAAAAGGAGCACCGAACTTGAAGCCGAAAGTTCTATTTGTTTGCATCCACAACAGCGCTCGCAGCCAAATGGCTGAAGCCTGGGTCAATGCTCTTTTGGGAGATCGTTTCGTGGCGAGCAGCGCCGGCTTAGAGCCAGGCACGCTTAATCTCTTGGCGGTAGCTGTAATGGCTGAAGTGGGCATCGATATTGCCCATAAGTCAACCCAAAGTGCTTTTGATGTCTACAAGAGCGGGCAACTCTTTGCGTATGTGATCACTGTCTGCGATGAAACCGCTGCGGAACGCTGCCCTATTTTTCCTGGCTTTGCGCAGCGCCTGCACTGGAGCTTTGCCGATCCTGGTCAGGTAGCAGGTACGGGCGAACAAAAACTGGTGGAGATTCGGAAAATTCGCGATCAAATTCGCGATCAAATTGAAGAGTGGGCTGCCGCAGCATAGGTGGGGCTATGGGCAGACGTCAAGGTCTTCACAGTAATTTGACGTCTGTCCATAGAGAACTTGCCGACTAGTCTGTTCCCGCTGGCTGCCCTTCGCAGTCAATGGCCATCATGTCCTTGCTGAAGTATCTTCGTCCCAACCAGAAGGCTACGCTTACAAGACCAATCATGACAGGCACTTCGATCAGCGGGCCGATGACAGCGGCAAAGGCCTGACCCGAAGCGATGCCAAAGACCGCCACAGCCACAGCGATGGCCAGTTCGAAATTGTTGCTGGCAGCCGTAAACGCGGTAGTCGTTGTCTTTTTGTAACCGGCATTTGTCCATACACCCATAAAAAAGCTGACAGCAAACATCAGCACGAAGTATAGGAGCAGCGGAATGGCAATGCGCACGACATCCATCGGAATGGTCAGGATAAGCTGTCCTTTAATGCTGAACATGACGACAATCGTAAAGAGCAAGGCGAGCAGCGTAATAGGGCTGATTTTAGGGATGAACTGCATGTGGTACCATTCCTTGCCTTTGGCGCGCACAAGAAAGAAGCGGGTCAGCATACCTGCTAAAAAGGGAATGCCCAGGTAGATAAAGACACATGGGTGCATCTCTGAAAACCCATGTTTTATGCGGCCAGTGGCAGAGAGGCAAACTCGAATGGCCTAACAGGTTGAGTGGCAGCCGATAATGGAAGCGGCTGTGTTTGGCCCAAGCTGATGAATTTCAGCTTGTGCTG
>JBBRBX010000060.1:0-34810 GCA_038205395.1 Caldilineales bacterium
CATCGCTGACCAGCCGACGCTCTACCATGCCGGCTATACCCAAGACGCGCTCAAGGAACTGGTGGAGGCTCATCTGGTGGCCGCCGTGGTGCGCCATACCCCTCTGCCGTCACCAGCCGATCTCTATGTCACCGGTGCCACCTATCTGCGCGGGATGAGCGAAGCCGGCAGCGAAATGCGCCGCTTTGTGCTCGACCTGGTGCGCCGCGGCGAGGTGCTGGCCGCTGAACCCTATCTGGCCTTTATGGATGAAGTCTACAGCCAACTGATCACAGTAGACTTTCCGGACGCCGTCACCGATGGGCTGCGCCGCTCGACGGATGTGCTGCGGTCGGTGCTGGAACGCACGCGCGGCGATCTGACGCTCGCCATCCGCCAAGACCAGATGCGCGAGGCGCTGCTCTCGTTTGAGTCCAATCTTGACCGCCACCTGGGCACAAACTTTGCCGAGGGGGGGAGGTCGCCGCTGGATGAGGATGAAGCGGCGCTTTCGCTGGGCGATATGGATGACAACCTATAGCAGGCCGTTATGACGCATAAAGATCGTTCTCTTGTGCGTGCCAGCGACATCGGCGCCTGGGCCTACTGCCACCGCGCCTGGTGGCTGGCCAAGGTAAAAAGCGCCCCCCACAGCAACCCTGCTGTGCTGGCGGCGGGCATCGTGGTGCATGAGACACATGGGGCGCAGGTGCAGCAGGCAGGCCGCTTGCGTCGCTGGGGCGTAGCACTGATCGTGGCGGCACTGCTGTTGGCGGGGCTGCTGCTGCTGCGTTGGGTGCTGCCGTGACGGCTGCTTCCTCAGCAGCCCCTGCGCCGGTGGGGGTGGAAGCCGGCCAACGGCTGGCGCAGGCCGCCATCACAGCGCTGACCACGGCGGCCCAGGCACGTGGCGAGGACGGCCTTGTGGTGGAGGAGCGCGCCATCTTTCGTCCCGACACCTGGCTGCTACAGTGCTGCTGGCAAAGTCTCGCCGATGGCGGTTACTTTGCGCCGGCACTGGGCGTGGCGCATCTAGCTGCCAGCCGCCAGCCGCTGACCCCTATCCACTGTCTCTACCGTCTTTCGCGCCAGGTTGACCAGCAGTGGGGGCTGGCCAACGCCATTGCCGCCGAACTGGCGCAGATGCAGCCGGCCTTGTTTGCCGCTGGAGCGGCTGCGCCGGGTGGACAGGCCATTGAGCAACTGCTGCATGCGGCGGCGACCGCGGCCAATATCGGCGACCGCCGCCTGGCGTTGGCCTGCCTGGAACGGCTCGACCAACTCAGCAAACCGTGGGAACGCATCATGGTGCAGCCCGACCAGCGTGGAATGCTGGCCGCCACTGTCCTGCGCACCGGCCCCCATCCGCTCACGCTGGGGCTGATGACGCACGCGCTGCGCCGCTTTGGCGATGCCGGCGCGCATTTTGTCTTGGAGATCACCGCCGGCGCTGCAGAACGGCTGCGCCGCAGTTCACCCGCTGCCGGCAGCACCGACAAGATGGCGCGGCTGCTGTCGCTGGGGGTGGAAGTCTTCCGCAACGCCTCGCTGACCAGTTTACACAGCCGGCGGTTGACTGCCACTGTCTTTGGCCAGGCGGGTTTGGTGGATGAGGTGCTGGTGCAGCTTACTACGATTGCCAACGTCCAGGCCGCCCGCCGCGAGGGTGGGCTGTCGCTGCGCCAGGGCGACCCCACTTTGCTGCGCCAGGTCAAGCGCCCTACAGCTGATGCGGATGTGGATTTTCAGGTCTATGCGCTGCGGGAGGCCATCGGCGCGCTGCCGCTGCGCTCGCTGTCGCGCGAGGCGCGCCTGGAACTCGCCAACCGTCTTGCCATGTTGGGCAACCAGAGCGATGGCTGGACGGCTGCCGGTGCGGCTGCCACGCTGGTGGAGTTGGGGGCAGTCAAGTACGCCGTCGAGGTCGTGAGCAAAATCCCGGAAAACGACCCCACCCGGTCGGAGGGCGTGATCTCGCTCGTGCGCGCGCTCTTGGTGGCGGGTGAGGCGCAGTTGGCGGAAGAGCAGGCGCAAAAGGGGCTGGCGTGGGCACAGAGCTATCCGGGCCGCAATCCGGAGCGGGCGCTGATCTGGGGGCTGTCGGAGGTGTATCTGGAACGGCGGCAGTCTGACCGCGCGCTGGTCTTGCTGGAGCAGTGGGAGCAGCCGGCCGGCTGGCGGCAGCGCATGCGCGAACTGTTCGGCTCGCGGCTGGACGATGACAGGCTGCGCAACGAGGGGCTGCGGCTGCGTGCGCTGCTCCAGCGCGAACGCACCAGCGCCGCCGACATCCAGCGCATGGCTGCCCAACTGCTGGCCGCTGCGCCGCAGCTGCTGGAGGGCGAAGCACTGGCCGCCTATCTCTTGGATGATCTGCTGCGCCCCCTGTTGGCTTCGGGACGCGTCAAGCTGGCCTTGCAGGTGCTGCCGCCCCTGGCTGCTGCCCTGCGCAGCGGTTCAGGTGAGAAACACGCCGCGCGCGTCAACAGCGTAGCGGCCACACTGACGGCGGAATTGGCGCCCCCGCCGCCGGAACGGCTCGACCCGTCGCGCAGCGATGCCAAGGCTGAGGCCAATGTCGCTTTCGCCCCGGAAGTGCGCAGTGCGATCGAGCAGTTTTTGACCGGCTTATGGGACAGCAATGTGGAGCGAGGCCTGTGGCAGAGCGTGCACGGTATTCATGGCGGCCTGGCGCTGGTGCTGCTGTTGGAAGGCCCGCAGGCTGTCGAGGCTATTGCCGCATTTGCCGCCCAAGCCGGAGAGGGCTGGGCCTAGCCGCCTGTCTGCGCCGGCTCTAGTCCCTGCTTGAACTGCTGCCAAAGTTGCTCCGAGTAGCCAAGTGATTTAAGCACAAGCCCCATCACCTCGCGCATCTGCCCGCGCCAGATGCTTGTCTTGCCGGAATAGCGTGGGTCCCACAGATCGGCCCAATGCTTCACCGGCCCCTCCACCAGGTCTGGACGCACCAGCAGACCGGTTGTGCCCCACGAGTAAGGCGCGGTATAGCGGTTGCCTGGATCATACATCAGGTTGCGAAAGTTAAGAGAGATATTTTTGAAGTTGGGCAGTTTGCTGTGATCGAGAGGGACCAGCAGCCCGTTGCGCACCAGGTTAGGAATGAAGCGGTTCTCTATAACAACGACTGTGACAAGTTCGACGCCGACGCCAGTCTCCTGGGTAAAGGCAGCCAGCACCGCTTCAGGCATGTACCCTTCCCAGTCGTGCAGCAGCAAGGTGGGTGGGGGCTCAACGCTGCTGCTGCAACTGACTCCCACCCCAAGAGCAAGAAGTAGAGAAACAAGTAAGCCAGGAAGCGTACGCCGCAAATCTTTCATCAGAGTGCTCCCTACTGCACGCAACTGATGCCGCTTTTTTGGGTGGCGTAAGGAAAATCTTAGCCAAGTGTAAACCCTATAGAATGCAAATTTAACTGGGCTAACGGCAATGTAAACTGAAAACAAACGCCTCCGGGACACTTATTTGTCCCGGAGGCGCAGGTAAAACGATTTTGTTGTAAAAGCAGCAGCCCGGCGTTTACTTGCCCAGCCGCTTCTTCAACTCGCTGGTAAGCGCAGGCAGCACTTCGTACAGGTCGCCGACGATGCCGTAGGTGGCCCTCTCAAAGATGGGCGCCTCTGCGTCTTTGTTGATGGCGACGATCACCTTGCTGCTGCCCATGCCGGCCAGATGCTGGATGGCCCCGCTGATACCGGCGGCGATGTACAGGTCGGGCTTGACGGTCTTGCCGGTCTGTCCCACCTGGTGCTTGTAGGGCACGTATCCCGCATCTACCGCCGCACGGCTGGCGCCGACAGCGGCGCCCAGCGTGGCGGCCAGTTCCGTCACCAGGACAAAGCCTTTTTCCGGGTCTTGCGAGACGCCGCGCCCGCCGGAGACGATTTTGGAGGCGTCGGTGAGGCTGACTTCGCTGTTGTCGGCGCTTTTCATGGCAACGACTTGCTCTTTGATATCGCCATCGCTCATGGTGACTGCCACGGCTTTGACTTCACCACTAGCGGCGCCGGCTTCCGGCATGGGGAACGAGCGCGGGCGGACGCTGGCCACCTGCAGCGGACTGCTGAAGGTGACATCGGTCAGGATGTTGTTGGAATAGACTGAGCGCACAGCCACCAGGCTGCCGTTTTCGATGCGCAGGTCTATCGCGTCAGGGGCCAGCCCGGCGTCGAGTTCAGCGGCCAGCATGGCGGTCAATTCGCGCCCGCGTGTGGTGGCCGCCGCCAATAATACGGTGGCGCCCGATTCGGCGACCGCCTGCTTGAGTGCGGCGGCGTAGCCGCTTAGCCGGTACTGCGCCAGGGCGGGGCTAGTCAGCGTGAGTACGCTGTCGGCGCCATAAGTGCGCGCCTCTTCGGCGGCGGCGGACGTGTCGCTGCCGATGAGGGCCGCCGCCAGCGATGTGCCGA
This sequence comes from Caldilineales bacterium, assembly GCA_038205395.1. Classification (GTDB taxonomy): domain Bacteria; phylum Chloroflexota; class Anaerolineae; order Caldilineales; family Caldilineaceae; genus Fredericiella. The sequence continues at coordinate 4,404 of JBBRBX010000060.1, forward strand.
GGGCATCAGCCAGCTTGCGACCCTGCCCCAAAACTTCCCAAGAGTTGGCGACGACGCCACTCTGCGATTGTTCAATCCAAACAAGAACGGACATGGGTGCTTTCTCCTTAGATGACCTTGTCTGCAATCAAGGCGTCGGCCAGCTTGGCGGCCTTCTCCTGAGCGGAGGCGCCGTCGATCATCGTGCATTTGCTTTTGCGTTCTTCCGGCTTACGGATGTTGGTCCACTGCGTCTTGCCGCTGTTGGCGGCGATGCCGGCAGGTGTGGCCGGGATATTGGCTTTGCCCGCTTTGCGGATGCCCATAAAGCTGGGGTAGCGCGGGTCGTTAATCTCTTTGCCCACGCTGACCACGGCGGGCAGAGGTACGCTCAGCGTCTCCTGGCCGCCCTCAACCAGCCGTTCCACGCTGATACGGCCATCGGCAATATCAACAATCTTGGATACTCCGGAAACGAGCGGCCAGCCCAGTTTGGCGGCTACACCGGCAAAGACGGCGCCGCTGTTATCATCGACGCTCTGCTTGCCCGTGAGCACAAGATCGACATCTCCCTGTGCCTGCACCGCCGCAGCCAGTGCGCCCGCCGTGGTGAACAGATCGCCGCCGCTGACGTCGGAAGAATCGACCAAAGCGGCTGCCCCTACGCCCATCGCCAGGGCATGTTTGAGGGCGTCGGCGGATTCCGGCGTGCCCATGCTGATGGCGACTGAATCGGCGTCAAAACGGTCACCCAAGAGGATGGCTTCTTCGGCCGCGTATTCATCCCACGGGTTAATCACCATCGTGGCTTTGACTTTGCCCGCACGCACATCCTCCGCCGCCACTTTGGGCAGTTCGGCTGTGTCTGGGGTTTGTTTGACCAAAACGACAACTTTCACTTTTCGACCTCCTATTGGGTCAGGCAATAGACTGGTTGCGAAAGATAAAATCACAACATTTTCAGCAACATCATAGCAAACAGCGGGCAAAGCAACAGGGACAATCGTCATTGATCCGGCACGACTTGTCACATGTCAGCCCATCTTGCCCTACTTGTACATCTTGCCATATCTCTCGCGCCCTGTCACAACTGGAGAGCAGGCGCGCCGCGGGTTATGCATCCCCCTCGGTATAGCCAGTATAGACTGTGCAGTTGTGATCTTGTTCGGCATGTGTTGAGCCTGCTGCACCGCGCAGCGCGAATAATGGGCGAATAATGGGCAAACAAAAAGGCAGGAACGCCATTGTTCCCGCCCAACAAGAGAAGTAGTACACTCCCCTAAGTGCACGTATACTATAGACAGTCAGATAAAGATCCGTGCTTCTGCTCTGGTGAGCTACTCGTTCAAGCGTCAAGAATCATTATCTGAACATCTATAGCAGATCTGTGCACCGGCGCCAAACCGGATGCACGCTACTTTTGCCGCTGATTTTTTGTCTAATCGCGGCTGCCTATAAGGATCTGGTCTGTGCTCTTTTTACCGGCAGCGCCTTACGCCTGGTTTGTGCTGCTCACACTGCTCGTAACCGCCTGGCTGGGTTACAACACCTGGCTTACCGCTCGGCTGCTGCGCACCTGGCGCCCGCCCGGCAATCCGCTGCTGCATCCGCTGGAAACAGGGGTGCGCTGCGGGCTGATTGCCGTCTGTCTGGCTTTGGGCTGGTTAAGCGGTCTGCCGGCGGCTGTACTGGGGTGGCGTACGCCGCAGCCGGCGGCGCAGATCGGCTGGGGCGTGTTGGCCGGTGTGGCGCTGGGGCTGCTCTTTCTGCTGGCCACACGCTGGGTGGTGTGGCGCAGCGGGAAGCGCTACTTCTCGCCGCTGGTGCTCGACCTTATTGTTCCCCATAATCGGCGGGAGTTTGTGCTGACGGCGTTGGCGATGGTCACAGTGGTGCTGTTGGAAGAACTGCTGTTTCGCAGCCTGCTGGTGGGCGGGCTGACGCCGCTGCTGCCGGGACCCCTGTTGGTGCTGCTGTTCGGGCTGCTGTTTGGACTGCTGCACAGTCCACAGGGCAGGTGGGGAATGCTGGGCGCTGCGCTGGCGGGGGTGGTTTTGGGCGCACTCTTTTTGCTCGCGGGCAGTCTGCTGCTGCCAGGCGTGGCGCACTACACCGCCAATATGCTGCAGTTAGCCGTCGCCTTTCGCCTGCGCCAAAGCGGCGGTTAAACGGCGCTCAGCTCGTCGCCTGTTGTCTGCGCCGTAGTGGCCGTGTAGAGACCTTGCCGGCCGTTGCGGCGAATCTTGAGCAGTTCGCGCACCATATTGATGGTGTCGTGGATGGGGCGCACACGGCTGTCCGTTTGGTAGTACCAGCGGATGGGCACCTCGACAAGCCGCAAATTGTGCCGGCGCGCGATGTAAAGAACCTCAACGTCAAAGCTCCAGCCGTCCAACTGCTGCAGCGGAAAGGCCAGATGCGCCGCCTCGCGCGTGAACATTTTGAAGCCGCACTGTGTGTCTTGAATATCGGGTACGGCGAGCGTGCGCACCAGAAAATTAAAGACGCGGCCCATGACGTGACGATAGTGCGGCTCGTCATAGCGCACCGCGCCGGGCGTCTCGCGGCTGGCGATGGCAATATCAAATGAGCCACGCTTGAGTATGGGCGGCAAAAATTTGACGATCTCCTCGATTGGCATGGCCAGATCGGCATCGCAGATAAACAGATAGTCGCCCTGCCCTGCCAACATGCCGTGGCGCACGGCGGCGCCCTTGCCGGGCGCGCTGTGCATCAATTCGACGGTGAAGGGGTCGGCGGCTGTCACCTGCTCGTGCATAAAGCGCGCCGCCACGCCGGATGTGTCGTCGCTGGAGCCGTTTTCCACCACCAGCACTTCGCTGCGGTACGATTGGGCGCGCAGAAAGGTGGCCAACTTGTGCAGGGTGGGCGGCAGCCGGCGCTCTTCGTTGTAGGCAGGGATGATAATGGTCAAAACAATCGGCGGGGTGGATTCACTCACGCAAAGCATCCTGTGTACAAAGGTTAAGTAATCAAGCTCACAAGCGCCAACAAGGAGAAGGCTTGCACGACGAGAGCGCCGCTCCACAGCATATACGCAGCCATCACCTGCCGCCGCGCCAGGAGGAAAAGCCCGACGATGCCATTGATGCCCCAGGCCAGCAGCCCGATGACGGGCAGCCGGTATAGAGCTCCCTTTTCGCGAATCTCTTCCGGCAAGCCTGCGCTATTGTAGCGAACCGTCAAAACATCCGGCAAATTCGGAAAGCTAATCATCAGCACACCAAAGAGGATCAGCGCCCCCAGCAGACCGCCCAGGAGCAGCCAGGCGCCCAGCCGGTCGGCGGGCAGAATGCGCGCCAGGCGGCTGGTGCGCAGGCGAGCCTGCGCCAGCACTTGCGAAGGCCCCATGGCATAGCGTTCTTGGATGACGGCAAGCATAGCCTGCGGGTCGGCGGGCGAGAGGGCAAATAGACCGTCGTGGGTGTCAACCAGAATGCAGTCGGCGGGCGGGCGGGTGGCCAGCAGATGAATCTGCTCATCTGCCCCGACGTTGCGCAGAAAAGGGGCAGGCCACTCCAGCAGATTAGGCCGGCGGATGGGCAGATCTTCTCCCAGGCTCATCTGTGTAACAGCCGGCAGGGGGATGATCTGGCGCATGTGCGCCCAGCGCACGGTGATGGCGTTGCGGTCTACCCAGTATTCTAAGGAGAAGGCGGCCCATGTACGCAGCAGCAGATGGACAAGCAGCGGCAGGCTGGCGACTACCACCACCACCAGCAAAAACTTGAGCATATCGGCAGGCCGGCGCATGGCCCATACGACCAGCAGCAGGTCTATAAGCACGATCCAGACACCGGCAGCCAACCCTTCCCAGCGCGTGGGACAGGGCTGCGGCTTAAAGATCATTGCTGCCTGTTCCTGCCGGTGCAGGGGCGAACTGATCCGCTGCAAAGCCCCACTCATCCAAGTGCGTGAGGAAATCATAATTGGTCATATCCAGCGTGATCGGGGTGACGCTGATATAGCCATGTTTCACGGCGCCGACATCGCCGGCCAGATCGTCTTCGTCGATGGCATGAGAGCCGCCCAACCAGTAGTAGGGACGACCATAGGGGTCGTCGCGCTCGATCACGGCGTGGATATCGTAGCGGCGGCCACCCATGCGCGTTACACGCACGCCTTGAATTTCGCCGGCCGGCAGCCCAGGGATGTTGACGTTGAGTAGCGTCTGGGCGGGCAGCCCGTTGCTGAGCACACGCTGCGCCACACTGCGAGCCACTTCAGCGCTCAGCCGCTGAATCTCTGCCATATCGCCCTGCGCCCGTGAGGGGTGGCAGGAACTGACCGCTACACCGGGCACGCCCAGAATGGTGGCTTCCATGGCGCAAGCCACTGTGCCACTGTAGGTGATATCGATGCCAAGGTTATGGCCGGTGTTGATGCCGCTCACCACCAGGTCAGGCTTGGCTCCTAAGGCGCCACCCATGGCCATGGCTACACAATCGGTGGGGCTGCCGCTGCAGGAGTGACCCTGGCTGCCGTCAGCCAGCGTCAAGGCAGTGATGCGCAGCGGCTTATGCATTGTCTTGGCATGGCTGGTGGCGCTCCAGTTGCGTTCGGGCGCCAGCACCAGCACTTCCCCCAGCGGCTCCAAGCCCTGTTTGAGGGCCAGGAGGCCGGAAGAAGAGATGCCGTCATCGTTTGTAACCAGAATTAGCGGCATAGGTTTCCTCGCCCTCTATTTCTTTTCATGGCGCACGTAGACGCGAATCGGTTCGCTTTGCGCGGCATTGCCGGCAGCGTCATAGGCTACGACTTTGATTTCGTGTCCCTCCAAATAGACGCCGCCGTTGGTGACGATGGCCTGAAAGCCATCGCCATAGGTGGCGACTGTACCCGGCTGGATATCGGGGTCGTCGCTGGTGAAGGCGGGCCAGGCTGTGCCGCCGTCTGCCGAGTTGATATCGCGCATGGTGATTTCCCAGCGTTGGTTGTAGGGCGAAACGGTGCTCTCGCCAAACATCTGACCATCGATCATAAAGAGCACGCGGCCGATGGCCAGGTTGTCGTTGGCAAGCGCGTTGACATTGATCTGTTCATCCTGCTCCATGACGTACAGCCGATCCGCCCTTGGTTCGGTTACCACAATGGTGGGCGCCGTGTTGTCGATGGTGAGTGGGACGGTCGAAACTTTTGGACCATCTCCACGGTTGACGGTCAGCCGCAGCGTGTAAGGCCCTTCGGCAAAAGCCGTCGTATCGAGCCGCTGCAGCACGTTGTTCTGCACTTCGTCGCCGCGCTCGTCGCCAATGGCCGTCCACTCCGCCGGGTCGAGACCGGCGCCGATTTCGAGGCGGAATGGGCCGCCGCGTGCATTGCCGATCACATCGAGCTGCCCGGCGATGTAGCTGCCCACGGTCGGTGAGATGATGGCGCTGTCGGGGTCGAAGTCTTCCGGGCGTGCGGCGCTGCGTGCGCTGGGCGGCTGCGCCAGCCCACTTTCGCGCACCCAATCGGCGGCTTCGCGCGGCAGGATTTGATAGACCCGCTGTTCAACCCGTTCGGGCGGGGTGGTGGGGCCGGCCAACAGACTGGTTTCGCGATCGATATCAAAGCTTTGCCAGATGTTGTCTGAAACCGTCGGTTCGGTGCCTGCCACAAAAATCTCGGAACGCTGGTCTTGGCAGGCGTCGGTGGGCAGCAGACCGCTGGGCTGGCAGACTACACGGTCAACGATACCCGGCGGGCGGTCATACCACAGCGCAGGCAGCCCCTCATGATACCTGGCCATCACAGCGTTCCAGATGGGGGCAGCGCCTGACAGGCCGGTGACATTCTCCATCGATTCGTTGTCGGTGTTGCCGACCCATACGCCCACAGTAAGCTGTGGGGTGTAGCCCATCGTGTAATTGTCTTTAAAGCCGTTGGTCGTGCCGGTCTTGGCGGCGACCTCACGGCCAGGCAGGGTGAGCGCCGTGTTGGCGCCAAAGGCCGGCGCACGCGCAACATCGTCGCTCATGATGTCCTGCATCAGATAGGCGACTTCGGTGCTGAAAATACGTTCGGCGGTCGGCTGTTCATACTTCTTGAGAATGTTGCCTTCGCTGTCGCGCACTTGCAGCATCGAAACCGGATCCAGTGTGCGGAAGCCGCTCTGGATCTCATCGGCGGGCACCGGTTCGCCTACCATGTTGCCGCTGTTGGCAAAGACGCTGTAGGCGAAGGTATGGTCCAGCAGCGAAACTTCACCGCCGCCCAGCACCAGGCTCAGGCCATAGTAATTCAACCCACGGTTGAGGCCGTTGATGCCCATGCGATGAGCGGTGCGTAAGGCGGTGGCGACGCCGACCTGGTCCATTACTTTGATGGCCGGAATGTTGTAGGAGCGCGCCAGGGCATTGCGCAGCGAAACCGGCCCGTGGTACTGACGGTCATAATTTTCGGGCCGGTAGTAGGTGCCGTCCGCCTGTGGAAAGGCCGTGGGCACATCTAGGATCATCGTAGCCGGCGTCATCCCCTGCTGCAACGCCGTTAAATAGACATAAGGTTTGAAGCTGGAACCCGGCTGCCGTTCGGAGGTCGCGATGTTGACCTGGCCGTCGATGGCATCGTTGTTATAGTCGAGCGATCCCACCATTGCCAGGATTTCGCCGGTGTCATTTTTGATTGCCACCACACTGGCGTTGCTGGCGTTTTTGCCTTGTTCGCCCAGAATCTGCACCTGCTCGCGCGCCACATTTTCGGCGTACTTCTGCAGGTCTACATCAAGTGTTGTATAAACACTCAGCCCCTTTTTCCAGATATAGAAGGGATCGTCGGTCGTATTGTATTCGCGTTTGAGCTGGTCCAGGACGTAGAGCGCGAAATGAGGCGCGGTCATAACGTCAAAGCGTTCGGCCACGGACTTGCGCAGGTTGAGCGGCTCAGCAAAGGCAGCTTCGGCTTCGGCCTGGGTAATATTACCGGCCTCCACCATCGCCTGCAGTGTCACCCCCTGGCGCTCTTTGGCATCGTCGGGGTTGTCGATCGGGTTGAGCGCCGGGAACTGGGGGATGGCGGCCAGCATAGCGGCTTCGGGCAGCGTCAAATCTTTGGCGCTTTTGCCGAAATAGACCTGGCCGGCGGCTTCCACACCATAGGCCAGATTGCCGTAGAAATTATAGTTAAGATACCACTCCAGCAGCTTTTCTTTGGGATAACGTCGCGTCAGTTCCAGCGAGAGCAGTACTTCCTTGATCTTGCGGGCATAGCTCTGCTGGGTGCGTTCTTCGACAGGAATGACGACGTTTTTGATCAACTGCTGGGTGATGGACGAGCCACCTTGGACGGCGCCACCCTGGAGATTTGACATAAAGGCGCGAAAGAGGCCACGCACGTTGACGCCGGGGTTGGTCCAGAAGTTGCGATCCTCCAGCGCCACTGCGGACTGTGCGATATAGGGCGACATCTTTTCCAGCGTCAGAAAACGGCGGTCGCCGCCAAAGGGGCGTGGATCGACGCTTTCGTACAGCAATTGCGTACCGGTGCGGTCATAGATGCGCACCGTCTGGAACTGATCCTGCTGTTGTTCGATAACACCCACATCGGGCAGTTGGGCGGCGTACTCGTTGTAGACACCCACCACCGTGGCCCCCATCACGCCGGTGACGGTGACGGCAAAGACGGCGCTGAAGAGCAGAAGGACGAGAAGCGCCTGGCCGATACGTTTCCAAATCTGGGGCTTGTTGTCGGCGGCGCGCTGGCGTTTGCGGCGCGCCATCAAAATGTAGTCGTGGCGAGAGAGTCGATTCATAGTTTTATCCGGTGCGCGGGCTGCCAACGTTCACGCCCGTGCGCAACGTAACGGGCAGCCTATCATGATACAGGGAGAACGCCAAACAAAAGGGTGGATGTTCCCTTTGCATCATGAAGGGAGGATAAGAGTAGACGCGAAAAGATTGAAATGTTCAGACTTTTTCCACCACCAGAAAATGGCTGATGCCGAACGCCGTCAGCGGTGTATGCTCCAGAAAGTAGGTAATGCGGCGCAGCCAGTGTCCCATCTGCGGTCTGCGGGCAACGATGTTGTCATAGCCGGGGTAAATCTGCGTCTGCTGGATGATGCGAATGGGCTGTTCCAAAAACAGATCGCGCAAGCCTGCCGCCGTGTAGGCGCGCACATGCGGGGCCAACCGGTCACGCAGCGGGTCGGGCAGATAGTTGATCAACGGGGTGTTGCCGAAGTGATAGCGCCCGCGCCAGTAGTGGCCATGTGTTTCAAACGGATAGAGACGGTTAGGTGCAAAAATGATGGCCCGACCGCTTGGCTTGAGCACACGCACCATCTCCGCCGCTGCCAGCCGGTCGTCCTTGACATGCTCCAGCACTTCGTGGCTCAGAACAAGATCAAAGCAGCCGGCAGGGTAAGGCAGCGCCTCGCATGCCGCCAGCTCGAGCTGCGCCTCTCCCGCCGTCTGGGCAGCCAGCGCTAAATGCTCCCACTCGATGTCGATGCCGGCCACACTTTGCGCCAGAGGCAGCAAAGCCTTGACGTACATCCCCACACCGCAGCCGTCCACCAGCACGCGGCCAAAGCCGCGCTCTGCGTCCTGGCGCGCCCAGTGACGAATTTTATCAAGGCGGCGATTCTGCCCTGCGCGCCAGACAAAGCTGGGGTTGCCGCGCAGGGCTGCGCGTTCGCCGTGCAGTTCCAACGTCTCCATCACGGCCTCAACTTTGTCCCTACCAGCTTTGTCCCGACGTGGATGGCGACCGTATTGATCATGTGTTCGCTGTAGATGACGTTGCTCAGCCCGGCCTGTTCCATCAGCCGCGCCAGCGCTTCAGGCGGCGGAAATTCAACTGTGCTCTGCGGCAGATAGGAGTAGGCCTGGCGATCGCCCGCAATCAGCCCGCCGATGAGGGGCACAATGCGAAAGAAATAGAGGCGAAAGAGGGGCCCAAGCAGCGCGTTGGTGGGCGGCGTGATCTCCAGGCAAGCTACGCGCCCGCCGGGTTTGGCGACGCGCGCCATTTCGCGAAAAGCCGCTGCGCGATCTGCTACGTTGCGCACCAGAAAGCCGGAGACCACGGCATCAAAGGTGTCGTCGGCAAAGGGTAGGGCGTAGGTGTCGCCCTGGACAAAGGGCAGGGCAAAGCCGGGCAGCTTGCCCGCGCCGGCTGCCATCATCTCGTAGGTAAAGTCCGAGCCAATCGCGCGCACACTCGGCTGCCGCTGCAGCGCCGTGTACGCAATATCGCCTGTGCCGGTGCCTACGTCGAGCAATGTTCCGTGCGGCGGCAGCGCGCACACGTCCAACAACTGCCGCCGCCAGTTCTGATCCTGGCCCAACGCCATCAAGCGATTCATCAAGTCATAGGTCGGCGCAATGCGCGCAAACATGCGGTTGACAAACACAGGCCGCTCATCAGGGGTGGGAATGGTGGCGGCTTTCACTGGTGCAGCCATATACCTGTTCCCCATCCGCTTGCGCTCAACTTTTTGCTGCAAGTCTTCATCGTCAAACCTTCAAACCAAGCTTTCACTGAATAATGGCAATGTTTTCCGCCAGGGTTACACTGTTCATCTCGCCCATCCACAGGTTTTGAATCTTGCCGCTGCGGTCAATAAAGAAGGTGGTCGGCAGCCCTTTCACTTTATAGTCAACGCCTACCTCCCCATTGCTATCCAGTGGGATTGTAAAGGTGAGGCCGAGTTCGGCGGCAAAGTCGCGCACGACAGCGGCATCTTCGCCCTGATCGACGCCCACAAAGACGACTTCATCGCCCAGATGGGTGGCGGCTTTTTGCAAGGCAGGCAGTTCGTTGCGGCACGGCCCACACCAGGTGGCCCAAAAATTGAGCACCACCGGTTTGCCCCGCTGCTCACTGAGGCGGAAGGTTTGCCCGTCCAGCGTGGGCAGCGTAAAATCCGGCGCCAGGCGGCCCACGCCTGGTCCGGCGGCGACAGACGCGCGGCTCAGCCCTGCTGCGCCGGCGTCAACCGCCGGCCGAGACCACCAGAGCCAGCCGCCGCCAACAATCAAGATGGCCAGAAACGCCACTGTCCAACGATTCATCAACGCTACCTACATCCAATCCGAGTGAAACGTTCCTTCTCTGTCGGTGCGTTCGTAGGTGTGGGCGCCGAAGTAGTCACGCTGCGCCTGGATCAGATTGGCCGGCAGGCGGGCGCTGCGATAGCTGTCGTAGTAGGCCAGGCTGGCGCTGAAGGCCGGCGCCGGGATGCCCAGCGCCACAGCGGTGCGCACCACAAAACGCCAGGCCGGCAGCCGCTCCTGCACCGACTGGTTGAACGATTCATCAAGCAGCAGGTTGGGCAGTTCCGGATTGCGGACAAAGGCCTCCGTGATGCGATTCAGGAACCGGGCGCGGATGATGCAGCCTGCGCGCCAGATTGAGGCCACCTCACCCAACTGCAGCCCATAGTCATAGTCGTGGCCGGCAATACGCAGCATCGCCATACCTTGCGCGTAGGCGCTGATTTTGGAGGCATAGAGCGCCTGGCGCACACTGTCGATCAGCGCCTGCTTGCTGCCTTCATAGGCGATGCCTGGCCCCGACAAAACTGCTGAGGCGGCGACACGCTCCGTTTTCATGCCGGAGATGATGCGCGCGACCACGGCGCTGTTAATCGTCGGTACGGGGGCGCCGATATTGAACGAATCCTGGCTTGTCCACTTGCCTGTACCTTTTTGCTGCGCCGTATCCAGCACCATATCCACCAGCGGCGCACCGGTCAGTTCATCAATGCGCTGGAAAATCTGCGCGGTGATGGCGATGAGATAGCTGTCCAGTTCGTCCTTATTCCACTCGTCAAAGATGGCGGCCAGTTCGGCTGCTTCCAGTCCTAGCGCGGCGTGGAGAATGTGGTAGGCTTCAGCAATCAACTGCATGTCGCCATACTCGATGCCGTTGTGCACCATTTTGACATAATGGCCGGCGCTGCGCGGGCCGAGATAGGCCACGCAGGGCTTGCCATCTTCGGGGGCCTTGGCGGCGATGGCCTGCAGCAGGTCCGCCACCATTGCCCATGCCTCGGGTTGGCCGCCAGGCATAATACTAGGTCCCCATAAGGCGCCTTCTTCGCCGCCGCTGACGCCCACCCCCATAAAATGGAAACCACGTTGGGCCAGCGCCGCACTGCGGCGGTCGGTATCGGCGAAATAGCTGTTGCCGCCATCCATAATCAGATCGCCTGTATCCAAAAGCGGCAGCAGGCTTTCAATCACTGCGTCTACCGGCGCGCCTGCTTTGACCATGATCAGGATACGCCGCGGCTGTTCCAGGCTGGCCACAAATTCCTCCAGCGTACGCGCCGCAATCAACTGTTTGTCCGGATGGGCGGCAATAAATTCTTCCGTCACGGCGGTGGTGCGGTTAAAGACGGCAACCGTGTAGCCGTTGCGTTCCATGTTGAGCACAAGGTTCTGGCCCATGACCGCCAGCCCGATAACACCAATTGTTGCATTCGTCATTATGTTCCCCCACAGGATTCAGTCTTGTGTTGATCTTTTGCCAACAGTATACCCCAGAACAGCCGCTTTTCTGTGAGGTTGTCGCCTAAGTCAAGCGGTTCGGCAAAAATGTTCCCGGATGGCCTGACCTGCATATACGCGCTATTCACCTGCTCAGGGCTTGCTGCGCGGCGTGAACACCGAACGCAGATTGAAGCGCGGTTTGGGTGGTGGCGGCGGCGGCGGGCGCAGCACAAACAGTTTGCCGTCGTTGACGCGACTCACCAACTGCGGCAGCCCCCAGCCCGCGCCCGCCTCTTCGAGCTGCACGGCGCGGCGCGCCTCGGCCATGGCGACATCGACCGAACCCAGCTTTGCAAGGGCGCTGTAGAAATCATGTACAAAGGCCAGTGAAGGCCGGTCCAGCAGCTTGGTAGGCTGAAAGGCGGCGGCGGGCGTGCCGCGTCGCACAATCTGCTCCACGACCTGCGCCGCCGGATCGATGCCGGGAATGCGCGCCGCATTGCGTGATGAGACCATCACCAGCCGCAGTGAGTAGTGGTCGCCCATCAGCGCGCCAAGATGCTGGCCGTTGACCGGACGGCCGCGCCCCATTTCATCCTCAAAGATCAGCACGCCCTCGCGCGTTTGCGGCTCGTAAATGCTGAAACCGATAAAATGGACGACATGATAAGGCTGCCGGCGCAGACGGCGCTGCAGGTCGAGCAGGGTGGGCCGCGGCAGCCGCTCGAACAAAAGCTGGCGGTTGGCCGCCAGGTAATCCACCGAGTCGACCAGATCGCGCCATTCACGGCCAATGGCAAGGGGTGGATACCCTTCGGGGCCGGCCATCACTACCAGCACCCGCAGCGGCAGATCGACGGGGAAAGGTGCGGCCTGGTGGGCGCGTTCATGAAAGCGGGAAAAGGGTGTGTGCACTGAGAGGGCCAGAAACTCGTCACGCGTAGCGTCGTATAAATATTCCCAGGGCAGCGCGCGCAGTTCTTGGACGTCGCCCAAGCGCAGACGCAGGTGCAGCGTGGCGCGTTCGGCATAGGCGCGCCGCCAGCTTTCCTGCCAGGCAGCCAACATTGGGCCATGAAAGACAGCGTCAAAAAGGCGGCCGCCCACGCGGCGCGCCAGCAGAAACTGGTCGGCGCGCTGCCGCTCGTCATTGCCGGGGTCAGCCAGAAGCTGCTGAACAAAGGCGTGCTGCTCGCGCGGTTGAAAGGGCAGCACCAGCGTCACTGCGGCCGGGCCGGCGGGCGACTGCAGCAAATTGGCGCTGTAGCCTTCTTCGCCCTGTTCGAGCAGCAGGTCAAATCCCCAGTCAGTCGTCATAGGGGGTTGATTTTACAGCCGAGCCACCGGCAGCGGCAATTTACGCAGTGCTTGCTGCCTGTGGCAGGGTTGGCGAATCCTGCATTCCTGTCGATAATACAGTCACTACTCCCAATCTGTTTAGAAATGACTGCCAAGAAGGTCGCTATGCATATTCTGATTACAGGCGGTGCAGGCTTTATCGGGACGCACTTGGCGCAGGCGCTGTTGGAGCGCGGCGACAGTGTGGCGGTGCTCGACAACCTCAGCACAGGCAGCATCGACAATATCAAGGCGTTTGCGCGCCATCCGCTCTATCGTTTTGCCATCGAAGGCATCTCCAATGCGCTGGTGCTTGACCGTCTGGCCAGTGAAGCTGACGCCATCGTTCATCTGGCCGCGGCTGTCGGTGTGCAGTTGGTGGTGGAGCGGCCCACAGAGACGATTGAAACGAATGTGCTGGGCACCCATGCCGTGCTGGCCGCCGCCCAGCGCTATCGATGCCGCACGCTGATCGCCAGCACCAGCGAAGTGTACGGCAAGGGCGTTAAAGTTCCCTTTGCCGAGGATGATGATCTGCTGCTGGGTCCCTCCAGCCGCAGCCGCTGGAGCTATGCCGCCAGCAAACTGCTGGACGAATTCCTCGGCCTGGCGGCGCACCGTGAATATGGGTTGGCGGTGACGGTGATGCGTTTCTTTAACACCGTCGGCCCCGGCCAGACCGGGCGCTATGGCATGGTTGTGCCGCGCTTTGTGCGGGCGGCGCTAGAAGGAAAACCCATTCCGGTCTATGGGGACGGGCTGCAATCGCGCTGTTTCTGCCATGTGCGCGACACAGTGCGCGCCATGGTGCAACTGCTTGACCGCCCACAGGAAACCGCCGGCGAGATCTACAATATCGGCAGCAGCAATGAGGTGACGATCAACCAGTTGGCGCAGACAGTGATTGAGCGCACAGAAACAGCCTCTGTGATCGAGTATATTCCCTACAGTGAGGCCTACGCTCCCGGATTTGAGGACATGCGCCGCCGCGTCCCCGATACAAACAAGATTCAGCAAGCCATCCATTGGCAGCCAAAACACGATCTGAATCAAATCTTGGATGACGTAATTGAGTATGAACGTGTTCGGCTCTAGGGGTTTGACAGGCCAGTTTGACAGGCCGCTGGAGTAATTCCGCTCTGTTCTGTTTATGAAAGGGGTTGATAATGTTGCGACTTGCCCGATTTCGACCTGCGCCGGCGCGTCTCCTCCGTGTCGCAGCTTTTTTGTTGGCGCTGACGGCCGGCCTGGCGCTGGCGCCTGTTTACGCCCAGGATGAAGCACCACCTGCCCCAATCCAGGATGACGAGGGTGGGCCGGCAATTGTCAGTGGCGTCATGGATTACACCAATCCGGAGACCTTCAGCAATGTAGCTCAGCCGCTGATCGTACTGGAAGATCAGGCCGGTTTTGTCGATCGCAACCGCGGCTTTGTCCTGCCGCCGGAATCGCAGGTGCTGGGCGTGATTACAGGCGATTTCTTCTCGCCACCCTTTACCTGGACGTTGTCGCTGCCCACTATTCCGCAGGGCAGCTTGAGAGATGTCGATCAGGACGGCAACGAAGATCCTGGCGTGATGACCTACGCCGTTGCATTTTGGAGCAACACCTTTGGCGACCCCTATTTGGAGCGGCGCGATCTGATGGGCGGCGGCTGGTCCACGGCCTATGCCACTACGCGTGTGAAGACTAACCCCAGCGGCGGCGGCGAGGTGACGGGCGGCGAGTATATCGTTTGGGCGCCCGACGACCAGCAAGGCTTCCCCAGCGGCTTCGGCGAGGATGGCAAGCTCTTCACGGAAGACGACCCCATCGTACGACTGCCGGCGGGCTATACTCTGGTAAATATGGACACAGATCCCTTTACCTTTGACCGCTCGCGGCAGCCAACTGTTGAGCTGATCGAGCCGGATGATGCGGCGCTCGACGACTTCTCGCAGATGTCCTACACCGAGGCGTTTGATGCGATGGTGGCGATGTTCCGCGAGCAGTATGCCTTCACTGAACTCAAGGGTCTTGACTGGGATGCGATGGTGGCTGAGTTCCGCCCGCGCTTTGTCGAGGCTGAGGCCGCTAATGATGTAAACGCCTACCGGCGGGCGCTGCGTGACTTTATGCTGCGCATCCCCGACGGCCATATTGCGCCCCCCTTTATCGCCGAAGATTTTCAGCGTGACACAGCGGGCGGGCTGGGTATGGCGATTCGCCAACTGGATGACGGGCGCACAGTGGTGAATTTTGTGACGCCCGACGGTCCGGCAGCGCAGGCCGGCATTGCTCTCGGCGCCGAAATCAGCACAATCAACGGGATGTCGGTGGACGAGTTTGTGGCGACGGTGGTTCCTTATTCCGGTCCCTTTGGTACGCAGCATTTTCAGAAATTGCAGCAGTTGCGCTATGCCACCCGCGTACCCCTGGGCGCCGAGGTGGAAGTAACCTATCAAAACCCGGATGGAAGCGAGGCGCAGACAGTCACGTTGACGGCCGCCCCGGAAGATGCCAGTTTCCGTTTTTCCTCCTTCTCCCGTGGGCTGACGGGGGCGGAACTGCCGGTTGAGTTCCGCATCCTGGACAATGGGCTGGGTTACGTCCAGGTCTACAGTTTTTTTGACAACGAACTGCTGACCGTGCAGTTGTGGGAACAGATGATTAAGTCGCTCAACAGCCTGGGTGTGCCGGGGCTGATCATCGACCTGCGCCAGAACGGCGGCGGCAGCGGTTTCCTGGCCGACCAGATGGCAGCCTACTTCTTCAGCGATGAACTGGTGCTGGGCAACAGCGAGTCTTACGATCCGGATTTGGGCAAGTTCTTTGCTGACCCCAACCTGGTGCAGCGCTTCTTCCCGCCAGATGAGTCGCTGCAGTTCGACGGTCAAGTGGCCGTGATTGTGGGGCCAAACTGTGCCAGCGCCTGTGAGTTCTTTGCCTATAACATGACCCGGCAGGGACGCGCCGACGTTATCGGCCAATATCCCACGGCTGGGGCCGGCGGTTCGCGCGTCTTGTTCCTGATGCCTGGGCCGGAAGGGCTGTTGCTCCCGCTGGGCCGCCCGCTGGATGCTGAGGGCAATATCATCATTGAGGGCACCGGCGTGGCGCCGACCATCCGTGTTCCGGTGAGTGAGCAGACGCTTTTCGCTGAGGACGATGTGCTGCTGAATACGGCGATTGCGTTGTTGGCGGGAGAGGATTTGCCGTATGGCGCCGCTCCCAATACCGAACCAGGCAAGCCGGTGCTCGCCACGATGCCGGCAGCGGCGACGGAAGAGACGGCGGCTGCCGTGAACGAGGCGGAAGCTGCGGCGGCGGAAGATGAAATGGCTGTAGAGGTGGCTGCCCCACCGCCGGCTGCCGGCGACGAGATGACGGCGACGGCAGAGATCAGCGCCAGCGAGACCGCGACGGCGACGGAACGTATGACTGTCACGCTGGGGACACCCGGCGCGGCAGCCGGCGAAGAGATGACGGCGACAGTCACGGTCAGCGAGCCGCTCAGCGCTGAGGAAGCGATGACGGACAGTGTCACGCTGCCGGAAGAGGCAGCGACGCCGGAAGCGATGGCGGAGCCAACTGCCGAGCCGACCACTGAGCCGGCTGCTGAAGCAACGGTGGAGCCGGTAGTTGAGGCCACGCCGGAAGCGATGGCAGAGCCAACGGCTGAGGCGACCACTGAGCCGGCTGTCGAAAGCGTAAGCGCTGCGGGGGCCACCGTGACCATTGCTTCACAAGGTTTGCGTGTGCTGGTCTACAGCCAACCGAGCGCAGACAGCCAGTTGCTGGGCTTTGTGGTCAAGGGCAGTGTGTGGAAGCTGTTGGAAAGCAGCGCCGACGGCAAGTGGGTGCGCATTGACTTTCGCGGCGACGACCCCGGCGGCTGGGTAAACGCCGTGAACGCAACCATACAGCCGTAACCGCTGCGCAGGTCAAGTCAGATCAAAGTAAACCAGGCACTGGGTTTCTATGAGAAACCCAGTGCCTTTTTGTGTTTTCGCTTTTTTTGTGGCGCCTGCTATCGCTTCATCGGCACGACCAGATCATAGGGATGCTGCGTCAGTGTGACCAGGGTTCCATCCTCTTCAAAGGCGACGGTGTCTTCGACGCGCACGCCAAAGCCTCGCTCCGGATAGTAGAGGCCGGGTTCGACGCTTACGACATGGCCGGGCTGCAGAAGCGTGGTGTTGCCGGCAGCGACGCTGAAGCCTGGGTCTTCGTGAATATCGAGGCCCAGGCCGTGGCCCAGGCTGTGAACGTATCCCTCATGGCCGCCAGGATTGGTGCGCATGGTGGGGCGGCCCTTACTTTCAAAATAGTCGAGCGCCATGGCTTGAAAGTCACGGCAGGGCTTGCCAACCGCCAGCGCAGCGACAGCCTGGTCAAAAATTTCCTTGGACTGCGCATATGCCTCGGCTACCTCGTCGGGCGCATAGCCCAGGCACCAGGTGCGCGTCATATCGTGGTAGTAGCCGCTGGCTGTTTTAGGAAAAATATCGAAGACGATGCTTTGGCCCAGCCGCATCGGCGCCTCCTCTGTGCCGTGGTTGTGGGGGACGCCGGCATCGCGGCCCTGGGCAAAGATGTGGTCGTCCTGCGTCATGCCGTGGGCAAAGACGCGGCTGCGGGTGAAGGCCCGCACTTCGCCCACCGTCAGCGGCTCGCCATCGGCTTTTACAACCAGGTCGCCGCGCGTGGCGTGGCTCTGGATAAACTCCTGTGTCTCAGCGACGACGATGCCGGTGAGACGGCCTGCCTCGCGCATCTGCGCAATTTCCCAATTATCCTTGGTCTGGCGCGCCAGCGAGAAGAGTGTGTCGCCGAATTCGCCTACTAGCTCGCTGCCGCCCGCGCAATCCTGCACCTGGTTGAGCACAGCCATGGCGGCGCCGGCGTCAAAAATGCCGTAGACACCTAGACGGCCGCTAAGCTGCTGCTGTTCGATCACATCGCTCAGATAGGCCACTTGGGCAGCTAGACGGTTGCCCTCCGTCTTCTGCAGATAATCCATCATGTTATAGGTGGCGTCGCGGTCGATCAGACGCAGACCGGTGGCGGCGGCGTTGTCGCGCTCCATGCCGCCGTGGATGAGGGTCAGCGGCTCGCCGCGCCGTTTGAACACCAGCGCGCGTTCCAGGGAAGCGCCGCCGGTGAGATAGTTCATAATCGTGTTGCCGTGCGAATCACCCAGAACCAGAATTGCATCCAGGTTGCGTTCCGCCATCAGGCGATCCAGATCCGATTTCATTCTTTTGCTCACTTTCCATCTGTTGTAGTGGGGTGTTGTCGAGATCATCATTATACCTGGGTCAAGGCGGCGGCTCAATTTGGTTTATTGTCGGCTATCCGACAGACTTGTCGCCCCCGTCTTTGCAAAATGGAACAAGTGAATTTTGTTAATTTAAACCTGGAATGGTGGGATTACTTATGACTGCACAAATATCTGCGGCTTCACCTGCTGCCTCATTGCCGGCGGGCGCAGGCGCGCTGCCGGCGAATATTGACTCCCAAGATGTCGCGCCGCGCGGGCCGATGTTGATTCGGCTGGAGAAGTTGTGCAAGGCTTATACCGAGGCCGGTGTGACGCGCACGATCTTGAATGAGTTGGACCGCGAGTTCTACAGCGGCGAATTTGTCGCCCTGTTGGGCAAATCAGGCAGCGGCAAGAGCACACTGCTCAACTTGATTTCCGGGATCGACGCCCCTTCCAGCGGCGATGTGGTGATTGTGGAAGAGGGGCAGGAGGTGCGGCTGACGGCGCTCAGCGAGCATCAGCGCACACTTTTTCGCCGCCGCCATATCGGCATCGTCTTTCAATTCTTCAACCTGATTCCCACCTTGACTGTGCTGGAAAATGTGACGCTGCCGTTGGAACTGATGGGTCAGGGGCGCACCGCCCGCAAGCACGCCCAGCAATTGCTCGACCGCGTCGGGCTGGGTGATCGGCTGGCCACCTACCCTGACAAGCTGTCGGGCGGCGAGCAGCAGCGCGTGGCCATTGCCCGCGCGCTCTCGCACGACCCGCTGCTCATCCTGGCCGACGAGCCGACGGGCAACCTGGATGAGGATACCGGCGAGATTGTGCTGACACTGTTGTTGGAATTGACGCGCGACGCGGGCAAGACGCTCTTTATGGCCACACACGCGCCCGAAGTGGCGCGGCTGGCGACACGTGTGCTCCATCTGGACCACGGCCAACTGGTGGCTGACCAAGCGTGGAAGGAGACGCATACACGATGAGCGGCGCCCCTTTTTGGCGGCTCGCCTGGCGTCATGCCTGGCGGCGTCCGCTGCAAAGTCTTTTTCTGGTCGCCGGTGTCGCCATCGGCGTGGCTATGATTGTGGCCATCGATCTGGCCAATGGCTCGGCGGATCGCGCCTTTCAACTGGGCACGGAAACCGTAACCGGCAAAGCAACGCACCAGATCACGGCGGGGCCGGGGGGCGTTGATGAAAGTGTCTACGCCGCGCTGCGCACACAGTTAGGTTATCGCAACAGCGCACCGGTGGTCGAAAGCTATGTTGTGGCGGAAGAACTGGACGCGCAGCCGGTGCGCCTGTTGGGGGTAGACCCGTTTGCTGAACCACCCTTTCGCTCTTATCTGGGTCCGGGCGACCAATCGCAAACCCCAGCGGCCGGTTTTCTCAGCGACCTGATGGTTACGCCCAACACGGTGCTGCTGAGCAGCGATGTCGCCGCTCGCTATGGACTGCAGGCGGGGGATATGCTCACCATCCGTTCGGGCAGCGACAAACAACAGTTGACAGTGGCCGGCTTGCTGGCGCCGTCGGATGATCTGAGCCGGCGGGCGCTGGATGGGCTGCTGGTGGCGGACATTGCTACGGCGCAGGAAGTGCTGGGGATGGTGGGCAAACTGAGCCGCATCGACCTGATTGTGGCGCCGGGCGAGGCGGGCGCCGCCGACCTGGCTGCCATCAAGCGCATTCTGCCGCCCGCGGCGCGCATCGACACGACTGATGCGCGTGCGGGCACGGTCAATGAAATGACGGCGGCGTTCGGATTAAATCTGACGGCGCTGAGCCTGCTGGCGTTGGTGGTCGGCATGTTTTTGATTTACAACACTGTCACCTTTAGCGTCATCCAGCGGCGGCCAATGTTGGGAACGCTGCGCGCCCTGGGTATGACGCGACGCGAGATTTTTGCCCTGATCCTGAGCGAGGCGCTGCTGTTAGGGTTGTTGGGCACGCTATTGGGGTTGGGGTTGGGCGTCGTGCTGGGGCGCGGGGCCGTGCAGTTGGTCACGCAGACGGTGAATGATCTCTTCTTTGTGGTGGCGGTGCGTGAGGTGGAGATTCCACTGCTGACGCTGCTCAAGGGGACAGCCATCGGCCTGTTGGCGGCCTTGATCGGTGCGGCCGTACCGGCCTGGGAAGCAACCAGCGTGCCGCCGGCAGGGGCGCTGCGCCGCTCAAATGTCGAGGAACGCACCCGGCGGCTGCTGCCGCTGATCTCGTTGGCGGCGCTGGCCATTCTTGGGTTGGGCGCACTGCTGCTGGTGCCAAAGTGGAATTTGGTTATTGCCTTTGCTGGTCTGTTTGCGATTGTGATCGGCGCGGCGCTGCTTACACCGATCTTAACGCTGTGGATGATGGATGGTGTGCAGTGGCTGCTGCAGCGCAGTGGGGTGATCGAGCGTATGGCCCCGCGCACGATTGTACGTTCGCTGAGCCGCACGGCTGTGGCCGTGGCCGCCCTCATGGTGGCGGTGAGCGTCATCATCGGCGTCGGCGTGATGATCAGCAGCTTCCGGCAGACGGTGGAGGTCTGGCTAAATGATGTGCTGCAGGCGGACATTTTTGTTTCACCTCCCAGCCTGAACGGGAGTGCAGCCCAAAGCGCACTGGACCCGGCGCTGTTGCCCGAACTGCTGGCGCTGCCGGGGGTGAAGTCGGCGGCCACGACGCGCCAGGTAGATGTCAGCGCACAGTTGGATGCGGCCGCCGATCCGGTGCAACTGCGGTTGGTGGCGCTCAGCGAAGACCTGGCCGGGGCGGACCGGCGTTATCGCGCCGCGCTGGGCACATGGCAGGAGACGTGGCAGGCGGTTGAAAACGGCAGTATTTTGATCAATGAGCCGATGGCCAATCGGCTGGGTCTGGCGGTGGGCGACAGCATTCTCATCCAGACCGACCGCGGGCCGCAGCCGTTCCCGGTGGCCGGTGTGACGGTGGATTTTGACGTGCGCAATGTGGCTTTTCTGGCCGACGCCGTCTATCGCCAATTTTGGGAGGACACTGGCGTCACAGCAATTGCCCTATTTGTGCAGCCGGGTGTAGACGTTGATGAGACGGTCAACAGCATTCGCAGCAGCTATGCTGGGCGCGAAGAACTGCTGGTGCGTTCGAATCGCGACACGCGCGAAAATGCGTTGGAGGTGTTTGATCGCACCTTTTCCATCACGGTGGCGCTGCAACTGCTGGCCACTATCGTGGCCTTTATCGGCATCCTCAGCACGTTGATGAGCCTGCAAATGGAGCGGATGCGCGAGATCGGGGTGCTGCGCTCCACCGGCATGACACGACGGCAGTTGTGGAAGCTGTCGTTGCTGGAGACCGGGCTGGTGGGTTCCGCGGCAGGTTTGCTGGCCATGCCGACCGGCTTTGTGCTGGCGATCATTTTGATCTACATCATCAATCTGCGTTCATTTGGCTGGACATTAGAAATGCGCTTGCAGCCGATGGAGTTTGTGCAGGCTTTTGTGGTGGCGTTGGTGGCCGCTTTGCTGGCGGGGTTGTATCCCGCCTGGCGCATGGGGCAGACACAGCCGGCGGAAGCGCTGCGTTCTGAGTAGGGAGAACGCCTGGCGGCATTTCTTCACTGCTCGGCAAGCGCCTGCCGCTCGTCGTTTACGTCTGCGCTGCTTTCTGGTATTGTATTGCCCGCGCGCTTTGGCTTTCTACCGAAAAACATCGGACATAAACATGGAGTATCGACAATGAAGAGATGGACCTCTCTGCTTTCCCTGCTGTCTATTCTCATTGTGCCGGCGGCTGCACTGGCGCCTGCACAGACACTCGCACTGACGCACGCACTGACGCGCTCTGCCGCAGAGGCCAATGTGCCTTTCTCACAACAGCAGACAGACAACAGCGGCGACTGGAGCCGCGTGCAGAAAAGCGGCACCCTTATAGTCGGCACAGCCGCGAATTATGAACCGTTTGAGTTCTACAACAGCAATTTCGCCTTAGATGGGTTCGACATTGCTCTTATGCAGGAACTAGGCAAGCGTATGGGCGTGGAGGTGCAGTTTAAAGATTTTGCCTTTGACGGCTTGCTCAACACCCTGGAATTGGGGCAGGTGGATGCCGTTATCAGCGCCCTCTCGGTAACGCCTGAACGCCAGGCGCAGGTGGATTTCAGCAATCTTTACTATGTTGGTGACGACGCCGCGCTGGTGACGAAGACGTTCACGGGCACCATCACAGGTGCAGCAGATCTGGCGGGGCTGAAAGTGGGGGTCGAGCGCGGGACGACCTATCAGGCTTGGGTGCAGCAGTATGTGGTGGATGCCGGGTTGAGCAACCAGGAAGCGTTGATGACCTACAGCGACACCAACCAGATGGTGCGCGACCTGCGCAACGGCACAGTTGATGTGGCGCTGTTGGGGGATCTGCCGGCGCGCCAGATCGAGCGCCGTGTGCCGGATCTGCAGATTAGTGGCCGGCAGTTCAGCCAGCAGCAGTTCGCGATTGCTGCGCGCGACGGCTCCTCCCTGATCGACCAGTTCAACAAGGCCCTGCTGGCCATGCAGTCGGATGGCAGTTTTGGCGCGCTCGTGGCTCAGTATCTGCAAGTGGCGCCTGATGCTGTGGCGCCGACTGGTCCGGATGCCGTGGTGGATAATAAAAATATTCCTACTCCTGCGGCCCCACCTGCGCCACCCCCTTGCGTTGACGGCATGGCGTTTATCGCCGATCTGAACTATGACGACCAGAATATGACAGCGCCGCCGATTCTGCAGCCTGGCCAGGCCTTTGTCAAGAGCTGGCGTGTGCAGAACACCGGCACCTGTACGTGGACACCCGATTATGCCGTGGCCTACGTCAACGGCAATCGGCCGGAGGCGCGCATGGGTGGCTTGACGGTTCCCATCGGCTACAATGTAGCGCCAGGAGGACTGCTCGACCTCTCCGTCAGCCTGGTGGCGCCACAGACCTATGGCACCTTTCAAGCCTTCTGGCAGTTGCGCAATGCGGCCGGCGACTATTTTGGCCAGGTGATGTGGGTGGGCATTCAGGTCCCCGACCCCAATCCACCTCCACCTCCACCTCCACCGCCAGGGCCGCCTGCCCCGCCGGCCCCCCCTGCGCCCGGCAACACGCCTAATCTGCGAGCGGACTCCAACTATGTCACTGCCACCGAGTGTACGGCGATCCGCTGGGATGTGGATGGGGTGCAGGCAGTCTATTTTATTGACGGCGGCAATGTCATCGGTGTGGGGGGCCACGATGCGCGCACTGTCTGCCCCAGTGTGACCACGACCTATTTCCTGCGTGTGGTGCAGACCAACAATGCCAGCAGCGACTACCCGATCACCATCAACGTGAGTGGCGGCAGCGGCGGCATTGGGTACTATATTGACTTTTGGGCGGATCAGCGCGAGATCAACCGCGGCGACTGCACCACGCTGCACTGGGAAGTGCAGGGCGTGCAGTCGGTTTATCTCAACGACAGTGGCGTGGTGGGAGTCGGTTCGCAGCAGGTCTGTCCCAAGGAGAGCAAGACCTATAAGCTCAAAGTGGTGTTGATGGACGGGAGCGTGGACACGCGTGATATCCGCATTCGTGTACGCTGACACTTAGGCGGATTAAATCAGACACCAAGTTCCTGCAAGGAACTTGGTGTCTTTTTATATCTGCCTATGCCATCAGCATCTGTTCCAACGTGTCGGCCACCTGCGCGTAGACGGCGGATTCACCGCGGTTGAGGCGAATCTGGTTGGCGACTCGGCGCAGCAGGCCGGGGTTGACCTCGGCCAGGCGATTGGTCATGTCATACCAGAGGCGACAAAGCTCCTGATTTTCGTGCGTGGCCGCGCGCACGGCAATCTCCGCCGGTGTGGTGGCGTTGAGGCTGGGGTTGCCGGCGTTAAGGCCAAGCTCGCGCCAGGCGTTGACCCAATAGTAGGAGAGCATGGGGTTGATCAGCCCGCGCATCCGGCTCCACAGCGGGTCGTCTTCCTGCACGAGACTGAAGAAGGCGAGATAGTAGGGGCGCGAGTTGGCATAGTCGCGGTGGATCTGTGACAGCTCGCCCGCCTTGACCGAAGCATAGGAAGCCATATACCAACGCAAATCTTCCAAGGTCGCCCCTGGTTCACCGGATTCCATCGCATCCCACTGCAGCCGGCAGGCCATCAGATAGGAGCGGGCGGATGCGGCAAAGTCCTGCGAACGCTGCAGCATGGCGGTTTTGGAGAGCGAACGCGCCTTTTCAAACGAGCGCGGCACACTGTCGGGAATGGGCACATTTTCAATGTCATAGATCAACGGCTGCATGGCAGGGTCATCGCGAAAGGGGATGGAACTCTGCCCCGGCAGCATATAGCGCCCTTCCACCTCCAGCACAAGGCCGCGCGCATCGAGATCGGCCAGCAGATCTTCAATATATTCGACATGGTCGTTGTCATTGAGCAGGATTACAGCCAGCTCATTCATATCGATGTCGAGACCGGCATTGATGACGGCGTAGACAAAGCCCGACTCCGCACGCTGCACAAAAGCCGCTTCGCTGTCGATCTCATCGGCAAGCCAGACCGGCACGTGCACGGAGGCGACCTGTTCGCGATAGTCGAAGGCGCGCTGGCGAAAACCCATCTGCCAGATCTGGCGCAGCGTCGTCTTGCTGCGGATCACGCCTTGGGTCTCATAGCGTTCGCACAGTTCTTCCAGCAGCTCGTCGGTTGTGCGTTCGCCGGGCCGGTCGACCAGCTCGCGGTAGATGTCGCGCAGCACATCGCGGCGGGTGGCAAAGTCAACCGAAGTCATCTTGAGACGGGTGAAAATCTGGTTGTACTGCTGGCGCAGCGATGGTTTGGTCGCAACCATATCTGCCGCTTGCAGACCGATACCCCCCGCAGGCGGAGCCGGCGCGTGGCCGTTGGTGGCCAACGAGCCTTCCCACGGCCGCATCTCCCACTCGGCGGAGGGTATGTAATCGTTGGGCGCCACATAGAGTTGGAAGTCTTTGACGAACAGTGTGAGCAGGTCACTGTTCTGCTCCAGCCAGCCCTTAAACTGGGTGAAGCCATAATTGGCTTCGTTGAACGAGCCGTCCAGCATCAGCATTGTCTGCTTGAGCTTGGCGGCCAGCACAGGCAGTTCGTTGCGCTGGGTGTGGACGCTCAGCGCTTTGAGCAGCAGTTGGCGGGCAGCCTCATTGTCGGCCTGAATGCCGTCGGAGAGCGCATTGACATCTTCGGTCAGTTCGCCCAGGGCCGTTTCAATAAAGATAAACTCGTCGCAGGCGCGCACGAGCAGCGGGTGCGTCACGTCGCGCGGGCCGATGCCGAGCGTGTATTTGCCATACTCGCGCAGTTTGGCCATCAAGGGGCCGAAGTCGCTGTCGCCGGAAACGATGACGAAGGTGTCAAGTTGGGGGCGCTGCAGGGCTAGTTCAAAGGCATCGAGCGCCATCCGGATATCGGCGCGGTTTTTGCCGGCGCGCACGCTGAATACCTGGAGAAGATCCACGGCGTTGTTCATCAGGTCTTCGCGATAGCGGGAGAAACGGCTCCAGTCGCCATAGGCGCGGATGATGGCGACGTTGCCGCGTGCTTCGAGATACTGCACCAGCGGGGTCAATTCAAAATCCAAAAACTCTTGTTCAGCCCATAAGGCGATATTTTCAAAGTCGATAAATACAGCAATCTGGTTACCCATAAAGGCTCCTAATCAATTGGTATGTTGGGAAAAGGTGCTGGGAGTGGTCTACAAAAGTAGCAGCTCTGCACGCAGTAAATTTTTGTGGCTGGGGCATCGCCACCAGTTGACCATTTACCCAAATTCTTTGGGAAGATCATACCATAATTGTGCCGGCAACTCACGATTGGAAAGTGTGTGATAAGAGGAATTGGGAAGGGAAAGAAGTGGCGCTTACGCCGCAACACTGCAACTGAACTTGGAGTGCCCCCACCGCAAACGCAAACAAATCGCTAATGAAAATACAATGACATACTGACGTACATCCGGTACACTGGAAACAGTTTAAGAATGATTGCAGAAACAACTCTATTCGGAGGGAAATGATAAAGATGGCTAAAATTATTGGGATTGACTTAGGAACAACCAACAGCGTGGTGGCCGTGATGGAAGGCGGCAACCCGGCTGTTATCGCCAACTCGGAGGGTGCACGCACAACCCCTTCTGTAGTGGCCTTTAACAAGAACGGCGAGCGTCTGGTCGGTGTGACTGCCAAGCGCCAGTCGGTGGTGAATCCGGAGAACACGGTTTATTCGGTGAAGCGTCTGATGGGCCGCCGCTATGATGACCCGGAAACACAAAAGGCGCGCAAGATGGTCTCTTATGGAATCGCCGAGGGGCCAAACCATGACGCCCGCGTGAGCATTCCGATCAAGAACAAGGTATACACGCCGCAGGAAATCAGTGCTATGGTGCTGGGTAAGCTCAAGCGCGATGCCGAGGCGTATCTGGGTGAGGAAGTCAAGCAGGCGGTCATTACGGTGCCGGCCTATTTTAACGACAGCCAGCGCCAGGCGACCAAGGATGCCGGCCAGATCGCAGGCTTGGATGTGCTGCGCATCATCAACGAGCCGACAGCCGCCGCCGTGGCCTATGGGCTGGACAAGAAGAGCGATGAGACGATCCTGGTTTTTGACCTGGGAGGTGGCACATTTGATGTCTCTGTGCTCGAAGTCGGCGACGGCGTAATCGAAGTGAAATCCACTAACGGCGATACACTGCTGGGTGGCGACGACTGGGACGAGCGCATCGTGCGCTGGCTGATCGACGAGTTCAAGCGCGAACAGGGTGTAGACCTGAGCGGTGACCGCCAGGCGCTGCAGCGTCTGCGTGAGGCAGCGGAAAAAGCCAAGATTGAGCTTTCCACTACGACGCAGACGGAGATCAATCTGCCCTTTATCACGGCGGACAGCAGCGGCCCCAAGCATCTTGTGGTTACCCTGAGCCGCAGCAAGTTTGAGCAGTTGACGGCCGATCTGTTGGAGCGCTGCAAGCAGCCCTTTTTCAATGCGCTCAAGGACGCTAACCTGACGGCTAAGGACCTGGACGAAGTGGTCATGGTCGGTGGTTCGACCCGTATGCCGATGACACAGGAACTGGTGCGCCAGTTGACGGGCAAAGAGCCGCACAAGGGTGTGAATCCGGACGAAGTGGTGGCGGTCGGCGCTGCGGTGCAGGCCGGCGTGCTGGGCGGTGAAGTCAGCGACCTGCTGCTGCTGGACGTGACGCCGCTAAGTCTGGGTCTGGAGACGCTGGGTGGTGTGATGACGGTTTTGATCCCGCGCAACACCACGATTCCGACCAAGAAAACCGAAGTCTTCAGCACGGCGGCGGACAGTCAGACGGCAGTGGACATCCACATTCTGCAGGGTGAGCGCCCGATTGCCGGCGGCAATAAGACGCTGGGTAACTTCCGTCTGGATGGGATTCCGTCCGCACCGCGCGGTGTGCCGCAGATCGAAGTGACCTTTGACATCGACGCCAACGGTATTCTGCATGTGGTGGCGAAGGACAAGGCGACCAGCAAGGAGCAGAGCGTCAAGATCACGGCGTCGACTAACCTCTCCGGCGATGAGGTGGATCGCTTGGTGCGTGAAGCCAAGTCGCATGAGGAAGACGACAAGCGGCAGCGTGAACTGGCCGAGGCGCGCAACACGGCGGACAATCTGGTCTATGTGACCGAGAAGACGCTGCATGATCTGGGCGACAAGGTGCCGACCAACGACCGGGCTACCGTTGAGGAACTGGTCGAAGAGCTGAAGGGCGTCAAGGATACGAGCGATCTGGCCCGCATCCGCAGCGTGACCGAGCGGCTGCAGCAGGCGACCAATGCGTTGGCGCAGCAGATGTACTCGCAGCCGGGTGAAAACGGCGCCGGCCCGCAGGCTGGTGGCCCGCAGGGGCCGAGCGGCTCTGCCGACGACGATGTGGTCGAAGGCGAGTATCGCACTGTCTAGGCGACAGACGCTACAGGAGAGTGACTACGGGCGGGGCGCAAGCCTCGCCCGTTTGCTAAGCGAAAGCAGGATGGCATGAGTTATATGTATAACCGGCGGCGTCCGATGCCGCCCAACCAGCCGCAAGGGCCGCGCCAGATCAACCCGGCGGACGTAGAGAATTTTGTACGGGCGTATGAAGAGCAGGGTGCACGTCTGGAAGAACAGAGCAAGGCGCTGCAAAACAGCAAAACCGAGCTTGAAATTACCAAGGATGCGCTGCACAAGCAGAGTGAAGAGTTCAAAAGGTTGGAAGCGGAACTGCTGTTTACGCGTGCGGCGCTGGAGGATGCGAACAAGAAGCTGGCTGCCGAAGATGACCAGTCGTGGCAGGAAAAGTATGTGCGGCTGCAGGCCGAAGTGGATAACCTGCGCAAGCGCTGGGAGCAACGCTCGGCCAGCGATACAGCCGAATTTCGCCGCCGCATCTTGATCGACATGCTGCCGCTGGCCGACCATCTGGATCTGGCCATGCAGCACGCGCCGGAGAGTAACAATTCGGCGGTCAAAGGCTTTATTGATAACATTGAAGCCACACGCAGCGCCTTTTTGGATACGCTGCGTCGCTACGGGATTGAGCGGGTGGAGCCACAGGGGCAGCTCTTTGACCCCAATCTACACGAGGCTATCGGCCATGCACCTGTCCCCGGTGTACCGGCGGATCATGTGGCGCAGGTGGTGCAGGCGGGCTATGTTGAGGGTAATCGGGTTATCCGGCCGGCAAGAGTTTTAGTAAGTGCAGGGTAGGCGCCTATGGAATACAAAGACTATTACAAAACGCTTGGCGTAGCACGCGGAGCGGATGAAAAAGAGATCAAAAAAGCCTTCCGTAAACTGGCGCAGCAATATCATCCGGACAAGAATCCGGGTGACAAGTCTGCCGAGGCGCGTTTTAAGGAAATCAACGAGGCGTACACCGTCTTATCGGACGCCGACAAGCGCGCCAAGTATGATAAGTTCGGCTCGCAGTGGGAGCAGTATGAGCGCGCCGGCGGACGCCCTGAGGACTTCAACTGGGGCGGCATGGGTGGTATGGGCGGCCAGCCTGGCGGTTCCTACACCCGCACCATTTCGCCCGAAGAGTTTGAACAGATGTTTGGCGGCGGCGGGATGGGCAGCGGCGGGATGGGCGGCGGCGGCGGCGGCGCAGGCGGTTATTCCTCCTTCTTTGATGCGCTCTTTGGCGGTATGGGCGGCGGGCGCAGCACGCGCAGCAGCCGTTCGCGCGGCATGGGCTTTGATACGGAGACAATGACGCGCCCGCAGCGCCAAGAGGTGGAGGCCGCCGTCACGCTGGAAGAGGCTTTTCATGGCACAACGCGCGTTCTGCAACTGGAAGGCGGCTCCCGCTTGGAAGTCAACATCCCGCGCGGGGTGACGACTGGCTCCAGGGTGCGCATGAAGGGCGCAGGCGGGCAGAGCGACATCGTGCTCAATATTGAGGTGCAGCCCAACCCGCGCTACACGCGTGAGGGCGACAACCTGCGCGTGCATGTGCCGGTCGATCTGTACACCGCCCTCTTGGGCGGCGAAGCGCAGGTGCCGGCGCTTGACAAAACCGTAGCGCTGACCATCCCGGCCGGCGCCAAAAACGGCAAGGTTATCCGCCTGCGCGGCCTGGGCATGCCGCATCTCAAAAACCCCGACCAGCGCGGCGACCTGCTGGCTGTGGTAGACGTGCATCTGCCCAGCAGCCTCAGTGCGCAGGAGAAGGCGCTGTTTGAAGAACTGCGGGCACTGCGCAGCAAGTAACGCCGCTGGCCGCTGCAGCAGTAGCAGAAATGCAGGATCAGAAACTGAGTTTTTCAAAAAAACTCAGTTTTTTTTACTCCGTTACGGCAGCCGCGGCCGGCTAACAGGCGCCAGCATCCCCTCCAAATCCAGTGCTGCTTCTGTTTCCAGCCGTGCCTCGCCCCGCACAATCATCCCATCCGTCACAATCTTGGCGCGCAGCCCGCCGCGCCCGCGCAGAAACTTCTGCGCGCCGGGTGCCAGCATGGCGTCCATCCACGCACAGGGAGCGCAGTGCTGGGCGCCTTGCAAGGCTATCTGATGATCGCCGAAGTCCAGCCGGAAGGGCTGGCCGATCAACTGGTTGAGCGGGACGCCTTCGATCACAATATTACGGCGCATAAGGATAGGTGACCAGTCGTCACGCCTGAATTCGTCTTGCAGAACGCGGAAGACCTCCCAGGCCACAAAGGTGACCTGCGCGTTGTAGTGCGCGGGCACGCTAAAAAAGCGGTCGCCGCGCAGCCCCTGTCCCGCCACCGCCTCAGCCTGGGCGACATCCTGCGTAGCGTGCGTGCCCGGCCCGCTCTTCGGCCGCCCAAAGTAGTTGTGGCCGGGCGAGATGTAGATGTGGTGGAGGACGACTGGGTAGCTGTGCATGTGTGTTCCCATCTGGTTGGATAGTGCGCCGCGTGGTTCCGCCGTG
>JBBRBX010000061.1:0-34532 GCA_038205395.1 Caldilineales bacterium
GAACGGTTCAATCGCACCTTGCGCACTCAGTTCAATAAGGCAACCGCCTATCATTCTACCCAAGGCCTCTTGGCTGTCATCTCTCAACAAACCACCCTTTTCAATGCCTAAACTAATTTCCACCGAATTAGATACACTACCACCGCAAGGGCATACTGCAGCGTCCAGCGCCGCTGTGCGCCCGGTCTCTGCGCCGGGCGCTGCCCAGTGGTCCGGAGCGCAGAAGCCGGCTGCGCCTCGGCCATAGAATCTCTGCTGCTCATCATGCTGCGCCCTTCATTTGCCGCCTGCGCCTGCTGTAGGCTCTGAGGCGAGCACCGCCGGCAGTGTCGCTTCCGCCGGCCACCAGCCAGCCAGCCTGGCCCCTTCGATGGCGCGCATCAGGCTGGAATGTTCGTCCCAATAGTGCTCGGTGCGCAGCAGTTCCGGACGCACGGCAAACGAATGCTGCGCCAGCGCCAGCCCCACGGCGTAGAGCAGACGCGGGTCGGTGGCTGCCAGCCGCCGATCAAATGCTGCCTCCTCCGCCTCGCCATAGCGGGCGCGATAGGTGGCTATCTCCGATTCCAACCCGTCCACCACATGCATCACAGCATTCTCCGACCACTCCAACCCCTCTTCGCTGAGATTGAGGAGGGGCGCCGGCGAGATGAGCCGGCAGACCAGCAGATCATCCTGCTTACGGCAGGCCAGGGCGCCGCCGAAACAATAAACCTGCACTTCGCTGCCGCCGTGGCCGGCAATGGTGATAAATCCAGGCGCCACCGCATAATCGGCGCTGCTCACGGCATGCGGCGTAATGGTCAACTTATTGAGGGAGAGTGCCTGGTTGCGGCCACCGCCATTCGTCCAAACACAAAGGACAAGATGCGCGGGCACAAAGCCCACACCCACCCGCGCCGCACTGAGAAAGACCTCCAGCTCAGCATAGCCCAGTGACGGCCTGGCTCCCGATGAGCCGGACGCAAAAGGATGGAAAAGATAGCCTAAATTGGCGGCATCGACATTCATAACGGATTGCTTTCCGATAGGCGCCGCAGTGCAACAAAGGCAAAGGGCGCTGGAGATATTGCGGGCGCAGCGAGGCTACACGCTGTTCCGGCTGCGGAATTGCTGGTCTGCGACCTGGCGCATACGGCTCCAGGCGAGAAACATGGCGCCCAGCGTGGTAAAAAGGGCAAGCCACAGCTTGGTGGAATCGACAATTGGCTCCACATGCACGCCGTTCCGCTCAATCACGACCACCGCCACGGGACGGGCGCCGGCATAGCCGCCGCCTCCTCCACCGCCACCGCTGTCCACCTTATCGGCCTCGGCATCCGCAGATTCACCGCTGGAGCCGCCGATGCCAAAACCGGCGCCCATACTCACCACCAGCTCCGAAGCCAAGATTACGCTTCGCTCGCCCGCCACCACCGGCTCCGCAAAGGCCGCACCAGGCTCCGCCACCTTGAAAAGCCGCCCCAGCAGTTCGTTTACCTGCGCCACACTGTGCAGCGCCTGGGCGCTAAAGCCGTTCTTCTGCTCATTCATTTTTGCACCTGCCCTTTTCTTGCATGTTTCTGCCGGCATTGGGCAGCCGGCGCCAACAGCATAAGCAGCGCCGCCAGCCAGCTTCCCCACAGCAGCCAGCGGGTCACATCGACAATCGCCCTGCGCTCCACCTGCCCGCCGCGCACAATGCTGATGCCCAACGGCCAATTCCACACATAGCCGAAGTGGCGCCAGCGTAAAACCAGCACCAGCGACTCAAGGAGAGAAATACGCTTTGCATAGCCAATGCATACCTTTTCTAGGCCCGATTGTCAATGTGCCGGGGCACACAGCCGCGCCGGCAATCTCGCACTTACCCCTGCTGCGCCCAGCGCGTGAAGGCCCATACGGTGATCAGATAGGCGGCGATGTGCTGGAGGAGCAGAATCAGCACTGCGCCGAAGGTCGGCGTCCCCATCGGCAGCAGCGCCGGGTTGATCAGCAGCATGACATCGGGGATCAGCGACAGCAGCAGCGCCACCAGCGCGACAATGTTGAAGACGCGCGGCGGGTTGGCGGTGAAGGCGTTGATCACCGCAAACACAATCGTGGCGATGACCAGAAAAATGAGGGTAAACAGAATGGTCGGCGGAAAGGTGGCCACCGGCAGAAAGCTGGGGTCTACCGGCAGCAGCAGCATACCCAGCCAGCGAATGAGAAGATTGGCCAGGATTGAACCGACGATGGCGATGGCGCCCGCCATCAATACACGAGTGAACGATATTTTGCGGTTGACAGGTGGTTGTTCGCGGATGGTGGCCATATTTTCTCCTTTATTCGTTGATTTTGGATGAATCAAAATAAGCGGCTATGTGCCGTCATTCGCAGCGCACCCGCTGATTATACGAATCGAACGGTAAAACAGCGTAATCCGCTTTCTTACACGGTGCGCTCGCTACAGCGCAAGTGGCGCCTGCCGGCTCCCCTCCTGCGCCGACGCTAACAGCGCCTCGATCACAGCAAGGTCGGTCAGCGCCTCTAACGGGCTGTTGCGCTGCGGCGCACCGTCGCGCACGGCGGCGGCAAAGGCCGCCAGCTCTGCGTCCACTCCAGTGTAGAGGGCGCACTCAGTCACCTGCACCTGTCCAGCCGCATCCGCCACTTCGATGCGCCCCCGCTCCACACGCAGGCTGCCGTGCATCCCCACAATCGTGAGCGGTGCACCGAAAGGGGTGCCGGCGGCAAAGGTGGTGAGATAGGTTGCCTGTGCGCCGCCGGCAAACTGCAGCGTCGCCGTCAGCGTGTCTGCAGGCTTCAGATCGGGTGCAAACTGCTGCACCATGGCCGCGACCTGCGTGATCTCACCCAGCAGCATACGCAGCGCCGCCACATGGTGCACGCCGCCGTCGAGCAGCAGCCCACCCGCAAACTCTCCGGCGCGCCGCCAGGCACTGCCGTAGTACTTGTTCTGCGGCTGCATAGGGCTGTACTGCGCCCAGTGCGCCAGCAGAGGACGGCCAATCGTCCCTGCCTGCAGCAGGGCAGCGGCGCGCACAAACGCCTCCTCATAGCGCCAGTTCTCTGCCACCATCCACACGCACTCCGGGTGACGGCGATGGAGGGTCAGCAGGCGCAGCGCCTCGGCGCGGCTGGGCGCAATTGGTTTCTCGCTCACCACATGCTTGCCCGCCGCCAGCGCCGCCGCCACGATCTCCGCCTGCACAGGGATGGGCAGCACGATATCGACCGCCGCCACGTCATCGCGTGCGAGCAGCGCCGGCAGATCCGTGGTGGTGGCCACCGACTCCGGCCACGCCTGCGCCAGCGCCTGCGCCGACGCCTGGCTGCGGCTGTAGATCGCCACCAGATCAAAGTGCTCGCGCAAGCGTGCCAGCGCCGGCAAATGCGCATCGCGCGCATAGATGCCGGCGCCGACAAGGGCAATGCGTACACGCGCTGCCGGCGGCGAGTGAAGCATTTGCGCGGGGCCGGGCATTTGCGCGGAGCTAGGCATGTTGTATGATCCTTTCTTCAAATTCAACCTGTGGAAAAAGTTTTGATGCTTACCAACTTACAACGATACCTACAACGACTGCTGCAGCGAATCCCCTTTTTTGCCCCCACCGCCACCCAGCCGGTGATGCCGGAGACACTGCGCCGCCACACCCATCATCTTTATGGCGATATCGCCTGGTATGGGCTGCTGGCCGGCAGCACAATTGCGTTCTTCAGCGTCTACGCCGCCCGCCTGGGGGCCACTGCCTTTCAAATTGGATTATTGACGGCGGGCCCTGCCACCGTCAACTTGCTCTTCACCCTGCCGGCCGGACGCTGGCTGCAGAACCGGCCCGTGGGTGCGGCCGTCTATTGGAGCGCCACTGCCTCGCGTGGACTCTTTTTGCTTTATGCGCTGCTACCGCTGCTCCTGCCCGCCGCCCTGCAGATCGAGGTAATGATCTGGGCCACACTGCTGCTCACCATTCCCGCCGTGGGGCTGGCGATCGGCTTCAACGCCCTTTTTGCGGCGGCTGTCCCCATCGAGTGGCGCGGCCATGTGGTGGGCAGACGCAATGCGCTGATCTCGCTGGTCTATGTCATTACCTCACTGGTCAGCGGTTATATCTTGAGCCACACACCGCTGGAAATCGGCTATACAATCATCTTCAGCCTGGGCGCCCTGGGTGCGATCATGAGCACCTATCATGTGGCGCAACTGCGCGACATCCGTGAGACGCCGGCGGAGGAACCGCCGCTTCTGCGCCAGGTGATCGGCGACCGCGCCCAGCCGGGCGGTGTGCGCGGCGGGCAAGGGGTGGGCGAACGGGTCAGTATCGCGCTGCGCGCCTTTACGCGCAGCGGCAACCTGTTGCGCACGGAAGTTCTGCGCGGCGGCTTTGGCATGGTGATCCTGGCGCTGTTCGCCTTTCACGCCGCGCAGTTTATGCCCGGCGCGCTCTTTCCGCTGCGCTGGGTCGGACAGTTGCAATTCAGCGACCAGCAGATATCCATCGGCACAGCGGTCTTCCATTCGTGTGTGCTGCTCGGCTCGCTCCAGTTTGACCGTCTGTCGCGGCGTTTCGGCAATCACACGCTGACGGTAGCGGGTACGGCGCTGCTCAGCCTCTACCCACTGATGACGGCTTTTATGCCCGATCTCTTCTACTATGTGCTCACCTCCCTCATCGGCGGTCTGGCCTGGTCGTTAGTGGGTGGGGCGTTGGGCAACTATCTGCTAGAAAAGGTGCCGGCAGGCGACCGCCCCGCTTATCTGGCGTGGTACAACCTGGCGCTCAACGGGGCTATCCTGCTGGGCGCGCTCTTCGGGCCGTTGATGGCCGAATGGTTCAACCTGCAGATCGCACTGGTGATGGCGTTTGTCCTGCGGCTGGCCGGTGCGTTCTTGATCTGGCTGGTCGAACCCAAAGCGGCGGCGCAAAAAGAAGCCGCCTGATCGCGCAGGCGGCAGAAAAGGCAAGGAGACTCCGCAGAACCGTGTGGCCAGTGGGTACGAACCTGCGTAAGCAGGGCGGGTGCCAACTGGACGCTTCCATCTTGCCCGTAAGGGCTAACACATCCACGCCACGTGGTCAGCTCCCAAAGGTGAAGTGTTGGCTCGCCCCGTGTTCTAGCCAAAGCACGGGTTCCGCAGAGTCATTTATAGTATAGCACTATCGGCGGATTGAGCAAAGCAAAAAAGGTACTCGGAAATCTTCTCATTCTTCACGCTGCGGATCGCCGGAGGGCTTTGCATTTTCCCCCTGCTTCCCGTATGCTACATAGACTATGCGACCCTTTGATCTTGTTATTCTAGACCTCGACGGCACCATCCTTGACCCATTCAAACGCGCTACGATCAGCCCCGCGGTGCAGGCGGCGATTGCCGGCGTGCAAGCGGCGGGGGTGCCGCTGACGATCGGGACGGGCCGCACGCTGGATTATCTGCGCCACCAACTGCCCGGCGATCTACAGTTGCTCTATCCGGCCGTCACCACGCAGGGGGCAGTGATCGGCCACCCCAGCAGTGGCCAGGTGCTGGTGGAGCAGGACCTGCCGCTGGCGGATGCGCGTGCCCTGGCGGCGTGGGTGGACCAGGAGCCATTTATGACGGCCTTCTACTTTTTGCACGCCGACGGCTCCACACACGTCTGTCGCAACCGTGTAGGAGAGACGGACGACGAAGAGGCGCTGCTGCACCACCTGCTGGGCTACCCCGCCATCTACTGTGCCCAGTTTGCGCCCCTGCTGGCGGCGGCGGACGCGCACCCGCCCATCAAGGTGATTACCTATGACGACCCGACCAAGAGCGGGCGTGATCTGCTGGTGGATATGGACGCACGCTTTACGCCCGCTCTCTCCATCATGCGCACTCATGTCTGGCTGGTGGAGGCCACCGCCCCCGGCGTGGACAAAGGCAGCGGGCTGCGCAAGCTGTGTGAGCTGCTGCAGGTGGACCCGCAGCGTGTGCTGGCGATCGGCGACAGCGAAAACGACATTCCAATGATGCAGGCGGCAGGCTTTGCCATTGCGATGGGCAACGCCACACCGGCGGTCAAAGCCGTCGCCGGCTGGATCGCACCGGACATCGCAGAAGACGGCGCGGCGGTGGCGCTGCGCCGCTGGGTGCTGGGTGAAGACGGGCCGCTGTGAGCACGGCGGCGCTGGGGCTGATCCTGGCGTCCGCGGTGATACACGCGAGCTGGAACCTGCTGGCCAAGCGCGCGGGCGGCGGCGCGGCCTTTGTCTGGTTGGCGGCGCTGGTGGGCAGCTTGATCTGGCTGCCAATCAGCCTGCTGCGCGGCGAGTTTGCACTGGTGCAGTGGCAGCCGGTGGTGGTGCTCTTTCTGCTGGGCAGCGGGGTGCTGCAGACACTCTACTTCCTCACCTTGCAGCGCGGCTACCAGGTGGGCGACTTGTCTGTGATCTATCCGCTGGCACGCGGCAGTGGGCCGCTGTTTGCAATGCTGGGCGCCATCTTCTTGCTGGGTGAACGGCCGACGACGCTGGGGCTGCTGGGTGCATTGCTGATTGTGAGCGGCGTCTTTGTGATTGCGCGCGGCGGCGCGGCATTTGGCCTGCAGCGGCAGGCGCTAGGCTACGGGCTGGCGACCGGTTTCTTGATTGCGGCCTATACACTGTGGGACAAGGTGGCGGTCAGCCGGCTGCAACTGCCGCCTGTGCTCTACGACAGCATGTCGGTGAGCATCCGCGCGCTGCTGCTGCTGCCGGTGGGGCTGCGGCTGTGGCCGCAGGTAAAAACGCTCTGGCGCACACACAAAGGAGCGGTGATCGGCGTTGGCTTCGGCAGCGAACTGGCGTACATCCTGGTGCTGGTGGCCATGCAGACGACGCCCCTTCTCTACACGGCGCCGCTGCGCGAAGTGAGCATCCTGATCGCCACCGTGATGGGGGTCTATCTGCTGCATGAGGGGCAGTTGCGCAGCCGTCTGCCCGCCGCTCTAGCCATTCTGCTGGGCGTCATCGCCCTGGCAGCCAGTTAATCAAAAAGAACTTCAGCTTTAAAGTCAGGACATTTTATGGCAATATTACACAATTATCTTCTGCGCCAGATCGAACTGCGCGAGCAGGGCACACAGTTGGCGCTGCTGGCCGTCTGTCCCAATTCAGCGGCGGTGTTCGAGGCGGCGGTGGCTGTAGCCACGCGCAGCAATGCGC
This sequence comes from Caldilineales bacterium, assembly GCA_038205395.1. Lineage (GTDB taxonomy): Bacteria > Chloroflexota > Anaerolineae > Caldilineales > Caldilineaceae > Fredericiella. The sequence continues at coordinate 7,147 of JBBRBX010000061.1, forward strand.
CCATGCTTTTTGCGGCGACGCTCAATCAGGTGGACCGCGACGGCGGCTACACCGGCTGGACAGCGCAGCACTTTGTGACGACCATGCAGGAGTACGCAACCCGCTACGGCTGCCGCAGCCCGCTCTTTGCCTGTCTTGACCACGGCGGCCCCTGGCTCAAGGACAAGCAGACGCGCGACAAGCTGCCGCTGCAGCAGGCGATGGCGGAAGTCAAGGCCAGCCTGACTGATTGTCTGGCCGCCGGTTACAGCCTCCTGCATATTGACCCCACCGTAGACCGCAGCCTGCCGCCTGGGCAGCCGCCGGCGCTGGAGACGGTGGTGGCGCGCACGGTGGAGTTGATCGAGCACGCCGAACATGAACGGGTGCGGCTGGGGCTGGCGGCGGTCGATTATGAGGTGGGCACCGAAGAGGTGCACGGCGGGTTGGTGGATGTCGCCAACTTCCGCGCCTTTCTGCAAATGTTGGCAGCCGCTTTGGCCGAGCGCAACCTGGGCCACGCCTGGCCCTGCTTTGTGGTGGCGCAGGTGGGCACTGATCTGCACACCACCTTTTTTGACGCCGAGGTGGCGGCGCAGTTGACGGAGATCGTGCGCCCGTATGGCTCGCTGCTCAAGGGTCACTACAGCGATTGGGTGGAGAATCCCACCGCCTATGCAGCGGCAGGCATGGGCGGAGCCAACGTCGGCCCTGAATTCACCGCCGAGGAGTTTATCGCCCTGCAAGAATTGGAAGCGCGCGAGGCGCGGCTGTGCGCCAACCGCGGCCTCACTCCCGCCGCTTTTCTGGCCACGCTCGAACGCGCCGTGGATCGCTCGGATCGCTGGCGCAAATGGCTACAGCCGGACGAAGTAGGCAAGCCGCTGGCTGAGGTGGCGCCCGAGCGCCGGCTGTGGCTGGTGCAGACCAGTGCTCGCTATGTCTGGGCCGAGCCGGCGGTGGTGGCGGCGCGGCGCACGCTCTACGCCCATCTTTCTCTGGTCACGCCCGACCCGCACGCCTACGTCGTAAACCAGGTGGCGCGCGCCATCGAAAAATACGTCAGCGCGTTTCATCTTTATGACAGCATGACGCTTTATACACAATCTTCCGTTAACCAATCTTGACCGCCGCTACTATTATCCGCCGATTGTACTGCTGCCGGCAGCCAAAATGACCTGCCGGCTGAGGAGAAACATGATAACAACCGACAGTGCTGCCGTCGCCCTCATTCAAGAAAAAGTGGAACAGGCAGCCGGCCTGCTGGACGAGTTCGGCGTTGACCTGTGGTTGACCTTTGTGCGCGAGACCTCCGCCGTGCTCGACCCGGTGCTGCCCTATATTTACGGGCACGACGTAACCTGGCAGAGCGCCTTTCTGATCGCGCGCGGCGGCGAACGTATTGCCATCATCGGCCATTTTGACGCCGAGACCACACGGCGCATGGGCGTCTATACGGAGGTAATCGGCTATCATGAGGCGTTCAGCAAGCCGCTGCTGGAAACTCTGATGCGTCTCAACCCGCAGCAGATCGCGATCAACTATTCCACCAACGATTCGCACGCCGACGGGCTGACGCATGGCCTCTATCTGCTGCTGCAGCACTATCTGGCGGGCACGCCCTTTGCGGAGCGGCTGGTCTCAGCGGAAAAGATCGTAGGCGCCCTGCGCGGGCGCAAAACGGCCAGCGAGATCGAACGCATTGCGGCGGCTGTGGCGACCACCTATGAGATGTACCAGCGCACCTTTGAGTTTGTGAAGCCGGGGCTGAGCGAACAGCAGATCGGCGCCTTCCTGCTCGACCAGGTGGACGAGTTGGGGCTGGAGACCTCATGGGAACGGGCCGCTTGCCCGGCCGTCAACAGCGGGCCGGACACACCCATCGGTCACGCCGGGCCGACCGAGATTGTGGTGGAGCCGGGGCACATCGTCCATTTTGATTTCGGCATCCGCCAGAACGACTACAGTTCCGACATCCAGCGCGTCATGTATATCCTGCGCGCCGACGAGCAGCAGGCGCCCGCCGCAGTACAGCACGGTTTCCAGACTGTAGTGGACGCCATCCAAGCGGCGGTGGCCGTCATGAAGCCGGGAATCACGGGGGCGGAAGTGGATGCCGTGGCGCGCAAGGTGGTGACGGATGCCGGCTATCCCGAATATAAGTATGCGACCGGCCATCACATGGGGCGGGCATGTCACGACGGCGGCGGTGTGTTGGGGCCGCATTGGGAGCGGTACGGCGATACGCCCGACTATCCGCTCGAAGTGGGCCATGTCTACACCGTGGAGCCAGGGCTATTTTTGCCGGGCTACGGCTATATTGGGCTGGAGGAGGATGTAGTGGTGACGGAGGCGGGCGCCATCTTCCTGGGTGCGCCGCAGGCTGAACTGATCTTGACGCGCTAGAGGGCGGCCCATGCCGACAACTATTCTTTGTCTTTCCAGCTACTTTAAGGGGGGCGCCTTTCTGGAGGAGTGCAAACGCCAGGGCTGCCACACCATCCTCGTGACTTCGCAAGAACTGGAGCATGAGGCGTGGCCGCGCGCCGCCATCGACGAATTTTTCGTCATGCCCTTTCACACGCTCTTCAAACAGCCCGACATCACCAACGCCATTGCCTACCTGGCGCGCACACGCAAAATCGACCGCATCGTGGCGCTGGACGACTTCGATGTGGAGACGGTGGCGGATTTGCGCGAGCATCTGCGCATGCCGGGCATGGGCGGCTCGACGGCGCGCTTTTTTCGCGACAAACTGGCGATGCGCGTGCAGGCAAGCGACGAAGGCATCCCCGTGCCGGCCTTTGTGCATGTGCTCAACTATGATGACTTGCGCGCCTATATGCGCAGCGTGCCGCCCCCCTGGGTGCTCAAGCCGCGCTCGGAGGCCAGTTCAATGGGCATCCGCAAGGTCAACAGCGAAGGGGAGCTGTGGCCGCTGCTCGACGGGCTGGGCGACCGGCAGTCGTACTATGTGCTAGAGCAGTTTGTGCCGGGCGATGTGTTTCACGTTGATTCGATCGTCTGGAACAAGAAGGTGCTGTTTACGCTGGCCAGCCGCTACGGCTCGCCGCCGATGACCGTCTACCAGGGCGGCGGCGTCTTCGCCACCAGCACACTGCCTTACCAGTCGGCAGAGGATCAGGCGCTGCAGGCGCTCAACCGCGAAACGATTGCAGCCATGGGAATGGTGCGCGGGGTGACGCACGCCGAATTTATCCGCAGCGAAGTGGACGGCCAATTCTATTTCTTGGAGATTGCAGCGCGCGTGGGCGGCGCATATATCGATCTGATGATCGAGCAGGCCAGCGGGCTGAACCTGTGGGTGGAGTGGGCGCGGCTGGAGTTGGCGCATCTGCGCGGCGAGACGTACCAACTGCCGGCAGGCAGACGCCAGGCCGCCGGGCTGGTGGTTTCGCTGGCGCGGCAGGCGACGCCCGACACCTCCGCCTACACCGATGCGGAGATCGTGTGGCGGCTGAACAAGGAGCACCACGCCGGTTTTATCATCACCGCACCCGACTCGCAGCGGGTGCAGACGCTGCTGCAGGAGTATGTCACGCGTGTGGCAGCCGATTTTACGGCGACGGCTCCGCCCAAAGAGGGCGAACGGCCCGTGAACTGAGGCAGGAATGATGCGGAACTGAGGGCAGGACTGGTGCAACACGGAGCAATACGATAGGCGACTTGCCGGGAAGAGCGGGGATGCATGGCAAATACGATCCTGTGTCTGGCCTCCTTTTTCAAAGGTGGGCTGTTTTTGGAAGAGTGCAAGCGGCTGGGCTGCCATACGATCTTGGTGACGACGGAGAAGATGGAGCAGGAGGATTGGCCGCGCGCAGCTATCGACGATTTCTTTATGCTGCCGCTGCCGGTACTCAACAAGGAGCCGGACATCACCTTTGCCGTGAGCTATCTGGCGCGCGAGCGGGAAATCGACTGCATTGCGGCGCTGGACGACTTTGACGTGGAGACGGGGGCGGCGCTGCGCGAACATCTGCGGCTGCCGGGGATCGGCGCTTCGCAGGCGCGCTTTTTCCGCGACAAGCTGGCGATGCGCATGCAGGCGCACGCGCACGGGGTGCTTGTGCCTGAGTTCACTTCGGTGATCAACCGCCCGCGCCTGGCAGCGTGGATGGCGCGCGTGCCGGCGCCCTGGGTGCTCAAGCCGCGCGGCGAGGCCAGTTCGATGGGCATCCGCAAGGTGCATCACGCCGATGAAGTGTGGCAGGCGCTCAACGAGTTGGGCGACCGCCAGTCGTTTTTTGTGCTGGAGCGCTTTGTGGCGGGATCGGTTTACCACGTCGATTCAATAGTCTGGCAGGGCGAGGTGGTGGCGGCGGTGGCGCACAAGTACGGGCTGCCGCCGATGACGGTCTATCAGGGCGGCGGCGTCTTTGCTTCAACCACCGTGCGTCACGGCTCGCCGGAGGAGCAGTCGCTGCAGGCAATCAACCGCGCGACGGTGGCGGCGATGGGCATGGGCAATGGCGTGACGCACGCCGAGTTTATCCGCGCCGACGAAGATGGACGCTACTATTTTCTGGAGATTGCCTCACGCGTGGGCGGGGCAGGCATCGACCGGCTGGTGGAGTACGGCAGCGGCCTCAATCCGTGGGTGGAATGGGCGCGGGTGGAGGTGGCGGCGCTGCGCGGCGAGCAGTACCGCCCGCCGCCGCTACGCCACGACTATGCCGGGCTGATCGTCTCGCTGGCGCGCCAGGAATGGCCCGACACCGCCGCCTACAACGATCCGGAGCTGGTGTGGCGGCTGGCCAAGCGGCATCATGCCGGCTTTGTGGTGGCTTCCCATGACTACGATCGCGTGCAGTGGCTGGTCGGCGACTATGTAGGGCGCATCGCCCACGACTATATGGCCAGCGAGCCGCCGCTGAGCCAGGCGCCGGGATAAAAGCAGCAGGGGCCAGGTGAACAAGGGCGCCTGAATTTCAAGTTGTTTGGGTGCGCTTCTGCGCGTGTGCTATACTCCCAGGGATGCAAACGGATTTGAGCGCTTCCCCGGCTGCGGGCCACTGGCCTGTCTTTGGCCACAACTGGGCAATTCAACTGCTGTCTAAAAGCACCACGCCGTCCGCCTTCACCAACGGCGGGCGCGGTGGGCCGAGCCATGCCTATCTGCTGCTCGGTGCACCGCAGATCGGCAAGACGACGCTGGCCAAGGCATTTGCCCAGGCGCTTCTGTGCAGCGACCCGGCGCAGCGCCCCTGCCATCGCTGCCGCAACTGCGACCTGGTCGCGCGCGGCGTACACCCCGATCTGCGCATACTGCAGCCGTTGGCGAAGCAGCCCAGCAAAGAGGATGATTTTGTCGTCGACCGCATTGACGGCAAAATTCTGGCTGCCCAGGCGGACACACTCGTGCATGAGGCGGCGCTGCGCCCGCTGGAGGGACGCTACCGCATCCTGCTGATCCAGGATGCGCAGCGCGCCAACGATGTCTTTCAGAACAAGGTATTGAAGACCCTGGAAGAACCGCCGCCCAACACGATCCTGCTGCTGACGGCGCTGGACCGATCCAGTGTGCTGCCCACCATTGTGAGCCGCTGCCAGGTGCTCAACCTGCGCCCTATCGACATAGAGACGACGGAGCAGGCGCTGCGCCAGGGCTGGCAGGCGACGCCGGAGCAGGCAGCGCTCTATGCCCGCCTCTCCAACGGGCGTCTGGGGTGGGCAGTGGAGCAGCTGCGCGACCCGCAGACCAGCCGCCGGCGCGCTGAGCAGTTGCAAAGCCTGTGGCGGCTGCTGGCCTCTGGCCGGATGGAACGGTTGGCCTTTGCCGAATCGCTGGCAAACAGTGCGGCGGGGGGGCGCAGCAGCGACCAGTTGTTTGGCTTGCTGGAGCTGTGGAGCGGCTGGTGGCGCGACGTGCTGCTGGTGCAGGCCGGCTGCGGCGATGCCTGCAGCAACATCGACCAGGCTGCAGAATTGCAGCGCCAGGCCCGTTTGATCGAACAAGAACCCGTGCGCAAGTTGATGCACACCCTGCAGCGGATCGAGAGCTATCTTCACCATACGGTGAATACACGTCTCGCTTTGGATGTATTGGTGCTCAATTTGCCCTATTTACAAAGAGACTAAAGCTTATGCCGGTTGTCGTTGGCGTACAATTTAAACCTGTGACCAAAGTCTATCACTTTGACCCCAGCCAGTTGCTCGACCTGGCCGCCCAGGAGTATGTCGTGGTTGACACGGCGCGCGGGCCGGAGGTCGCCCAGATCGTGCAGTCGCCCCATCAGATCGATGAGGAAGAGGTGGTCGGGGAGATGAAGACCGTGCTGCGCCGCGCCAATGTGTGGGATATGGTGTCGCGCGATCTTTGGCAGCACAAAGAAGCGGAAGCGCTGGCCCTCTGCCGCGCCAAGGCGCGCGAGCACCGGCTGGACATCAAGATGGTGCGCTGCGAATACAGCTTTGATGGCGGGCGGCTGCTGGTCTACTTCTCCTCGGAGGACCGCGTGGATTTCCGTTCGTTGGTGCGTGAACTGGCGCGCATCTTCCACACACGTATTGAGATGCGGCAGATCGGCGTGCGCGACGAGGCCAAGCTGCTGGACGGTGTGGGCAAATGCGGCCGCCAGCTCTGCTGCACCAGTTGGCTGCGCGAGTTCACCCCCGTCAGCATCCGCATGGCCAAGAACCAGCAGTTGCCGCTCAACCCCGACGAGATCAGCGGCGTCTGCGGGCGGCTGCTCTGCTGTCTTTCGTATGAAGACGCGGTTTACCGCGAACAGAACAAGAAAATGCCCAAGCTGGGGGCGGATGTGGTGACGCCGCAGGGTGCGGGGCGTGTGCGCCATGTGCACCCGCTCAAAGAAACGGTGACGGTGATGCTGGAAAGTCACGCCCTGGTCGAGGTGGCGGTAGCGGATCTAATTTCCAGCAAGAGTGCAGCCGGCCATTCCTGCAGCACCTGCGGCGGCTGCACCGTCAAGCGGCGTGCGGGGGCCGAGGAAGACAACGCCCGCACCCGCGCCGAAAGCAACAAACGCCGCGGCAGCGCACCGCCCCCCAGTGCCGAGCAGGTCGAAGAGACGCTGGAAGCCGGCGGCATCGAGAGTGACGCCGAGCCGGGGACAGCGCCTGGGGACAGCGCGCGCCGCAAACGACGCCGCCGCCGCAACCGCAACGACAAGCCGGCCTCTTGATGAGGCCGGCCGGTACGCTTTATAGGTTGAGAAAACAGTCCGGCGCTCCGGCTCAGGCCGGCTGGGCCTCTGCTTCGGCAGCCTGCACCAGTTCAAGCTCGATGTCGATCTGGACTTCCTTGCCGACCAGCCAGCCACCCGTTTCCAGGGCGGCGTTCCAGTTGAGTCCCCAATCTTCGCGGTTGATCTTGGCGCTGCCGCTGAAGCCATAGCTGGTTGTGCCCCACGGGCTTTTGGCGCTGCCATTGTATTCAACGTCCACGACGACCGGTTTGGTCACGCCGCGGATGGTCAGATCGCCATGCAGTTTGGCGTGCTTCTTGTCCAGCACTTCCACATTGGTGCTCTTGAAATGCAGCGTAGAATACTGCGCCGCATCCAGAAATTCCGGCGAGCGTAGATGTTCGTCGCGCTTCTCGTCGCGCGTGTTGATGCTGGCGGTTTCGATGGTGATGTCCACCGTCGTCTGCTCAGGCTGCGCCGCATTCAGCGCCACCGTGCCGCTCCATTTTTCAAAAATTCCGCGCGCCTTGGAAACCATCATGTGGCGAACGGAAAACTGGATTTCCGAGTGTGAAGCATCGATCTGGTAAGCCATCTGTTTATCTCCCCCTAAAAGTAGATTAATTGAGCAATCATGTGTACAGCAACCTCCACAAGATAGTTCAATATTAAATTATTTGATGTCGTAGTTATTACAGTCTGCACCAAGTGCAGGCGCCTGCGCCCGGCCCGCCGCTTTGGGGAAAGCGGCTGTTTGCGGTACTCTATAGGCTTATGGAGCTACGTGAATACTGGGCGATCCTGCGCCGGGGCTGGTGGATACCTCTGCTGTTGGGGCTGTTGGTCGCCCTACTCAGCATCGTGCAGTTGCGGCCCTGGCAGCCCACAGCACCCGCCTACACAGCATCCATGCGGATGTTGGTGGGTGTGCTGCCGGCAGCCGCAGAGAATGTAACCACCTACTACGATCCACGCTACTATGCCTGGCTTACCAGTGAATATCTGGTGGATGATTTTACGGAAGTAGTGCGCAGCCAGTTATTTGCGCAGAATGTCAGCAAGCGGCTGACCAAGCAGCAGATTACTGTGCCGGCGGGGGTGATTCAAGGCAGCGCGGCCACCGGCAAGCAGCACCGCATCATTACGCTCAGTATGGGCAGCGGAGATGAGGCGCAGTTGCGGCTGATGGCCGATGCCGCCGCGGCGGAGCTGGCGCAAAATGCCCCCCTCTATTTTCAGCAGTTGGGCACTGATGGCGCAGGCGTGACGTTAATTGATGGACCAACCATTAGCCTCGTTGGCCCCAGCGCGCGCGACCAGGTGGAACTGCCGCTGCGGGTGCTCTTGGGGCTGCTGGTGGGGGTGGGCATCGTTTTCCTGCTGCACTATCTGGACAGTTCCGTGCGCGAGGCAAGTGAGTTGGAAGCGATGGGGATGGCCGTGCTGGCGCAGATCCCCGGCTCCCGCAGACGCTAGACAAAGGACGCCGGCGCCGGCAATCGCTGCTGTGATAGGAATGTGGGCGCAGACACGGCATGTGGGGCGCAGGCAGTGCGCCATGGGTGAGGAAACAGATGACTTTTCAAGAATACTGGCGCATTATCCGCCAACGCGGCTGGATCGTTCTGCTGGCCATACTGTTGGGCGCCGCTGCGGCCTTTGCAATCAGCTATATACAGAAAGAGGTCTATGCGGCGACGGTCGAGGTGAGCACAGTGCCCGCCCGCCCCGATTGGGGCTTGGGCAACACAGCCAAGGATCTGATGCGCAACTTCACGTCCAACCTCAAGACGCCTGAAGTGGCCGCGCGCGTTATTGCCCGTCAAGAACTTGATATGAATCCTTATGACTTGCTGGCCAACACCCAGGTCGAGCCGGATTCCAGCACCTTTACGATCAAAATCCAGGTGCGCAATGCGGACGGTGAGGTGGCCAAGCAGGCCGCGCTGGGTTTTGCCGATGAGTTCTATGAAGAGCGCACGGCCTATTACGCCCAACTGGACAAAAGCGACCGCATCGAGGTGAAGATTCGCAGCCGCGACATTGGCTACGAGCAGCTGCAGCCCAAACCGCGACTCAACGCGCTGGCCGGCGCCGTACTGGGTCTGCTGCTGGGCATTGCCCTGGTGCTCTTGCTGACGTGGATGGAAGCGGATCTGCTGCGCACGCCGGCAGCGGTCGAACGCACGCTGGGCGTGCCGGTGCTGGGTACAGTGCCGCGCAGCGGCAAGGCCCGAGAGGCTGCGACATCCGTGCAGCCAGGCCGTCTCGTCACCCCCAAAACGGCCTGAGCGGCTGACGTTGCATCTTCCCTCCCGTTGGCGTTCGATCCTTCGTTTTGCACCGCCGGCGCTGCTTGCGCTGGCGGTTTTGCTGTACGCCATCTACTTCAGCTATCTCACCATCCTGCGCTATCACGCCTTTGAGGCGCGGGCGCTCGACATGGGCAATCTGCACCAGGCCATCTGGAATACGGCGCACGGCAACTGGTTCCGCATGACCAATCAGGAGGCGGGCCTGACCAGCCGCCTGAGCATGCATGTCGAGCCGATCCTGCTGCCGATTGCGGCCCTCTACCGGCTGCTGCCCGGCGTGGAGACGCTGCTGGTGCTGCAGGCCAGCGTCGTGGCGCTGGGTGCGCTTCCGCTTTATGCGCTGACGCGGCGGCAGCAGCTAGGCGACTGGCCGGCGCTGGCCTTTGCCGGCGCCTACCTGCTCAACCCTACGATCCAGGCAGCCAACTGGCTAGAATTTCACCCGCTGACGCTGGCGCCCACCTTCTTGATGGCGGCGTTCTACTTTCTCGCCACCCGCCGCAACGGTTGGTTTGTCCTGTTTGCGCTGCTGGCGGCAGGCTGCAAAGAAGAAATCGGGCTGCTGGTCGCCATGCTGGGGCTGTATGCGTGGCTGGTGCAGCGCCGATCTCGTTTTGGGCTGATCACGATTCTGTTGGGGAGCGGCTGGTCGCTGCTGGCGGTGTTGGGCATCCAGACGGCTTTTGCCGGCGGCAACATCCATTGGGGCCGCTATGCTTATCTGGGCGAGACAACAGGGGCCAAACTGCTGGCGCTGGTGACACGCCCCGACCTGCTCATAACGCAACTGCAATCCGCCGGCATAGGGAGCTATTTTTACGAACTGCTGCTGCCGGTGGGTTTTCTGTCGCTGGCCGCCCCGGAAGTGCTGCTGCTGGCGCTGCCGTCGCTGGCAATCAACCTGCTGGCGCAGTTTTCACCCATGCACCAGGTGACGACACTGATTTATGCTGCGCCCATCCTGCCCTTTGTGATGCTGAGTGCGGTCATGGGGGCGGCGCGGCTGGTGCGATGGGCTGGGCGGCAGTGGCCGTTTGCCCGCCGGCGCGCGGCATGGCCCGGCCTGGTGGCCGTCTGGCTACTGGCTGCTGCCCTGCTTGGCCAACATCTCTACGGCTATCTGCCCGGCGGCGGCAATACACTGTCGCTGGCTGTGAGCGATCACCAGCGCCGCGGCCAGGTGATTTTTGGCCAGATTCCCGCCGAGGCCGCCGTGTCCGCCCAGGATCGGCTGAACCCGCATGTGGCCGGGCGCAAGACACTCTACATTTATCCGCGCGTGGAGGATGCCGACTATGTACTGCTCGATGTCACGGCATCCGCCTGGCCGCAGCACCCCAACGACCTGCACCGCAGTGCAGAGGATCTGCTGCAAAACGGCTATGGTGTGGCCGCCGCCGATGATGGGTATCTCCTGCTGCGCAAGGGAGAGAGCAGCAAGACGCCGGCGCCGGCTTTTTATACAGCCTGGCAGGCCGTCGGCACGCCTGCGCCGGATGCCATCCAGAGTGGAGCGGTCTTTGGCGATCTGCTGCAGTTGCAGGAATACCGTGTGCGCAGCGACCGCTATGGCGAAGTTGTGGTCGATCTGGTCTGGACGGCGCAAGCAGCGCTCGACCGTGACCTGCGTTTCTTTGTGGGCTACTACGACCACCAAGGCAATTTGCTGCACGACAATATCTATTACCAACCCGTCTCTGTCCTGTGGTATCCTACTTCGCTGTGGACACCGGGACAACGCATCCTGGTGCAGACTTTGCCCTGGCGGTTGGATGAAGAGGGGCTGAATGCGGAGCAGTTTGTGCTCGGCGTCGGCGTTTATAGCGGCGAAGAGGGCTGGACAGAGGGCACACGGCTGCCTGTAACCGCAGCAGGCGGCGCGCCGGTGCTGGAAGAGGGCACGCTGCTGCGGCTGGGCGGTTTTCAGCGCACAGCCGGCGGCGGCTGGCAGGCACAGCCGGTGACATCGCCCCCCTATGCAGAACTGCCTTTGCAGCCGCTTGATGCCCGCTTCGGCATTGCGCTCCTGCTGACCGCAGCAGCGCAACCGGCAGCCGGCCAAGCAGGCCATTCTTTGCCGCTGCGGCTGCGCTGGGAACGCCACGGCGACGCGCCGCCCCACTTGTCACGTTTTGTGCATCTACTGGATGCGAACGGAGTCAAGGTGGCGCAAGTGGATGGCCAGGTGGTGGATGCCTTTGGCCCGCTGCCGGTGGAGAGCTGGCCGCCGCAGACAGTGGTGGAAGATCTCGTGAGGCTGGCGCTGCCGGCTGAACTGCCGGCGGGAGAGTACACTCTGGTTGCTGGGCTGTATGATTGGCAATCCGGAGAACGCTTAGCAGCCAATGGTGCAGCCGCACGTCCCGACGGCGCCGTCCAGCTTGGCGGCGTACGAATTACGCAATAGTGTAGGTAAAAAAGAGGTAGAATAAAGACAGAGCCATGACCACACCCCAGTTGACCACCCTAAGCGAGCCGCACAGTGCTGCTGCCGAAGCCTATCAAAGCCTGCGCACCAGCCTGGAATTTTCGCGCCTGGGCCACGATGTCGTGACGCTGCTGCTGGCCGCAGTGGACGGCACACCGGACAAGAGCAGCGCAGCCGCTAACCTGGCTGTCGTGATGGCGCAAGCGGGGGATCGCGTGATCTTGGTGGATGGCGATCTGCGCCGCCCGCAGCAGCACGAGATTTTCGGCCTGGCCAACCAGCAGGGGCTGTCCACCTGGCTGCAAGGCGGGGGAGAGCCGCCGCTGCAGGCGACAAGCATCGAGGGGCTGCAGGTGCTGGCGGCGGGGCCGGTCAGCGGCAATCCGGTGGCGCTGTTGAGTGCCAAACGGCTGGGCGAACGGCTGGCGGCGCTGCGCAGCCAGGCTGATTATGTTCTCGTCGATGCGCCGCCGGTGCTGGCGGTGACTGATGCGGCGCTTTGGGCCAGCCAGGTGGATGGCGTTGTTCTGCTTGTCAATGCGGGTTCCACCAAGCGCGATGAGGCGCAGCGCGCCAAGAGCGTGCTGGAGGGCGTGCAGGCCAAGCTGTTAGGCGCGGTGCTGCTCAACGCTGAAAAAGGGGCCGGCGTATCCGGCTATGAAAATAGCAAGGAGCCACGATGAAAGGTTTGATTTTGAGCGGCGGCAAGGGCACGCGGCTGTACCCGATCACCTTCAACCGCGCCAAACAACTGGTGCCGGTGGCCAACAAGCCTGTGCTCTTTCGCGTCATTGAGGCGATCAAGGAAGCAGGCATCGACGACATCGGCATCGTGATCGGCGACACGGGTGCAGAGATCCAGCAGGCGGTGGGCAACGGCAAACGCTGGGATGTCAAGATCACCTATATTCCCCAAGAGGCGCCGATGGGGCTGGCACATGCGGTCAAGATCAGTCAGGACTTTTTGGGTGAAGACCGCTTTGTCATGTTTCTGGGCGACAATGTGATTCAAGGCGGCATCAGCAGCCTGATCCGCCAGTTCGCCGACAGTGAGTGGAACAGCCAGGTCGTCTTGACGCAGGTGGAGCAGCCGGAGCATTATGGTGTGGCCGAACTGGACGAGCAGGGGCGCATCCGCCGTCTGGTGGAGAAACCGCGCAACCCGCCCAGCAACCTGGCGCTGGTCGGCATCTATATGTTTGACCACAATGTCTTCCAGGCTGTGAATGCCATCAAGCCCAGTTGGCGCGGCGAGTTGGAGATCACCGACGCCATCCAGTGGCTGGTGGAGAACGGCTGCGCCGTGCACCCCTACATTCATCGCGGCTGGTGGATCGACACCGGCAAGTCAATCGATATGCTGGAAGCCAACAACCGTGTGCTGGCCGAACTGACGCACAAAATCGATGGCTATGTCGATCGCGACAGCAAAGTGGATCATCTTGTCACCATCGAGCGAGGGGCGGAGATCATCAACAGCGTCGTGCGCGGCCCGGCCATCATTGGCGAAGATGCGCGGCTGATCAATTCGTACATCGGCCCCTTTACCAGTATCTATCACGGCACGGTGGTGGAAAACAGCGAGATCGAGCACAGCATCGTGCTGGATCACAGCCGCATTATCAACGTGCCCAGCCGCATTGAGGACAGCATTATCGGCCGCGATGTCGAAGTGACCTACAGCCCAATCAAGCCCAAGGCTTACAAGATGACGCTGGGTGACCACTCGCGGGTCGGGTTGTTGTAAACGGCGAGCCTATGTTGATTGTCTCCACACCGGCTTTGGCCGCCACCCTGCGCACATTGGGCCGAGCAGCAAAACCGCTGCCGATCCCGTCTGCGCTGGAGCCGCACCTGCTGACGCCGATGTACCGGATTGGCGGCGGGAGCGTGGAGCAGGAGGCCGCCGCGGCGGCGGCTTTGGTGAGCGATCTGGCCGAACGGCTGCGCCGACTGGCAGGCGCCTATGGAGAATGGCAGACGTTTGAGGTGGAGCCGTATTTTGACCTGTATGGGGAGCAGGCACAACTGCTGGTGCATCTCGTCGAGCGCGTCAACACGGTGCACGTGACCGTTTTTAGCGACCTGCTGCTGCCTTCTTTCCAGGCTGCCGTCAATTTTCTGGCCTTAACTTTGGCGCCGAGCCGCTTTCAAAACGGCGGCTATGCTGCGGCGCAGGAGACGATGGCGGAGCATTGGCTGCAGTTGGTGGAGGTCATGCAGCAGACGCGCCGGCGGCTGGCGCATGATGCCGGCTTTCTGGCGGGCAATGGGGCGGGGGAAGAGCGCAGTCGCTGGCGCGCAGCCTGGCAGCCGGAGACGCCGCCAGGACTGCTGCCGCTGCTGGCGCCGCCGCTGGCCGAGACGCCTACGCTGACGCTTTCGATCGAATTTCCTTTGCCGGCCTTCCGCCAGCCTGGCCGCCTGCGCCGCTTGCGCCGTGCCCAGCAGCGCCACCGGCGCAGCCCAGTCCGCCCATTTGTTGTCTAGACGAAACTGAGGAAGAGACGCTTATGAAAACTTTGCTTGTGACCGGCGGCGCCGGCTTTATCGGCTGTAATTTTGTGCGCTACATGCTGGCGGCGGTGCCCACGACCAATATCGTGGTCTTTGACAAACTCACCTATGCCGGCCGCCTGGAGAATCTGCAGGACGTCCAGGCGAACTATGCCACGCGCTTTCAATTTGTGCGCGGCGACATCTGCGACGCCGCCGCCGTGGAAGAAGCGATCAGCAAGTATGAAGTCGACACTATCGTCAACTTTGCCGCCGAGACGCATGTCGACCGCAGCATTATGGACCCGGATGCCTTTATCCAGACCGATGTCTATGGCACCTATGTCCTGTTGGAGGCAGCGCGCAAGGCGGGCAACTTGCGCTATCACCAGATCAGTACGGATGAGGTGTACGGCCACATTCACGGCGACCACCGCAGCCTGGAAAGCGATGGGCTGGCCCCGCGCAGCCCGTATGCGGCCAGCAAGGCGGCAGGCGACCACATGGCGAATGCCTACTTCATCACCTACGGGCTGCCGGTCACAATTTCACGTGGAGCCAACAACATCGGCCCGTTCCAGTATCCCGAAAAAGTTGTGCCGCTGTTTGTGACCAATGCCTTGGACGGGCAGCCGCTGCCGGTCTACGGGGACGGTCAACAGAAGCGCGACTATCAGTATGTGATGGATCACTGCTCCGGCATCGCTGCGGTGCTGCAGGAGGGGGTTATCGGCGAAGTCTACAACATTGGGACGGGCAAGGAGATGACCAACCTGCAGATGGTCGAGATTCTGCTCGACGAACTGCAGCTGCCTTCTAGCCTGATCCAGCATGTGGAAGACCGCCAGGGGCATGACCGCCGCTACTGCATGAATGTCGACAAGCTGCTGGCGCTGGGCTGGGAGCCGGATTACACGCACGAGGAAGCGATCCGCAAGACCGTACGCTGGTATGTGGACAACCGCTGGTGGTGGGAGCCGATTCGCAGCGGTGAGTTCAAGCAGTACTACCAGCGCCTATACGGCGACCGCAAGGTGCTGAAGTAGACAATGCCGAGCGACCCACTGCCGGCAGGCTGCCGTGCAGCGCTGGTGCATGATTGGCTCAACCAGTTGGGCGGCGCGGAAAACGTGCTGGAGGAGATGACGGGTCTTGCGCCGGGCGCCCCCATCTACACCAGCATTTATGCCGCCGAGCGTATGCCCGATCTCTACCGCTCCTGGGATATCCGCACCAGTTTTATGCAGCGGCTGCCGGGTGTGGCGGAGCATCACCAGAAATATTTGCCGTTTTATCCAATGGCGTTTCAGCAGATGGATTTGAGCGGTTATGATCTGGTGTTGAGCAACAAGAGCGGCTTCTGCCACGGCGTGCGCACCAAAAGCGCGCGCGGGCAGGCGACCCATGTTTGCTATTGTCTGACGCCTACGCGCTTTCTGTGGCAGTACGACCTCTACCGGCAGCGCGAGCAGATCGGCAGCGCCGCTGGCAGCCTGCTGCGCCCGCTGCTGGCGCAGTTGCGCCGCTGGGATTGGGCGGCGGCGCAGCGGGTGGATCATTTTGTTGCCATCAGCAGCGAAGTGCAACGGCGCATCCGCAGCATCTATGGGCGGGAGAGCGAGGTTATTTTCCCGCCGGTGGATGTCGAGTATTTCACCCCTGACCCGGCCCAACCCGTAGGCGATTACTATCTTGTCGTCAGCCGCTTAATTCCCTACAAGCGGATTGATCTGGCCGTGGCCGCCATGCGCGCCCTGCCGCAAGAGAAGCTGGTGGTGGTGGGCGACGGGCGCGACCTGGCGGCGCTCAAGGCCGGCGCCGGCGACAATGTGCACTTTCTGGGCCGCCAGCCGCGCGCGACTGTGCGCGAACTGCTGCGCGGCTGTCGCGCCTTTCTATTTCCCGGGCTGGAAGATTTCGGCATTGCGCCGGTCGAGGCAATGGCCGGCGGTCGCCCTGTGGTCGCCTACGCCGGCGGCGGCGCACTGGACACCGTGCTGCCTGGGGTCACAGGGGAGCTGTTTTCCGAAGCCACGGCGGAAAGCCTGGCGGCGACGCTGGCAGCGTTTGACTGGCGCGCCTACAGCCCTGCCGCCTGCCGCAGCCAAGGCGAGCGATTCGGCGCCACCACCTTTCGCCGCCAACTGAGCGCCTACCTGCACAACGTCTTGACGCATGCTTAGCTGATCTGCACCGCCAGCCCGCTGCCCAGAATATCAGCCGCATCCAGTGTGTCCGCAAAGAAATCCGCGGGCAGCACAGCTTGCTCTGCGGCGCTTCCTGCCGCATTGTGCGCCATGATCAGGACGGGGTCAGGGAGTATATCCGCCTGCAGCAGCACCCCGTAGCGGCGCGGCATGCGGATGGAGACGTAAAAATCCGTCACTTCCGGGTCCGACTGCAGCCTCTCCAGTTCGGCTGCCAGCTCGGGCCAGGGCGCCGCCTGCCATGCCAACCGGGCGAGGTAGAGGTCAAACTGGACGGAGACGGCGGGGCCGCTGCGTGTGATGGCAGGCGCCACCAGCACATATTCGTGCATCTCCCCGCTGCGCAGCCAGGTGATGATCTCGCCCATCTGGTAGCGGGTGCGCGGCCCGTTGATGGGGTCGCGCTCGCCATCCACAGCCATTGCCAGCGCAGCCAGCGGTTTGCCCGCCCCATCGCTGACGGCGACGCCGGCCCAACTGCGGGGGACGTCCAGCATGAACTGCAGCGCACCGCCGCCCGCCGCCGGCTGGGGCGCGATCAGCAGCGGGATGCCCGCCTGCTCGCCCAGCCGGGCGCGGTAATGCTGCCGCACGACATCCTCCAACACAGCGCCCGCAATCGACTGCGCATAAGGCAGGCGCAGCAGCGCCCGCCGCCGCAGTTCATCCGGCTCACTGCCGAACTCGGCTGCCGTCCAGCGTTCCGGCAGTTGGGAGGACAACCAGTCGATGTAGCGCTGGACGGGGAAAGGCGAGGCGGGCCAGTCCGGCGCATAGGCCGCCAACTGCTCCAGCCGCCGCTTGAGCAGATCCGCCTGCCGCAGTATCACCGAATCGCCCAATAGTGCGCGCCGGACGGCGACAGCCTGAGATCTGTCCGCCGGGCGCGGCTCGACCCAGCACGGGGAGGAGACAGCCCAGGCCAGATCGCGCTTGACAAGCAGCCAGTAATAGCCGTTTCTGTCCGGCCAGTAAGACCCAGCCCGCGCTGCATCGGAATCCAGGTAGGCGACAGGCAGGTCGGCACAGTAGATGGTGATTTCGGCCCCTTCGGCGCCCTGCCAGTGCAGCACAGGTTGACCATTCTCTTCTTCGCACCAGACATCAAGACTGATGTCGCCCATCGCCGCAAAGGTGCGCCGTTCCGCAATGGCGCTGTGAACAGCTTCCCAGCTCAGCGGCTGTCCGTCAGCCAGCCACATCCCCGTCCAGACACGACCAAACATAGCGCGCGCATGGCAGTCGGACTGGGCAAAGGCGGCGATGGGGTGGTTCAGCAGCAGATAGGTCTGGTAGGTGAGCAGCCCACTGCACGGACTGGTGGGGCGGAAGGCGTAGAGGTCCTGGCCGCCGTTGATGATCTCGACGGCGGCGGCGTCCACCGGCAGCGGCAGCCGCCAGGCACAGCTGTTGTTGTCGGGATGGGCGACCACGCGCAGGTTGCTGGGGAGCCACATCTGCCGCTCGCACGCCAGGGCGGTGGCGCCGTCAAACTCCGTCTTGTCAAGCACACACATATGGCCCGTAACAAAGGTGGCTTCATAGCCGGTGTTGACCAGCAGATCGGGCGCAGCCAGCTTCTGCGCGGCCGTGCGCAGCGCCTGCCAACTGTTCTGCGTCAGATTGTGGTGGTGGTCGCAAAAGCCAATGGCGGCATAGCCGGCTGCGCGCGCCAGGGTGGCAAACTCTTCCGGCTGCATCCGGTCTTGGTTGTCGGAATAGCAGGTGTGCAGGTGAAAATCGGTTTTGATAAACTTGGACATGGCAGCAGCTTCAATAAAATAGTTATTCCTTCACCGCGCCCAACGTGATGCCGCTGGTAAAGAAACGTTGCAAAAAGGGATAGAGGATCAACAAGGGGAGCACCGAAACAATCACGCCCGCCATCTGCGTATTTTTGACCACGGCATCGGTGGTGGAGGTGATGTCTGAATTGATGATCAAGCTTTTCAACGCGATCTGCAAGGTATATTTGGAAGTGTCCGAGATAAAAAGGACAGCCTCAAAGAAATTATTCCACTTGCCTACAAACTGGAAGAGCGTCACCGTGGCCAATCCCGCCAGCGAGAGCGGCAGATAAATCTGGGCAAAGACGCGCAGGTCGTTGGCGCCGTCGATCTCAGCCGATTCCGCCAGTTCCACCGGGATGCCTGCAAAAAAGTTCTTGAGCAGCAGCACTGAAAAGCCGGAGACTGCGCCCGAAATAACGATGGCATTGAGCGTGTTGAGCAGCCCCAGTTCCTTGTACACCACATAGATAGGGATCATGATGTTTTCCAGCGGAATCATCATGGTGGCCAGCAGCAGGAACACAAAAAGGCGGCGGCCGGGAAACGGTCTGCGCACCAGGGCATAGGCAGTCAGAGCGGAGAGCAAAACGTGCAGCAGCGTGCCGGCGACAGCCACATAGGTGTTGTTGAGCAGCGGGCGCACGATATCGATCTGTTTGAACAGCACCTCATAGCCGGACAGGCTGAAGGGATTAGGCCAAAGCACAATGCCCGGCTGCATCGAATTGAGCGGTGTGGAGAAGGAGAGCGCCAGCGTGTTGACAAACGGCATCACCATAGTCAGCACCAGCGCCACCATGATAACGCCGTTGATCACTTGAAAAACGCGGTAACTGCGCGAGGGACGAAAAGTAAGACCTTCTGACATGTAAATCTCCAGGCAGCAGCCGGCGAGGGCTAATCCAGCACATCCGAGCGCACGGCGCTGAGATAGAAGAACGACAGCACAATAGTCATGGCCAATATGACATAGGCGACGGTGGCGGCATAGTCCATTTTAAGCCTGACAATGCCGAGCCGGTAGGTGTAGGTCATCACCACATCCGTGCTGCGAATAATGGCCGGGTTTGACATGATATAGGATTGGTCAAAGATGCGCAGGACGCCCAGCAGATTGAGCAAAAAGACCACCAGCATGGTGGAATAAAGGCCAGGCAGCGTGATCGAGCGCACAAGCTGCCAGCGGTTGGCGCCATCGATCGCCGCCGCCTCATAGAGCACGGGATTGATCTGGGTGATGGCGGCCAGAAAGATGATGCAGCCGTAGCCCAGCGACTTCCAGACGCTGGTCAGGATAAAAATCGGCTGCGCCCACGATTCCTTGGCCATAAAATAGGTAGGCTCAATTCCCAGCCGGGCGAGAAGGGCGTTGACCAAGCCGCCGCTGGGCGAAAGCAGGCTGATCCAGATGCCGCCGACCACAACCCAGGAAAAAAGGTGCGGCAGGTAGATCACGGTCTGGATTGTTTGCCGGCTAAAGCTGTTGCGGATTTCGTTGAGCAGCAGCGCAATGGCCACCTGCAAGAAAAACGAGAGCAGCAAGCTGCCGCCGCCGATGACCAACGTGTTCTTGACCACACGCCAGAAATCGGGGTCGCGCACCACCTGCAGATAGTTGGCCAGCCCGACAAACTCACCGCCGCCCCGAATGCGAAATTCGTAAAAGGTCATCATCAAGCCGCGCACGACAGGCGTATAAAACAGCACGACCAAAAACAGCAGTGCCGGGCTGATCATGAAATACATGTAGCGCGCTTTGTAGATCTCGCGCATCCATTTGCGCTGCATCATGGCTATCTTTCGGAAAGGGCGTGCGGGGCTGCAGCGGAAGTACACAGCAGCCCCGCACCCCGCAAAGGTGCGCGGAGGGTCAAACCAGGCGTGCACCGCCTGGGCTACTGGCAGGTGATGTATTCCTTCGCCTGCAGTTCCTGGCGCATCTGGGTCACGGCTTCTTCGGCGCTCAACTCGCCCAGGATGGCCTTGACGCCAAACTCGCTGACAATATCCATGGCCGGGCCGGTCGTCTCACGCACAAGCTGGCGCTGGCCATATTTCGCCACAATCGCCTGGGCTTCCGGAACGTTGAGCGGCGTGCCAACCGGGTTCACCCATTTGAGCGACTTGGGATAGGGGGCGCCGTGGTCCATGGCGTGCGCCTTGCCGATCTCAGTCAGTTCGTACTTGCCGTCGACCATATTGTAGTCGTTGCCTTCAATGCCCAGCGTGGAAAGAATGTTGCCTTCGGGGCTGTGGTAGAACTCGAGGAATTTGCAGGCAGCGGCCTGGTTCTGGCTGTCCACATGCACAGCCCACAGACCATCATCGCCGGCGCGCAGGAGTGCTTCGCCGTTCGGCCCCTTGGGCGGCTCCAGGCCGCACATAGTGAACGCCGTATTGGGGTCATCCGCACGCACCTGCTCGTTAAATAGCCCGACCCACGCTGCCCAGTAGTTCATCACACCCGCCTTGCTGGAGAAGATCAACTCGCGCGAAGCGCCGGTGTTATTGGTGGCAAAGTTGGGGTCAAGCAGTTTATCGACATACAACTGGTGCAGCCACTCATAGATCGGCGTGGCCTCAGTGGTGGCCCAGGGAATTTCCCAGCAGCCGTCAGCGCCTTCGACATAGCCATATTTCAGATTGGCCGTGCCCATAAACGGCTGGATGTCGTAAATGCCGGCCAACGTCAAGCCATAGGTGTCATCCTGGCCGTTGCCGTCGGGGTCCTGGCCGGCGAACGCCTCGAACATGGCGCGATAGTCGTCCATCGTCTGGGGCGGCTCGATGCCAAGCGTCTCCATCCAGTCACAGCGGGCGATGGGCAGGATGCCGCCCTCGTTTTTGTTGAAGACAGCGTAGATCTCGCCATCCGGGCGGCGGATGCGCTCCCACTCAGCGGGGTCGATCACTGCCGGGTCGGACAGAACCGGCGAATTTTCGATGCACTGGGTGAGCGGTGCGAACAGCCCTTCCGCCTGGAACTGCTCAAACTGCGGCGCGCCCACATACATCAGGTCGATCACTTCGCCGGAGGAGAGCGCCGTCGCCAGCTTCTGGTCATACTCACTGCTGGGTGGCTTGGTCATTGTGATGTCGAGACCGGTGAGCCGGGTGATTTCCTTCTCAAATAACGCATGTTCTTCCGGGTCTTTGCCGCCCACCACGACCGTGTAGGCCGTGAGGGGGCCGCCGGCAGTGTCTGCTGCCGCCGCTTCCGTGGTCGCTGTGTCGCCGGCGCTGCCGGCTGGGGCTGCGGCGGGGGCAACGCCCGTACAAGCGCCAAGCACCAAGGCGGCCAAAAGCAGAGCTGCCCAAAGTATGAACAAACGGTTGCGATGCTGCACAATATCCTCCTTTAGTCGTGCGGGGGTTTGGATAACTGCGTACTATTCAATTATGCACGAAAACATAGCTGCACGGATAGTTTATACCAAACGGAAGGGGGGCACAAGATAGACGCGGGGTTAACATTTAGGATTGGTGGCGTAAACAGTTGGTTAAACGGGAGAGGCCGGCGCGGCATCAGGCGACACTAGCCCTGCTGCACTTGGTTCGCCACTTCGCTCAGTTGGAGGGCCGCTTCCTCCTGACGCGCACGCATGGCAGCCAGTTCGCGCCCGTCTGCCGCAAACCCGTCCTGCAGACTGTCGAGCACCGCCGCCGTCGCCGCAGGGGCGACCCCGCCGATGCCTGCGCGCACCGCCACAAAGTGAGCGGGGTCAAGCGCCTGTGCAAACTGCGTTTCATCCAGCGGCAGCTCATGCCCCAACACTTGGCGCGCCGAGGTTTGCAGCAGATCGAGCGTCAACTGCGAACTGGGGACGTTCGCCTGCACGGCCGCCTGCACCATGACGGCCACCACCTTGTGCGCCAAGCGAAAAGGCAGACCGGCCTGGCGCACCAAGGCGTCGGCCAGTTCTGTGGCGGTCATAAAGCCCTCCGCCGCCTGCCGCCGCAGATGAGCCACGTTCAAGGTCAGCGTGCCGAAAAAGGCCGTATAGAGTTCCAGACACTCCTCCATCGTCGCCAGGGCATGCAGCAGAGGGGGCAGAATCTCATCCTCAATATCCTGCGTATCGCCATAAGGGATGTTGTGGCACTGCAGCACGACAGCTTGGGCGTAACCCAGGGCGCGGCTGAGCCGCGCCCGCAGATGCTCCAGCACCACAGGGTTACGTTTCTGCGGCATAATCGAGCTGATCTGGATAAAGCTGTCGTCAACATGCAGCGCGTTGGCTTCTTGGGTCGCCCGCACCAACAGATCGTGCGTCATGCGGCTGAGATCGACGGCCAGCGCCTGTAGCGCGAAGGCGACGTCAGTCAGGTACTCGCCGCCGCCGATAGCGTGCTGCGTGCTGAGAACAATGCCATCAAAGCCGAGCAGTTCCGCCACCCGCGCGCGGTCGATGGGAAAGCCTGTGCCGGTCAGGGCAGCGGCCCCCAAGGGGGAGCGGTTGACGGTGGCATAGGCGGCGGCCAGCTTCGCCTGGTCGTGCGCCAGGAAAGTGAGTACGCCGGCCAAGTAGTGGGCAAAGGTAACAGGCTGCGCCGGCTGCGTGTGGGTGTAGCCGGGCATCAACGTCTCCAGATGGGCGCGCGCCTGCACCATCACGGCGCTGCGCAGCCCCAAAAGCTCTGCGCACAGTGCGGCCAGCCGGCTGCGTAGCGCCATGCGCACCAGCGCGTGCCCCAAGTCGTTGCGGCTGCGCGCCAACTGCAGGTTGCCCCCCTCGTCTGCGCCCGCCAACTCGATAATCCGCCCTTCAATGCGAAAGAACAGGTCCTCGATGCCCGCTTGATAAGCGTAGGCGGCGACGCCATCGGACCGAATAGCGGCCACAGCGCGAGCGATGGCCGCGGCGTTAGCGCGTGTGATGACGCCGCACTCGGCCAGCATAATGGCGTGGGCCGCGTGCGCCTGCAGCATCGGCTCAAACAGATATGCCTGGGCGTCAGTATAAGCCGGCTGCAAGACATGCCGGCTGTAGACAGGATGTGGAAAGGTGGATTGCATATGAGTATCAGCCCTTCAAGCCTGTCAGCGCGATCCCCTTGATGATCTGGCGCTGGAAGAGGAGGAAGATAATCAGGAGCGGCACGGTGGCCAGGCTGGCGCCGGTCATGATCTTTTCCCACTGAGTTGAGGTCTCGCCGCGGAAAAAGCTGAGGCCGACCGGCAACGTGTAGAACTCGCGCGTCGAGGCGATGATCAGGGGCCAGAGGTAAGCGTTCCAGTTGCCGATAAAATTGAAGATGCAGAGTGCGGCGATGGCCGGTTTGACCAGTGGCAGGGCAATGCGCCAAAAGATGCCGAATTCGTTGACGCCATCCATGCGCGCAGCGTCGAGCAGTTCGTTGGGTACGCCATCGAAGAACTGGCGCATAAGAAAAATACCGACTGCCGTGATCACACCGGGAAAGACAATGCCCCAATATTGCGCCGGCCCTTGATTCCAACCCGCCTGCACACTCATGTTGAACCACGGAATGATCAACATTTCGGTCGGCACCATCAATGTCGTCAAGATACCGATAAAAATGATTGTCTTACCGGGAAACACAAACTTGTTGAGCGTATAGCCGACGAGACTGTCAAAAAAGGCGACACTGGCGGTGCTGATCACGGCGATCAAAAGACTGTTAAAGTACCAGCGTCCAAAGTCGTTGGCGCTCAACACTGCCACATAGTTGTCCAACGTCGGGTTGCGCGGCAGAAAGGCAAATTCGACCAGTTCCGTCGCCGGCTTCAGGCTGGTCAAAACCATCCAGATAAAAGGTGTTGCCATGATGATGGCGCCCACGCTGAGCAGCAGATAGGTCAGCAGCATGCCCCAGGTCAGGCGAGAGGAAGCGTGCGCCGGTGGGCTGACCAGCCGTTCGGCAATTTCCAACTGGCGAGCGGCGCCTGAATCCGTAGATGTCGCCATCGTCAATACTCCACACGGCGTGAAAGCACGCGCAATTGCAAGATCGTAATCAGCAGGATCAGGCCAAAGAGAATAACCGTCAGCGCCGCCGCATAGCCCATATTGTAGCTGGAAAAGCCTTCGTTGTAGACCTCCAGCACCACCGTCGTTGTGCGGTTGAGCGGGCCACCGTTGGTCATATTCAGCACAAGGTCAAACAGGCGCAAAAAGTCAATCGTCTGCAAAACTGCCAGGTAGACGATGACGGGGTTGAGCAGCGGCAGCGTGATGCGCCAGAACATCTGCCAACGGTTGGCGCCGTCAATCTGTGCGGCCTCATAGTAAATGTCGGGGATCTGCTGCAAGCCGGCCAGAAAGATAATGATGGCAAAGCCGATGCTGCGCCAGACCGCCACGACGGCAATCGACGGCAGCGCCAGATCAGGGTTGCGCAGGAACTGCTGCATCGGCAGGCCCAACATTTTGAGGAGTTGATTGAGCAAGCCTACCTGCGGCGCGTACAGCCAGTTCCAGACAAAGGCCACTGCCACCGCCGAGGTGACAAAAGGCACAAAGTAGGCGGCGCGAAAGAAGCCGGCCAACAGCCGAATGCGGTCGAGCAGCAGCGCCACGCTCAGCGCCAGCACCAACTGCATCGGCACACCCAGAAGCACATAGCGCAGCGTGTTCCAGAATGCAGCGCGGATCGAACTGCGCGGCTTCTGGAAATCTTCCCAGATGTCGACATAGTTGGCTGCACCCACCCACGGGCCTGTCCCCTGAAAAATATTCCAGTCACGCAAACTGATGTTGAACGCCAGCAGCGTCGGATACCAGCGGATAACAATAAAAAAGAGCAGGCTGACGCTGAGAAACAGATACGCCCACAGAATCTGGCGCCGGCGCAGGGTTAATTTCACGACATACTCCCGTCCACCTGTATAGTCCGCAAGTCCGCACGCCGCGTGCGGGTGGAACGGACCGGATATGCTCGATCCGTTCCACCCAGCGTAATGCGCTTGGAGAAGTACCATTGCCGGCCAGCGGCGGGCTGCCGTTTACTGCCGGCCGCTCCAGAATTCGTCCAGCAAATCCTGGACAGTTGCAACGGCGATATCCAGTTCCTCGCGAGAGTCGGCGCCGGTCAGCACGACCGCGTCATAGGCGTCGAGAATCGCCTGGCGATCCTTGCTCTCGTCCACGAAGAAGGTGGATTGGGCGTAGGGCAGGCCGGCGGCAAACGCGCCTAGTTTCTCATCCGCCAGCAGTGCGGGGTCGTTGGCGGCCTCCAACTGGGCCGGCAGTTCGCCGACAATGCCCACCCACAGCTTGCCGGCGGCGGGTGTGGTGATGAACTGGAGGAACTTCACGGCTGCGGCCATACGCGCCGGGTCAGCGGCAGCCTTGGTGGTGATGCCGTGCGTCCAGTAGCTGCCAAAGGTGCTCTTGATGCCGTTGTGTTCGGGCAGTTCGACCACACCAAAGTTCAGGTCCGGCGCAACGCTGGCAATGTTGCCCAGGCGGAAGGAGCCGTCCAGGTGGAAGCAGACATCGCCCGCCAGGAAGCCATCCTGGTCGTTCTCATAGACGCCGGCCACGCCGGTGCCTAACTCGCGCTCAAAGGAGAGGAAGGTGTCCCACGCCTCATAGCCGCCTTCACTGGCGTTCCACAGCACTTGCTTGTAATCGTCGCTGTAGGGCTGTTGGCCAAACTGGCGCAGCAGAACTTCACGGAACCAATGGTGCGCCTGGCCTTCGGGGTTAACGATAAAGCCGTAGACCTTGAACTCATCGCCTTCCTTGACAGTGCACTTGACCGCCTGATCCTTCAACTCGTCCAGCGTACGCGGCGGATTTTCGGGGTCAAGACCGGCGGCAGTCATCAGGTCCTTGTTGTAGAACAGGGCCAGCGTGCGCACGGCGGTCGGCAGCGTGTAAAGCTTGCCGTCAAAAAAGCTGGCTTCGACCATCGGGCTGAACTCGGCGCGCACCTTGTCGGGCGGGAATGCATCTTCGGGCAGCGGCACCAGATAGCCGGCATCGATCCACGCCGGCTGCCAGCCGTAGAAGAGCGACACCACATCGGGGCCGACGCCGGCCGGTACGCTGGCAGCAATCTTGTTGATAAAGTCATCATAGGGCACATCCGAGTTCTGGATCACCTTGATGTTAGGATTCTCCGCCTCGAACTGGGCAATAAGCTGGTTCATCGCCTCAATGCGGGCGTCGAAGCTGTACTGCCAGTACTCAATCTCGACTACTTCATCGGAAGCAGCCTCCGCAGCAGCATCAGCAGGGGTGGCTTCGGCAGCGGCGTCTGCGCCGGCTTCTGCCGCCGCTTCCGTCGTGGCTTCTGCGGCGGCAGGGGCCTGGGCCGCCGGGGATGTCGCCGGTGCACAGGCAGACAGCAGCGCGGCCAGAAGCAGCAGGCATGCCAGGATAGTACGGGTTCGATGTCGCATAGACTCCTCCTGAATCGTCATGCAAAGGGTAGGTTGTATGCACCAAGTGGTGCGCGTGCGAGAAGAAATTCGGTTGTTTTGCTCGTCCTGTTCCTCCTATCGCCAGCGGTGCAAAGATCAACAGGATTTACAGGATGTACAGGA
Source organism: Caldilineales bacterium (assembly GCA_038205395.1). Taxonomy (GTDB): domain Bacteria; phylum Chloroflexota; class Anaerolineae; order Caldilineales; family Caldilineaceae; genus Fredericiella. The sequence continues at coordinate 34,046 of JBBRBX010000061.1, forward strand.
TGGATCCTCAGGGCAGGTCAATTTTGAGCAAACGGGCAGCGTTACCGGCAAAGATTTGCTGGATGTGCGCGTCCGGCATGTTCAGATCGAGACAGTCGCGCACCTGATCCTGTAAATAACGCAAGGCAAAGCCGAGCGGAAACCAGCTCGAATCGCTGCCGAAAATGATGCGCTCAGGGCCGATGGTTTCATAGTACTTGCGGAAGAGATACTTAACCGTCACCTCGCCCGGCACCCAGCGAATCCACTGGTTGCTGCCGCTGGTATCGACGCTGACGTTGGGGCAGGCCCAGCAAAGCTGCAGCGTCTCACGTTCCCAGGCGCAGCCAAAATGCGGGATGACAAACGGCACTTCAGGGAAGGACTTGGCGACATTGTGCAGCTTGAGCGGGTTGATGTTCTGATGCCAGGCGATGCCGCCGGCGCCGCCTTGGATGCCGAAATGGATCAGCACCGGGATGCCAAGCTCGGCGCACTTCTCCCAGAC
>JBBRBX010000062.1:0-34459 GCA_038205395.1 Caldilineales bacterium
GTTCGACTTGCATGTGTTAAGCACGCCGCCAGCGTTCATCCTGAGCCAGGATCAAACTCTCCATAAAGAATCGATTCCCTCAAGAATTCGATACAAGAAATCTACAAGCCGCTCCACCTAACTTCGCAAAATCCGCTCCGCTAGGCTCGCAAACTCCTAAGTCTCTCTAGAACCCTTCTCAGTTCTGATTACTGTCTTACCACTCTTCAATTGTTAATGTGCGAACTATTACTCTCTCGCTTGCGTTTGCTTGTGGCTTCCGCAGGCGCAAGAGTGTACTTTACCACCACCCTGCTATCCCGTCAAATTTGCTAACCGCTTTTGCGTTTATAATTCTTACGCCTCTGCGCTTCGCCTGACTCGATAACAGGCCGCCCCACAGATTTTTGGTCACTGCCGCAGCATTTGCATGCCGCCACCTATGACGCACTGCGTTACGAATCTTGATTCTACCCCATCTAGACCCGTGACGCAAATCTACAAGACTTTGTTGAACTTATTAATTGCTCACTTAATGTGCAGCACCCACAACGCTTTGGCTCACAATTCCCATGACCCTTGGCGGCGGGCGCAAGAGCGTAGATTACTACGACCCCACTATCCGTCAAATTTGGTAGCCCGTTGTTTCTTCTCTTTTCTCACAGCCAGTCGCCATCGCGACCTGACCCGAACAAAGTCGAGAAAACAGCCTACAGAAAGCCTTCTGCCTCCTGTAAACACAAACCACATATAGCCAATACACCGGGATTCAGGTTGTTAAAGCGTCTGCATGACCCCAAGCACGAGAGAAGCCACTTTTCTGTCTTCATCTATATCCTTGGACTTCCCAATATATCACCGTTTGCGCCGTTTGTCAAACACTTCAAACATTTTTCTGACAAACTTTTTGCGCCTATTCCAAGATGATGAGCGGCGCATTCTGCTCCACCCGCTGGCCAGTGGTCGCCACGACACTTTTGACGATGCCGGCGCGTGCCGCACGCAGTTCGTTTTCCATCTTCATGGCCTCCAACAGGATGACCGGCTGGCCCTCTTCAATACTGTCACCTTCGCCCACCAGCACACGTACGACCAGGCCAGGGATGGGCGCCAATATCGCCAGTTCCCCATCCGGCAGCGTCGGCAGCCGGCGCCCGCGGTTGAGACGCCGTGCGCGCTCATCCTCTACCTGCACCTGCAGTTGCACACCGCGCACGTTGATCTGATAGTTGAAGCGGTCGGCATTTACCAGCATTTCATGGCTGCGCCCCCCAAACAACACGCTGTACAGCTCGGTGGCGCCGCTGCGCACAAGATCGACGTCAACCGGTTCGCCGTTCAGCAGCACGATGTCGCCGTTGATCTCGATCTCATACTCGTTGTTATCCACCCGTACATAATATTTCATGGCTACCACCGCCCTCGCTGCGCCCGCATTCGCCCCGCCTGCTTCCACAAGCCCACTACCGGCTCCCCCTTACCGCCATTATCAGCCTGCCCCACATGCATCGTAGCCTGCCGCCCTTCCTCATGCGCCAGCATCGCAGCAACGACCGCCGCCAACTGCTCCTCCTCACCCAAGTGCGGTCGCATCCCACCCACACGACGCCGGCTGAGAAAACCGGTGTCAAACGTGCCCCACATAAACTCCGTACTCTCCATAATCTCCTGGTGAAACGGAATCGACGTGCGAATGCCGCCAATGCGATATTCATTCAGCGCGCGCCGCATCCGTAGAATGGCCTCAGCGCGTGTTTCCCCCCACACCACCAGCTTGGCAATCATTGGGTCGTAAAACAGACTGATTTCCATCCCTTCGTACAGGCTGCTTTCCACCCGCACACCGGGGCCGGTAGGTTCCTTGAGATAAGAAACCACACCCGAACTGGGCATAAAATTGTTGTAGGGATCTTCCGCCGTAATGCGGCACTCAATGGCCCAGCCATTGGGGATGATGTCCGCCTGCTTGTAGCGCAGCTTGCGCCCGGCGGCAATGGCGATCTGCTCCTTGACAATGTCGATGCCAGTAACCAACTCAGTAATGGGGTGCTCGACCTGGAGGCGCGTGTTCATCTCCAAAAAATAGTAACTGTTGTCTTTGCTGTCAAAGAGAAACTCGATCGTGCCGGCGTTGACATAGCCGACGGCTTCCGCCGCAGCCACCGCCACCTGGCCCATCTCCTTGCGCAGCTTTTCGTCGACAGCCACACTGGGCGCTTCTTCAATCAGCTTCTGGTGGCGGCGCTGGATGCTGCACTCGCGCTCATTGAGGCTGAGCGTGGTGCCGTGGCTGTCAGCCAGTACCTGGATCTCAACATGGCGTGCGTTGGCGATCAATTTCTCCAGATAGACCTCGTCATTGCCAAAGGCCGCCATCGCCTCGCGGCGCGCCGCACCAATAGCGGCGACCAGCGCCCCCTGGTCGTGCACCGCACGCATGCCCTTGCCGCCGCCCCCCGCCGCGGCTTTAATCATGATGGGAAAGCCGATCTCGCGCGCGGCCGCCACCAGCCCTTCATCGCGCAGACCACGCTCGCTGCCGGGCACCAGCGGCACCCCGCGCCGGCGCACCGTCTCGCGCGCGGTAATCTTGTCGCCCATGGCCTCAATCGCTTCCGGACTTGGCCCGATAAAGGTGATGCCGGCCTCGGCGCAAGCAGCGGCAAACTCGGCCCGTTCGGAGAGAAAGCCATAGCCGGGATGAATGGCATCGACGCCGGCCTTGCGCGCCACATCAATGATGCGATCCATGCGCAAATAACTTTCCCGACTGGGCGCAGGGCCGATGCAGTAGGCCTCGTTGGCATAACGCACATGCAATGCCGAACGGTCGGCTTCCGAAAAGACAGCAACAGTTGCAATGCCGCGCTCTTCACAGGCGCGCAGTACACGAATGGCAATTTCGCCTCGGTTGGCGACCAGCACTTTCTTAAACATGCCCCATCCTTCTTATGCTAAAAGCGGTTGCGGTGCACACGGGCTGTTACGATGATGCGGTCATAACGATAGGGCGACGGCGGCAAATCCAACGTCTCATGCCACTGACCAAACAGCGGATCACCCGGACGCAGCACAAGCCGGCGAAACCGCCAGATGGTGACGCCTTGTGGCCGGCCAATGGCTGAATGGTAATCATCTTCGACAATGCCTTGCAGCCGACCAAGGCCGGTGAGATAGCGGGTTTCCCAGGTGCCCCATGGCAACATCCCATCTTCTTGCGCGGCGCAGGTGACGCGGATCGCCACGTCGCCGCACTGCACCAAGACGACGCCGGTCTCAGTTCCTGTTTCAAGGCTAGTTTCAGCCTCACCTGCGGCGCCGCTTTCGACGCGAAAGAGATCCGCCTCCTCAATCTGCCCAGCAAAGGCATAGGTCGCCGGACCAACCAACGTCAAGCAAGCCGGCAGCGGCGCCTGCTGCACGCCAAACCAGCTTTCCGCCGCCGGGTCGGGCAGCAGCACACCCGCATCGAAGGTCACCGACAGCGACTGCCCCTGGCGCAGACCGGGATAACCCATCAGTTCATACTGCTGCGCAGGAAGTTCAAATTCGATCTCGGCCAGCGTCATAGCAGCCTCACAGCGGGATGTTGCCGTGCTTCTTGGGCGGCAGCGTCATCTGTTTGTTGCGCAGCATCTCCAGCGCGTTGATCAGCCGTGGACGCGTCTCATGCGGCTCAATCACATTGTCGATAAAGCCGGCGCCGGCCGCCACATAGGGGTTGGCAAAACGGGCGCGATATTCCTGCACCAGCTCCGCCTTGCGTTTGGCGGGATCATCGGCTTCAGCAATTTCACGCCGAAAGATGACGTTGACGGCGCCATCAGGCCCCATAACGGCAATCTCGGCGCTGGGCCACGCCAACACCAGATCAGCGCCAATATGGCGAGGATTCATCACGCAGTAGGCCCCGCCATACGCTTTGCGCACAATGACTGTGAGTTTGGGCACAGTAGCTTCGGAGAATGCATAGAGCAGTTTAGCGCCGTGGCGAATGATACCGCCGTGCTCCTGGTTGAGACCAGGCATAAAGCCGGGCACATCCTCCAGCACGATCAGCGGCACGTTAAACGCATCACAGAAGCGGATAAAGCGCGCCGCTTTCTGGCTGGCCTCAGTATCGAGCACACCGGCCAGCACCATCGGCTGCTGCGCCACAATGCCCACCGGGCGGCCACCCAAGCGGGCAAAGCCGACCAGGATATTCTGCGCCCAATGCTCATGCACTTCAAGCAGTTGGCCGTTGTCCACAATATGGCGAATAATCTCGCGCATATCATAGGGCTTGTTGGGATTGTCCGGCACAATCGTGTCAAGCTGCGGCGCTTCCCGCAGCGGGTCGTCGGTGGGCGTCTCGTACGGGGGGTCCGCCATGTTGTTGCTGGGAATATGGTCGATGAGGTGCTGCACCAAAAAGAGCGCATCTTCCTCATTTTCGGCGGCAAAATGCGCCACGCCCGATTTGCTGGCATGAACGACGGCGCCGCCTAGTTCTTCAAAAGTGACATCCTCATGTGTCACCGTCTTGATGACATCGGGGCCAGTGACAAACATGTGCGAGGTGTCTTTGACCATAATCACAAAATCGGTAATGGCTGGGCTGTAGACGGCGCCGCCGGCGCATGGCCCCATGATCACACTGATCTGCGGCACGACCCCCGAAGCGATCACATTGCGGTAGAAAATTTCCGCATAGCCGGCGAGACTGTTGACGCCTTCTTGAATGCGTGCGCCGCCCGAGTCGTTGAGGCCGATAATCGGGGCGCCATTCTTCATGGCCATGTCCATCACCTTGCAGATCTTCTGCGCATGAGTGCGGCTGACGCTGCCGCCAAACACAGTGAAATCCTGCGAGTAGACATAGACCAGCCGGCCATTAATGGCGCCATAGCCGGTAATCACTCCATCGCCCAGCACCTTTTGATCCGCCAGGCCAAAATCGTGGGTATTGTGACTGACAAAGATGTCCAGTTCGCGAAAGCTGCCTTTATCCAGCAGCAGGGTCAGCCGTTCGCGCGCCGTCATGCGGCCGCGCGCGTGCTGTCGGGCAATTTTATCTTCGCCACCACCCAGGTAAGCCTGTGTCTTCATGGCACGCAGTTCGCTAATCCGCGGGTCGTTGGTTTGCTCGCTCAACATCCACCTACCTTTTTGTCGTATAGTACAATGCGCTGCCGCACTGGAAAGAGACCACTGCGGCAGCGGTGTGGACAGAGTTGATAAAGGCCAGCCGTCTCGTGTACTTTTGCTGCTGCTTGTACAGCCGGATGGTCAACGCATGAACAAGAGGGTCGCGCCCACTGCACCAACCAGCGAACACAGCGCAAAGAACAGCAGGGAAGCCACAATCAAGCCACAGCTAAAGACAATATTGGCGATCGCTGCCCGTGCACTGGTGAGCAGCGAAAGCCCAGCGCCCGCAGCGCCCAGGCCCAAACACAGCCCCAGCACTGCCACAAATACGCTCGGTTGAAGCTCCCAGCGCAGCCAGATGCGCGTCACATACAGCCCTACGACACCGCCGGCGATCCCACAGGCGGCGCTGATCAAGATGATCGGCAGCGACGGCCGCGTCTCCTCAACTTCCAATTCATACTCAGCATAAGACAGGAACGGTTCATCCTGCCCGGTTGGGGGTGTGTCTGCGGAAAAATTTTGAGCCAATGCGGCTCCTCATCTCAAAGCAATGGGCGCCACTCTCCGTCAGCACCACTCGGTCGCCATTCTACATGATAGATGAAGGATAGACAAAGCACCATAACAAAACCTTCCCAATTCGTTTGACGCACTGCCCGCCCTCAGGTAAGCTGTAGGGCAAAGGTACGCATTTATTCTTTTACAGTTCTTTGGACTGGAAACCAAAATGAGCAGCTATTCACCTATCTATTCTTCTTTGCTGGACCTCACCCGCGTCGCCATGAGTCTCAACCGCTCTTTGGTGGGCCATACAATTGACTACCACGCCACCATCCCCAGTACGATGGAAATCTCTATGCAACTGGCGGCACGCGCCGACACCCGTTCAGGAACGTTGGTGGTTGCAGAAGAGCAGAGCGCAGGGCTGGGACGGATGCAGCGTTCGTGGGAGGCGCCACTGGGCCAGGCGCTGTTGTTGAGCCTGATTCTCAAGCAGCCGCACCTGCCGGCCAAGCCGCCTCAACTGGCCATGCTCGCCGGAATTGCCGTCGTGCGCGCCATTCTCAGCGTTGTGCCGGCGCTGAGCGATGAAATCGGTCTGAAATGGCCCAACGATGTGCTTTTGGGCGACAGCCTGGCAGGCGGACGCAAAGTGGCAGGCATTTTAATTGAGACCTCCTACTCGGACAGCACTATGCAGTGTGCAGTGGTCGGCATCGGCATCAATGTCAACCAGAGCTTGTCATCGCTGCCTCAGACACCCTACGGCACGCCACAGCCGACGAGCCTGCGCGAATATGTGGGGCGGCCCATTGACCGCTCGGATCTGCTGATCGCCTTGGGCCAGGTGTGGAATGAACTGTTAGGCCCGAAGCAGGTCGACCATAATATTTTCCAAGAGTGGCGCAAGCTGCTTTACACGCTGGGACAGCCGGTGACGGTGCGCCAATATGGGCAGAGCAGCGACCAGGCGGTGCACGGCAAAGCAGTGGATGTGACGCCGGATGGTGCGCTTGTCGTCGTTGACGAGGCAGGCCGTTTGCACACCTTTGGCAGCGGGGATGTCACAACTCGTCTGGAATCATGATCGCTTAGACTGATCAGCGTACTGCGGGCCACTTTCAGGAGGTTATGCGCCAGGGATGGGTAAATCGAAGCGTGCACAGGAGGGAGCACCGGCCATCAGGCCGCTCGCGCTCTCCCTCTTGCTCTTGCTGATAGGGACAGCCATAGCAGTCTCAGCACAGCGGGCGCAGGCTGCACCAGCGCAGGAACCCGATCAAGAACTCAACGTCACCCTGCGCAAGACGGTGGGAACGACGCCGGGCGTGTGCGCCACAACCGAGGAAATCACGGTGGCGCCAGGCGCCACCGTGTATATCTGTTATACGCTGAGCAATGTTGCCGGCGCTGTGGCGATCGATCCCCTCGACCTGATCGACAACTTTGGGCTAGACAATTTCCAGCCCGTCACCTGGAACAAACCGCCGGGCTATCTATTGGAGCCTGGGGCAGTCCTGCAAGGCAGCGCTGACAACGGATTGATCCGCGCGGTGACGGTGGACAGCGACCAGAACAGCTATGCCAGTTGGGGTGTTGCTTCGGCTGACGGCGCTGCGCGCCGTCAGGTGGACAGCAATCCGGTCACGATCAAAACCGTCACACTGGAAATGACAGCAGCGCTGGGGGTCAGCACAACCCCAGGCGCCACGGCGGCCAACTGCTCGCTGCCCGCCGTCACCCTTTCCAGCTATGCCAACCTCGCCTATCTGTGTGTGACGCTCACCAACAACAGTACAATTTCCTTGACCCAGCACCAGATTACGATTCCTGGATTCAACATCAATGTTACAGTCAACAAGGAACTAGGTGCCAAGGGTACTGCCGCCGCCGTGCTGCGCCTCACCAACACCGACGCACCGGAGTTGGCGGTGGCACTGACGGCGCCTTCGCTGACAAGCCGGGCCTTTATTACCTCGATCAATGCAGCCAACACGCTGACCGTTAGCGCAGCGAGTGAGCCGGTGGCGGTCACAGGGCCGGCGGCTGCAGTCAACCTAATCAAAACACCTAACACCGACCCAATCAATTGCGCAGCGGCAACAACCCTCACCAATGTGCCGTATGGCCAGCAGTTCTATTATTGTCTTGTCTTGATCAACCCCAGCCCCGTCACCTTTACAAACCATGTATTCACCGATCCCGGCGTGGGACTGGCAGCCTCGTTGGATTTTGAGTTGGCGCCCAACAGCCGCATCACCATTACCAACAACTATCTGACAAGCACCTTGGGCGTTGCGCCGGTGCTGGGGCCATTTGAGGCCAAACAGATCATCAACAGCACACTGACCTACACGGCCAGCAATCCAACGCTGGGCTTTCGCGCCGTAACCTCAGCCAGTTCGTCGGTCAATATCATTACGCCCACGCCGACAGCGACACGCGGCCCTACGGCAACGAACACACCCATCCCTTTTGATACCCCTATTCCTACGCCGACGCTGACGCCCATTCCGGCCACCCCCACGCCGACTTGGACCTGGACACCGTCGCCCACCGTCACGCCGATACCGACCGTCCTGCTGTTCAGCACGCCGGGTGGGGCGGTGCCCACACCCTACCCTGCTTTGCCCGGTGTGCAGGCAGGAGGGCAGCCCAATCCCTTTGTATCGCCGCTCGATCCATTTGTGGCGACGCAGACGGCACAAGCCCAGTTTGGCTTTCCCACACCTGTGCTTGACCCATTCGCTGCCACCCAGACGGCACAGGCCCAGTTTGCCTTTCCGACACCAATCCTTGACCCATTCGCCGCCACCCAGACGGCGCAAGCCCAGTTTGGTTTTCCCACACCGGTGCTTGACCCTGTGGGTGCAACAGCAACTGCGCAGGCGCTCTATGCCTTTCCGACACCAATACTCGACCCGTTTGCCGCCACCCAGACGGCACAGGCCCAGTTCGGTTTTCCCACGCCGCTGCTCGACCCAGTGGGCGCTACGCTGACGGCGCAGTTTTTTTCTCCTTTACCCACGCCCAGCGCAGCCGCAGCAGCCGTCCTGCCCCCCGCACTGGTGATCACCGTGACGGCCACCTTCACGCCGGAGCCGCTCCTGACGCCGACACAGCGGCCGCTTGAGCCGGTGACGCCTGGCCCCACCGCCGACACACAATCTTTATTTGTGCGCATCCTAGACAGCGCCGGCGCGACTGTGGCGCTGCTCTGGTTCCTGGGCGGCTCTGTGCTCTTCTTTGTGACGGCGGGCGTTTTGGCGGGGCTGAGTTTCCGCGCCAAGGAACGCTCGCGCTTTGTATTAGACCCGGATGCAGAGCAGTCTGCGTTTACAGCCACCGAGACAGAGCAAGACGACCACTGGCCGGCGTCGCTGCCTTAGAAGCAGATGATGAGACAATGAAGCGCTCCTACACGCGCCCCTTTCTGCTCGGCCTTGTGCTGGCCGCCTTTGCCCTGCGCGTGCTGGGTTTGGATCGCCAGAGCCTGTGGCGGGACGAAGTGGACGCCATCTACTTTGCGGTGCGGGATCTCAATGAGACGCTCAGCATGTTTGTGCAGGCGGCCCAAAACGGCCCGCTCTATTTTCTGGGTCTGCGCCCCTGGTTCGGCCTGATGGGCACATGGGAGTTTGTTCTGCGCTTTCCCTCAGCCGTGGCCGGCACGCTCAGCATTCCGCTGTTGTGGCAGGTAGCGCGTCTGCTGCTGCCGGAAAGAGTCAGACAGGACAGTGAAGGTGCGGAGCCGGCCGCGCCTCCAGCCGCGGGAACAGCAGCCGGGGATGCAGCAGTAGCCTCGCTAGCCGCCCTCTTCATGACCGTCAACCCCTATCAGGTCTGGTACGGGCAGGAAGGCAAGATGTATGCCACAGTCACCTGCCTAGCATTGTTGGCCACCTACTTCTGGCTGCGTGGGCTGGCTCGAGGCGGAGCCTGGCCCTGGGTGGGCTACTGGCTGACCGTCAGCGCCGCCATGTATATGCATTTGCTGATGGTGCTGTTGATCCCTGTGCACTTTGTCTGGTTTTGGCTGGCGTGGCCGGCGAGCCGCCGCCGCCAGCGCGGCTACGCCCTGGCGCTGGCTGGGCTGACGCTGCCCTATCTGCCGATGGTATGGTGGCACTGGTGGCTGCTCACTTCACCCGACAAGTTGTCAGGCTTCAACTTCACGCCGCTCGCCCAGGCGCTGGAGGGGCTGCTGTTCAACCACGCACGCGGCTTTATCAGTACCATCCCCACCTTATGGCTGGCGCCGGTCTACTTTCTGGGCGCCGCCGGGCTGCTGCTGGGTGCGGGCCAACTGGCAAGTCACTCCGGCAGAGCGGCAGACGGTGCGGCAGACAGCGATGGCGACAGCCGCGGCATCACATTGACGCCATGGCGGCGCATGGCGCTGTTGATGAGCTGGCTTATACTGCCGGTGGCGCTGATTCTTCTGATCAGCCTGCGCCAGCCGGTCTTTACCGAACGTTATGTTATCTGGATCGGTCCGGCCGCCATGCTGGCGCTGGCGCTGGGACTGCGCGTCCTTTATACCCACAGCGGACGTGCGCGCATTCCCATAGCTGCCGGCTTTCTAATCGCTGTTCTGGGCGTATGGGGCTACGCCAACTGGCAGCAGAAGACGCTGACGATCAAGTTCGACCTGCGCGGGGCCGTCCAGTATGTGCAGGCGCACCGCGACCCCAACCAACTGCTGATCCTCCAGATACCCCACCAGGAATGGAGTTTTCGCTACTACAGTGACTCATTTCGCCCCAATCCCTTTGTCGACAGTGACGCACGGCTGGGCCGCTGGGTCGGCGGCCCCTACACCAATTATGGCGAGCCGGACGCCCAGGCGCGGGCGTCGGTGGATGCCCAACTGCGCCAATGGACGGCAGACAGCCAAGATGTGTGGGTCATGCTGAGTGAAGCGGAAATGTGGGATTCACGCCGGCTGTTGGATGAATGGCTGAACCAGCACGGCATAGTCGTAGAACAGCTCGAGCTGCCCGGTGTAGCGGTGCGCCGCTATCATTTGCAAGATGCAATAACAGCAGAATAACGGAAAGAAGAAACAGCGATGGCCATCGGCAATACTCTAATTGCGGACCGCAAGGTCATATGGGACAACCCGCCGCGCCCACAGCGCATCGGGCTGGTGTTGGGAGGCGGCGCCGCACGCGGCGTGGCCCATATTGGTGTACTGCAGGTGCTGGAAGAGAACGGCGTCTATCCCGCCGTCATCGCGGGGACAAGCGTAGGCGCGCTGGTAGGCGGCCTCTATGCGGCAGGCGTCTCATCTTTACGCCTGGCGACGCTCGTGCGCGACCTCAACTGGCTGGACCTTGTTTCGGTGCGGCTGCCCGGCGTCAACTGGTCGGACCTGGCGCGCACGATCCCTATGGGGCTGGTGGATTTGGATAAGATGATCGACTGGATCGAGCAGGTAGTGGGCGGTCCGGTGGCGATTGAGCAGTTGAACCTGCCCTTTGCCGCCGTCGCCACCGACCTGCTGACCAGCGAAATCGTCGTGATGAATCAAGGATCGTTGGCCGAGGCGATCCGCGCCAGTTGCAGCGTACCGGGTGTCTTTACGCCTTATCACCGCAATAAGCGGCTGTTGGTGGATGGGGTGGTGGTCAACAATCTGCCGGTGAGCGTGGCGCAGGATATGGGCGCCGATTTCGTCATTGCCGTCGACCTGCTGCCGCTGATCGACGACGCGCAGACCGAACCGCGCAACGTGGTGGAACTGTCGATGACGGCGCTCTTTATGCTGGCGCGCGCCACACAGATCGAGCAGGAATTGGCCGACATCCTGATTGCGCCGGCCATCACAGCCATTGGCCTGGCCGATTTGAGCGCCAGTGAAAGACTGCTGTCTGCCGGGCGCGCGGCAGCCGAAGCCGCCATGCCGAGCATCCAAGCGGCGCTGACCGGCACACAGCGCTAAGTTCATCGTTTGCCAACTCGGCTACAGTTCAACTGCAAGCTGGTCGCCGGGTTGGGTGCCGCTGGCTTCGATCATTCCGGCGGGCAGTTCAACCACATAGACGCTTTGGCCATAAATCTTGCCCACTGCCCAGGGCCGCATGGCCTTGTCCACCGCCACCACACGGTCGCTGCGGTCGACATAGAGCACATCAATGGGAATGGACATAAACATGCAGTGCACACCGTGGCAAGGCTTGATCAGCAGGCCATCACCATCGACCATGGCGCGCACGCCGATCAGCCCGCGCAGGCGCGTCCACGGGTTGGCGGCCACGCGGCCGTTCGCCACCAAGGTCTGTTGGGTTGTCACATTTTCAACATGCAGCATAAAAACGTCTCCCAATGGATTGGTTCTCAAAGCAACTACAATCTAACCACCCCATGTCGTCCACAGAGCGAGCATAGCGCCCACCGCGAGATAGGGCGCATAGGCCGTGGTGGATTTTAAGCCGGCGCGGCGGGTAACGAGCAGATACATGGCTGCGACCGCGCCCAAAACGGCGCCCAGCAGCAGCGCTTGCATAACAGCCGGATAGCCAGTGATCAGCCCGATCACGACAGCCAACTTGACATCACCCAAGCCCAGCGCGCCGCGCCCGAAGAGCAGGCGCCCCAACAGATAAAGCCCGCCAAAGAGCAGCAGCGCCACCAGCGCTCCGCCCAGCATACCGGGCAGGCTGGGGTCGCCCAGCCACAAACCGGCGCCGATGGCGAAGAGAGCGGCGGGGGCCAGCATCACATTCAGCACGCGGCGTGTTTCCAGATCGATCACCAGGACAGTGCTGAAAAACCAGGCGTAGCACCAACTGACGAACAGCCTGGCCGGCTCGCCAGGGTAGTGCAGCGCAAGCAGCAGAAACAGCCCAATCAGGACAGCCGGCAGCGCACGCCGCCGCCACAGCCGGCGTGCGCCCATAGATTCTGCCGCCGCGCCACGTGGGAGCCGGTCGGCGGCAAGATTGGCCAGATAGCCGGCGGCAAAACCCCCAACTAGTGCAACCAGCAAGATAAGCAGTGGTATGTCACCGAGACTTAGCATCAATGCAGACATCCAGCCTCACTTGGTCAAACTGGCGCCTTGCAGTTCCCATGGCTGGGCGGGTGTGCCATCAGTCGTGGCGCAGGCGCTCGTGCAGACGCCACAGCTCTTGGTCACCATAATCGCCGTCATCTTGACCTTCTTGTAGGATTTCGGCATTCCAGGCAGTGGATTCAGCCAGCGGTTCTTCACCACCCCCTCCACCTGGACACAGCCAAAGTCGGTGACGTTGAACTCATCCACCGGCTTGTCATAGCAGGTGGCGGAATAGCCTTTTTTCAAGGCGGTATAGAGCGGTATGCGCACCGTATCGCCGATGCGGTCGTCGACTTCCTTAAACGCGCTGGCTTTGACGCCGTTGAGCGCATCCACCCACTTGGGCAGGGTCATGCGCCCCTGGTAATTGTTGGCCAGCGTGCATTTCAGTTCACTGGCGCCGGAGCCACTCTCCTTGCATACGTCAGGGTAAAGTGCAGGATCTTCCGAGGGGGGGAAATCCAGCCAGCCGCGCTGCACGTCGCTCACAACCAAAAAATCATCGATGCCGACATTCTGACTGTCGCAGTTGTAACACTTACACAGGTTCGGCTCATATTTGCCGCCGATGAAACACTCCACCTGGCCACTGTTGTTAGTGTCCCAGACGGCAATCGTCTTGCCGCAGTCGATTTTCTTCCACAGATCGACGTTGAAGATGATCGGCCACAAATTGCAGGCGCTCTTGGCGCTGCCGCACGACGCATTAGCAGTGGCTGCCACCTCGATGGTATCCATTTTCAAGAGGCCGCCAAAGATCATGCCTGATTCAACCTTGGCATCCACTTTGATATGGCTGTTGCTGTCACTGAAGGTGATGGCGCTGCCGCTGCCGCTGATTTCGCCGATGGCCTGCGCGCCGTTTTTGACCAGATAGGTGTTGGCAGTCGTCTTTGCCTGCGCTTGCGTGTGCCCCAGGCAAATCTCACGTGCGGCCGCCAGCGCCGAGGCGTCAGCGGCATTTTGCATTTTGCGGCGCACGGAGAAGGCGTTGCCGCCGTCGACCGCCAGCGCCACAAACGCCAGAAGTGTGATCACAATCAACGCGAACTGAATCAGCGATTGGCCGTCATCTTTACGCATCAACTTGCTGTTTATGTTAGCAATCCTTTGGCGAAGCATAAATCTCCCCTCCTGCTGACAAAAAAAGTTGTCACTCATCAACGCCATAAAACATCATGCTCGTCTGCGCCCGTACGGGAAAGCTGGTAGCATTCCAGAAGGCGCCCATCAGTGTGCTGAAATCATCCTGCACCGTCACACGTACCTGGCTGTTGTTGGCTGGGCAAGCGGCAGCGGGATCAGGATTGATCGTGACGTTTTTGGTGAGCAGCGTCAGGCCGCTGTTTGCTGCTTCGCCAACCGCAGCCGCGACGATGGCGCTGCGGACGGCGCTGCGGTTGCTCGCCGTGCAAGGCAGCCGTGCGTAGGTGCGCACCCCTTCGCGCGAAGCGTTGATCACGATGATATAGTGCTGAAAAGCGCCGCCTACGTCTACGATGCCGGCGATCAAGATAAATAGAAACAGGGCAATAAAGGCCACTTCCAGGCTGTTGGCGCCCTGTTCGTTCCCGTGCAGCAGCCTGCAAAGGCGGCGCCCGTTTGCCGATCTACTCACGCGTGATGCGGTCGTCGATAAGCCGGTCGCGCACATAAGCCCCCCTCGGATCCAGATGAAAATGAGCGGCATCCAGTTGAAACTCCAGATCGACGCCGCTGCGCCCGGAACGATTTTTTTCAATGCTCATCACCACCCAGTTGCGCATAACCTCGGCATGGGCTGGGTTGTAGACCAGATGCTCGCGCGAGACAATGGCAAATTTGTTGTTGAGCACAGCGCCGATATCCGCTTCGTACTGGATGGCCGAGCTGCCGCGCATGTCGTGCAGCCGCATCCGTTTGGACTGCAAGCCGAGCCGGTCGGACACGGCAATGGCCAGAATGCGGATGCCGGCGCTCATCGCCATCTCCTTCAGCCCCTGCGCTAAATAGGTCGTCACCTCATCCTCCTGCATCGGCGTCGCAAAATTCACCGGTATCTTTTGCAGATAATCCACCACCAGAAACGGGCGCGGGCCGCCGGCGCTGAGACGGCGCACCCACAGCCGAATCTGGTCGAGATCGGTCTGGATGCCGCTGGCTTTGACCAGGTGCAGACGCTGCGCATAGTTTTCCATGGCGGCCACCACCCGCGCGTAGACGGGATCGACGCGCAGCCGCTCCAGCAGCCCGCCCTTGCTCGATTCCAGCATGAGGGCGCCGATGCGGCGCAAGGTGAGCGAGGCCTCACCCAGGCCCAAACTGGCGCTCTCCATGCACAGCAGCCGCATCATCAAATGGGCGCGGTCGTGCTCATAGCAAATATACATGGCGTTAGCGTTGGGGTCGTTGGCGACCACATTGCGCGCCACCTGCAGCGCAAAGATTGTCTTGCCCACTCCGGAAGGTCCGCCGGCAATAAACAGGTCGCCGGGGCGCATCCCGCCGTTGAGTACGTCGTCGAGTGGCGAAAAGCCGCTAGGCGAAGGGTGCAGGTGCCCCATTTGGCCGGCCGCAACCTGGTCGCTGACAGTGCGCAAGACCTCAGCCAGCGTCGAGGCGCCGGTCAGTTCGCTGTATTGGCTTTCGGCAGTCAGAAGAGTAGTCATAAGACATTACCGTAAAACGTTAGCCAGGAAACGTTAGCGTCGAAATCGCGCCGGCTCGGTCGGCATAAAGGTGGACGGCTGCACATACAGACCTGCGCTCTCCAGTTTGTCGTAAAACTTGGGGCGCACACCGGTGGGGGTAAAGTAGCCCTGCACCTTGCCGTTTTCCACCGTGGTCTGCACAAACTGAAAGATGTCCTGCATGACGATTGTGTCGCCTTCCATCCCCTGCACCTCGGCAATCTGGACAACCTTGCGCGAGCCATCAGCCAGGCGCAGCAGATGCACAATGAGGTCAAACGCCGAGGCCACCTGTTCGCGGATAGCGCGCAGCGGCAGGTCCATGCCGGCCATCAGCACCATCGTCTCGACACGTCGCAGCGTATCGCGCGCGCTGTTGGAGTGGACGGTGGTCAGCGAGCCGTCATGGCCGGTATTCATGGCTTGCAGCATGTCAAGCGCCTCGCCGCCACGCACCTCGCCGACGACAATGCGGTCGGGACGCATGCGCAAGGCGTTGATCACAAGCTGGCGGATAGAGATCAGCCCTTTGCCCTCCACGTTGGCCGGGCGCGCCTCCAGGCGAACGACATGGCGCTGCTGCAGCCGCAGTTCAGCGGCATCCTCGATTGTGACGATGCGGTCGCCCTCCGGGATGTAGGAGGAGAGCGCATTGAGCACGGTCGTCTTGCCGGTGCCGGTGCCGCCGGAGACAACAACATTGAGCCGGGCGGCCACGCATGCCTTGAGAAACTCACCGATGCCGGGTGTAAACGCCCCCTTCTTGATCAGTTCATCCGGCGTCATGGCATACTTGGGAAACTTGCGGATGCTGATCGACGGGCCGCTGAGTGAGATGGGTGGAATAATAACGTTGACGCGCGAGCCGTCGGGCAGGCGGGCATCCACCATCGGGCTGCTCTCGTCTACACGGCGACCTAACGGAGCGACGATACGCTCAACAATGCGCATCACATCCTCATTATCGCGGAACTTGACATCCGACTCCTCCAGCTTGCCGCCGCGCTCAATAAAGACATGATCCGGCCCGTTGACCAGCACTTCCGTCACCGTGTCGTCGTGCAGCAATGTCTCCAACGGCCCCAGCCCTAGGATGTCGGCCAGCACGAGGTCAAAGATGTCGCTGCGTTCCAGGCGGCTCAGCGGCAGCCCCAGGTCGGCGACCGTTTCATTGAAGATGCGTTCGACCACACGCCGCACTTCTGCCGTGTCGCTGCGGGTTACGCCGGGGCTTAACTCGGCCAGCAGCCGCTGCTGAATACGGTCGCGCATCGTCAGATAGGCGCTGTTAGCCCCGCGTTCGCCCGGCAGCCGGGTCGGGCGCGCGCCGGGCAGCGAATCGGGGGGACGTCTGGTATTGAGCATCTTGCCAATCTCCTATTTCACCCAGATGGGGTCATACTCGGCCCAGGGATGATTGCTGATATTCATTATGTTCTGCCCCGTCGCATCCATAATCAGAATCTGCCGTTCGCCAAAGCGATTGGAGAAAAAGGCAATGCGCCGGCTGTCCGGGGAGAAAGAAGCATGTTTGTCCCACTCCCAATCGTTGCGCATGAGCGACTTCTGCTCAGAGCTGTCGGGGCGAATCACCCAGATGTCATCGCTTTCGTTCTCCGCGGAGGTGAAGGCAATCCAACTGCCGTCAGGCGCCCACACCGGGTCATAGGCGATGCCGGTGAGACGGGTGAGCGGTTTGGGCGGAAGTTGACCCCAGCGCTTGTCAAACGGCAGGTGGAGCACGATCTGCGCGCGGCCATCGACATCCGAGGTGGAGACGGAGTAGCTGTGGTCAGGCGAAAAGCGTTCCGTCTCGCGCAGCGCATCGAACATGTCGTCGTAGTATTCAAAGGGGCCAAGATACTCGCGATTGGAGCCGTCGGGGTTCATGACATAGTAGCCGGGCTGCTCCGGGTTGTCCGACTTGAAGACAATACGGTTGCGGAACATCTCCAGCGGGCGCGGCGTCGCTGTGGGCGTCGGCGTGGCTGAGGGCGCCGGTGGCGCCGTGGGCGCAGGCGTCGGCGTCAGAGTGGGTGTCGGCGTGGGCGTGAGCAGTGGAATGATGCTGCTGGCCTTGGCGCAGGCCGCCACCGGGTCGGCAACCGGCAGATTACAGGCCTGGCTGTACTGCTCATAGGCGGCCAGCAGGTCGCCGTTGACCAACTGGTCGCCCAGGTTGACCAGGGCCTGGTAGAGCAGATTGGCTACCGAGCCATCCAGGTAATCGGCTTGTTCATTCAACACTGTGCGCAGGCGCGAGACGGCCTCGACCCAATTCTGACTGTTGTAGGCATCGCGGCCCGCAATATAGCTGACGGCCAGACGCGCAGCGGTGAGTGCCACCGGATCGTTGGGCTTCTGCTGCAGCGCGGTGTTAAAGTAGTTCAGCGCCTGCGGCACTTGAGCCGGCTGCGCCGGCGAAGCGTCAATGATGCGCTGCCCCTGCTTGAGGTTGAGGGCATGCAGCAGTTGGCGCACCTCATCCTGGCGATAGTTGACATCCAGCGACTGCACCTGGAAGAGGGCGTCGATGGCTTCCGGCTCCAGACCGAGCGTCTTGAGCGTCACTGCCTGCTGATAGAGATTCGCCAGGTCGCCGCGGTGACGGATCGCCAGAATGCGCGCCCCCACATCGCGATAGCCGGGCGACTCGATCTGCAGGCTGTTGTAGAGCTTGAGCGCTGCTTCGTCGTCACCGCTTTGCTCAGCGCTGATAGCATCGTTGTACAGCAGCAGCAGTTGCGCAGCCTGACGAGCAGCAGCGAGACCACTCTCCGCTTCGCTCAGCGCCGGGTAAAGCTCCAAAATGTGAAGGTATTTCTCTTCAGCGGCGGCAAAATCATTGGCGGCGAACAGCCCCTGCGCTTCGCTCAGCAGCACCTGCTGCTGCCGTTCCAGTTGCATCGAATGGATGATGGGCAGCACCCGCCACTGGATCAACAGATAGCCCAGACCCAGCAGCAGAATGACGATGCCAACCGAGAGGACACGCAGCAGAATGGCGCGCCAGGGGATGATATGGCGCTTCTCGCGCACATTGGAATTGGCGTCAAGCTTGGCTTTGAAATGGGCATCCTGCAGCATCCGCTCCAGGCGCGGGTCATTAGGGTAGCGGCTGCGCAGCCCTTCCAGCGCTTGGATGGCCTGCTGCCACTCGCCTAAATGGAAATAGTGGAGCGCCTGCTGATAGCCACCGTCATCATGTTCGTTTGGATTGGCGCCAAGTGTTGCTGCCATGAGTATCCTTGTGTTCCACCGATCATGTCTACTTGATGCTGATATTCGTCAGGACATCGTAAATGCGTGGTGCAGCCGGCCCTAGAATGACGATAAACAGGGAGGGCAAAATAAAAAAAACAAGCACAATTACAATTTTGACTGTGGCGGCGTGGGCCATTTCTTCCGCATACTGGCGTCGCTTCAGCCGCATCTGATCTGCCTGCGAGTGAAGCACTTGGGCAATGCTGACGCCGAGTGCATTGGACTGGATCAACACGGCAATAAAGGTGCTGAGGTCTTCGACGCCGCTGCGCTCGGCCATACGGCGCAGGGATTCACTGCGCGACACACCGATACGCATTTCGCTGACCACACGACGGAACTCTTGGCTGAGCGCATTGTCCCACTGATCACCCACCCGCAGCATGGCAGATTCAAAGGCCAGCCCCGCTTCCACGCCGATCGTCAGCATGTCGAGCGCATCCGGCAGCGCACGCGCGATTTCCGTTTTGCGCTTCTTGATCTTTTGACTGAGCCAAAATTTAGGCAGCATAAAACCGGCAAAAAAGGCGACAGCCGCATTGCGCACTTGCACCATCAGCGGCTCGTTCTGGCTGAACAGGAAATAGGCCGCACCGACGGCGGCCGCCGCCAGGATCAGACGCAAACCGACAAAATCGAGTACGGTCAGTCCGCCTGGGTCGCCTGCCAGCGTCAGCTTAAGCGATAGGGCTGCCATATCCTTTTGCGGCAGCAGCCCACCCAGAAAGCTGAGCAGCCTGTGCAGCATCGGCAGCAGGGCGCGGCTGGAAAACGACGCCTGCATTTCGCCGGCATCTAAAATGTCGGCGCGATCGACGAAATCCTGCAGGCGGCTGGCCACTGCCTTGCCCGGCTTGGCCGGGGCCATGGCAAACCAGATAGCCAGCACGGCGGCGGCAGCCAGCAGCGCAGATAGAACGGGTGTCCAGGAAGCGTCGAGCAGAGCCAGCAGCATAGCTACACCTTGATATCAAGAATTTTTTGGATGATCACATAGCCCACGACCATCTGGCCGATGGCGACCAACGGCAGCATTTGCGGCCACCCCGGTTCAAAAAAAGGAGCAAAGTAAGAAGGCTGAATCATGGTCATGCCCACGGCAAGGCCAACCGGCAGCAAGGCTAGAATTGTGCCGGTGAGGCGCTGCTGGGCAGTCAGTGTGTTGACCTCGCGCAGCACACGCACGCGCTGGCGTATCGTGTCGCTGATGGTCTCCAGCACGGCAGAGAGGTTGCCCCCCATCTCATATTGGACGTTGATGGCAGTGACCATCAGGTCTAGATCGTCGCTCTCAATCCGTTCAGCCATCGCTTCGAGCGCGCGCTGCAAGGGAAGGCCAAGACCCGTGGCGCGCACAACACGACCAAACTCTTTGCTGGCCGGTTCAGGAACCTCGCGTGCCACCAACTCAAGAGCCTGCGAGAGACCATAGCCGGCACGCAGTGAGCCGACCAGGAGCGTGAGCAGGTCAGGCAGTTGGTCAATAAAGGCCGAACGGCGCCGGCCCGCCTTGAACTTGAGATAGAAGAGCGGGCTGATGGCGCAGACCGGCGCCAGCAGCAAGCCGGCAGCGGAACTCAGCCGCCAAACGCCCAGCAGAAAACCGCCGGCGCCCAGCGCCAGCATGATCAAGGCAAACTCGGCGACTGTGAGCGGTATATCGGCGCGCATCAGGGCATGGGCGAGCTTGGCATCCATCCCGTAGCCATGCAGCAAGCGGCTGAGTACAGCAAAGCGGCGGCGTTCTTTGGGCTGCTCTTTGGGCCGGCTGCCGTTTACATAGTTACTGAGGCCATACTCGGCCAGCCGCGCCTCCATTGGGTCGCGCTGCGGCGCCATGCGCTGCAGCGCAAGAAAAAAACTGAGGATGGCAAAAGCGACGAGCAGAGCAGCAATCAATGGCGTAGACATTGGTCACCCTTTTCAGGCATCTACTTTCAAGCATTTACTTTCAGGCATCTACCGACGTAGTGCGATGAAAGATACGGTTAAACAGGCTCGTGCGCATAGCCGGCTCAGCGGCCCCGGCGGCAGCGCTGCTTTCACCGGCAAAACGCTGGGCCAATGACTGGATCGAGCGCGCCACGGCGCTGCGCGTATGAGAAAGCACCAGCGGCACGCCCCGGTTAATACTCAGGCTGACAAGCGGCTGGTCGTCGGGCACACTGTGAAAGATGCGCACATGCAGCCGCTCTTCGATGTCACCCTGGCTGACGCCGCCGGAAATGCCGGCGCGGTTGAGCACAAGGCGCACTTTGTTGTCGCTGTAGCCACGCGCGTGCAGTTGGTCCAGCAGCAGGCGCGTATTGCGCAGACAGACCAGCTCCGGCAAAACCGTCACCACAATCGCGTCGGCATTATCCAGAAAAGCATAGCCGGATTCATCCGGCATGACCCCCAAATCGATAACAACCCAGTCAAACATGCTGCGCAGATTAGAGACAATCTGCTCCACCTGGGGCAGAGAAAGGTCAAGCGAACCATAAGTGGGCGGCGGCGCCAGCAGCACTTCGACGCCCGACGAATGTTTGACGAGCACGCTGGAGACCAGGTCGTGGTCGAGGCGCGAGATACGCGCCAGCAACATGCTGATGTCGTTGTCCCCTTCCAGGTTAAGCGCCACATCCAGGGCAGGCGCGTTGTAGTCTGCATCTACCAGCACCACTGTCTTGCCGCTCTCTTTATGCAAAGAGATAGCGGTGTTGACGGCAATCAGCGTGCGCCCGGTGCCGCCCTTGGGGCCGACAAAAACGAGGACACGGCCAGGCGCATTGTCGTGATTCGACTCGACAGCCGGGGCTTGATTCTGCACCAGCAGTTGGTAGATCGTAGCCCAGAAGTCATCAGCGACCAGCGGCTTGACAACAAAACCTCGTGCGCCGTTGAGTACAGCCTGGCGTGCCGTGCTCAGACCGTTCTCTTCGACCATCATCAAGGTGATGGCGGCGGGCAGGGCGGCAGTCAGTTGGCGGGCGACCTGCGGCGCCGGGATGCCGGAGAGATCGTCATCCACCAAAATTAGGTGGGGCAGCAAATCCTCGGCGCGCTTGGCGGCCACCTCAGCCTGCGCCACCCAAAAGAGACGATGCTCACCGGCGTACTGCGCCAGGATAGCGCCGATCTGCTCGCGCAGGCTTTCGCGCTCGGCAATCAACAATATGCGTAATGTATCTCCAGGTCCAATGCGTGACACGTAGGCCCCCCTTATCTACCCGGGCCAGTGGGTATCCGGTAACGATTGATCAGATAGTCGATGTCGACGGGATCAGTGACGAAGGGTTTTTCCACGCCCGGTGCACGCAGCACCAGGTCGATTGCACCGCCGGCGTCCAATGCATATTTGACGGCCAGCGCGTCCTGTGGCGCAATCGAAAGCAGCAGCGTTTCAGGCGGCGTGGCAGCACTCTCCTGCCCGCTTTCATCTACCGAGAGTGCACCGCCCAGTAAAGCGGCGACGGTGACATTTTGCAGCAGGCTAAAGGTGGCCTGCTGCTCATCCTGCTGGGTGTCGGTGGCGCCGATCCCGCGATTTTCGGGAAAACCCAGCGACAGCAGCAGGTCGACATGGTCCCCGGCAGCCACCATCCCCGAACGGCTGAGTGTATCCTGGGCCGGCAGCGCCATCAACACTTCATCTTCCAGCAGAAACAGCGCCTTGCGCCCATCGGCAGAGACGACATTGGGGTCCACCAACTTTTGTTCCAGAAAGATTTCGCCGGGGAAAAGAGCCGTCATGGTGAGGCGGCCCACAGCGGTGTCGGAAGTGCGCACCGCGCCTTCCGGCACGGCGGCGGCAGGCAGCTCCACTTCCTGCAAGTCGTCCAGCGTCAGTACGCTGCGCACAGGCAGCGAGCGGGCGGCGCTGAAAACTGTCACCACGGGGCCGGCAGCGGCTGCCGCATCTGCGGGAGCTTCCGCTGCGCGTGTCAGCGTGCTATAAGCGAACAGCCCGGCCAGCAGGGCCAGCACAACCCCTGCCGACAGCCAGACAAAACCACGCAACCGTGCCATTGTATACATCCTTCATTTCTGCAACCTGCGCAGCAGCGGCAGATATGGAGCAAAAAACATTGTTTTCCAGCTGGAGCACGCTGCTCCAGCCGCCGTTCAGTATTCGCGCTGCATTGTTGAAGTCGATTGCAACGTAACGCTGCCCTTCCCGCCCACAGCTTCAATCAACATTTTTGTCAGAAAGTGCGTGCTGTAGCGCACCGTCACCCGCACTTGCGGGGCTGGCGTGGCGCTGGACAGCCACGTCGTTGTCACCGTCAGATGACTTTGCTCGATGCCGGCGGTGACTGCACGCGCAGCGCTGTTGATGCGAGTCGTAAGGCAGGCGGAAGGGCAGGCAACGCTCTCCATCACAACACCGGCGCGTGCGCCTTCGCGTGCAGCGTTGGCCACCATCGTGTACTGGAAGAAAAGCAGCCCAAACTCCAGTACGCTGATGATCAATAACAGAAAAAGGGGCAGGACTAGGGCATACTCCACCAGATCCTGTCCCATTTCATCTCCACTGCGCCGTCTCATAGTGCGCCTCGGATAGGTGGCCCCGCCCCACATGGAGAGGCGGAGCCACGCATAGCTATATCGGCAGGCTCATATTATGCGCGTTGGGAAAGCAACCACACATAATCAACCTATCACGCACCCAATTGGCCGGCTATAGACTCCCACAAAGCCGAAACCGGACCGGCAAGGCTGCCTAAGGCGACGGCTGCAACCAAGACAAACAATGCAATGATCAACGCGTACTCGATCAAATCCTGCCCTTCCTCATCCTGGAACAGGTTGCTGAAATAGCAGTAGACAGACAACAAAAGCGCGTTCATGGTGATCTCCCTTTACTGAAAAAATGACTTTGCTACAAAAAACGTGCTCGCTGACAACTGCAAGCGCCGCAAATGGGCGCATACATGCAAACCGGTAACACACAACCAAACCTGTACGGGTTGCGGCGCAATCTATGGGAGCAGCAGCATTGATGTGGAGAGGCGGCGGCGCTGGTTCCGGTAGTTGCCTGGCTGCCGTTTATATCAGGGGTGATAACGGACTCGCTGGCCATTAGCTTACCCCAGCAGCGGGCGCGGTGCATCGGTCGAATAAGCGAACTTGGGCGCGCGCTTGCTAGGTCATTTGATGGGAGAAGAAGGTCAATTGGAGTAGGGAACGATCAGCGCCTAGCGGCTGGCGTCAAAATCCGCCGCTTCGCTGATCTCCGGTGTGACGGCCAGGCCGCGTTTGCCAGGCGCAAGGCGGGCGGTGACAACCTGCGCATCGTGCTGGAAAACCAGCAGGGCATTGCGTTCGGCGGCCTCCTGGCGCAGCCGCCGCTTGCTTTCCATGCTCTGCAGCGGCGCCGTGTCGTAGGCCGGCACCCAGGCCAGCCGCTCCAAATGCACGGCCCAACTGGCTGCGTCGCCCAGAAAGAGCAGGCTCTTGCCGCTATCTTCCACCCACACGGTCTGCAGATAGGCGGTGTGGCCGGGCGCAATGTCGCTGCGCACACCCGGCGCTAACCGCAGCGGGCCGTCAACCACCTCGAGGCGGCCACAATCGAGCAGCGGCTTGAAGTTTTCGGCAAGATAAGTGGCGGCGGTGCGCTCATTGGGAAAGCTGGCGTCGGCCAGTTCAATGCGCTGGCCTAAATAGCGGGCGCGCGCAAAAACCGGCATAGGGGCAGCGCCATCCGCCGGCAGACCATCTTCCGTCGGCCAATAGGTAGCGCCGCCGATGTGGTCGCCGTGGAAGTGGGTGAAAAGCACAATATCGACATCTTCCGGCGCAAAGCCGGCGCGCGCCAGCTCGCCGATAAGGCGGCGGTTGCGGTTGTCCATCCCCAATCGCTGCCGCAGCTTGGGCGCCAGCTTGTCGCCATTGCCCGTGTCGACCAGAATCAAACCCGCCGCCGACTCGATCAGCAGCGAGCGCGAGTCACACGCGACCTGGTTGCGTTCGTTGGGCGCGATGACCTCCTGCCACAACGTGCGCGAGATGAGGCCAAAAAAGCCGCCGCCATCGACGTATTGCAGACCGTCGCTGAGGATGTGGCAGCGCAGAGAACCGACTTTGAATGTGTAGGCCATTGTTCTTTTCCCCCGCTCTGATTGTAACATGGAGCGGGGGAGACAAGGCTATCCGCCGCAGATTGGGAACGAGGCTCAAGCAGCGGGCGTTACAACGCGTGACGAGCGGCCC
Organism: Caldilineales bacterium; assembly: GCA_038205395.1. Taxonomy (GTDB): domain Bacteria; phylum Chloroflexota; class Anaerolineae; order Caldilineales; family Caldilineaceae; genus Fredericiella. The sequence continues at coordinate 24,808 of JBBRBX010000062.1, forward strand.
CTGTTTTATGTACAGTGACTCTATGTACACTGTTTTATGCATACAAGTTCTATGGACAGTGAGGAATTTTTGGCTATGGTGCAAGTGCGTACACCCACGAACCCACTTCTTCTGCTGCGGCGGCAGCGCCTGCTGCTGTTTGCGGTGCTGCTGCTCTCTTCCGCCTTGAGCGTCACCCTGTCGCTGCTGCGCATCTGGTATTCGGATACGCGCCATTATGCCTTCCTCAATTGGAACCTGATACTGGCCTGGGCGCCGCTGGCGTTGGCCTTTGTCCTTTGGCGGCTCGACCGCCGGCGCAACCGCCGCCCGCTGCTGATGGCGCTGCTCTTCGGCAGTTGGCTGCTCTTTTTTCCCAACTCGCCCTACCTGGTGAGCGACCTGATCCATATCAATGCGCGCGACAATGTGCCGCTGTGGTATGACGCCATGATGATCTTTACCTATGCCTGGAATGGGCTGATCCTGGGCTTTGTGTCGCTGTGGATCATCCAACAGATGACGGCGCGCCGGCTGGGCTGGTTCGCCTCCTGGATATTCGTGACATTGACCCTGGCGGCGACCGGCTTCGGCATCTATCTGGGCCGGTTCCAGCGCTGGAACAGTTGGGATGTGCTGGTAGACCCGCTGGGGATTGTCAAGCAGGTGCTGCAGTACCTCTTCAACCCCTTTGACTACCCGCGCACAATCGGCGTGACGCTGCTGTTCGGCGGCTTTTTGATCGTGGCCTACCTGACGCTGACGCTGCTGCCGCTGGCGCTGCGCGGCCTGTCCGCCGATGGCGTCGAGCAGAGCGAAGGATAAGAAGAAGCGCGGCGACCATGCTATAAGGGTGCATCTCTGAAAACGAGAAAGGGTAGTTGACAAAAAGGTAGCCTCGCGTAAAAGTAGATAGTCTACGAAAACCCTACTTAAAACGGAGGCTACAATGGAACTTTGCCACACTGACAGCTTTTTGCATAGTCCAGCCGCTGGGCGGCTGGCGGGATATGTCCAAAAGCGCTGCGAGAGCTGGGCGAGACAGGACGATAGGTCCAGCGTGGACGAATTTGAGCGTTTTGAGCAAGAGATCCATGTGTTGGTGATGGCGTTAGAGAGTGAATTGGTGGGCGAAGAATTGAGCCGGTACGATATGGCTGCGCAAGCAATCGAAGTGGATGGTAAAGTGTATCGTCGCAGTGTGCGCTACCCAGAGACCTATCTGACGGCTGCGGGGCGAGTTTTGGTGGAACGCTATTGGTACGAGCCAGTAACGGACGAGGCCGAAAAAGGCCAAAGTATTTGCCCGTTGGAATTGCGTAGCGGGATCGTCGCTGGCTATTTCACGCCGCGGGCGGCGCGTCAGGGGGCGTATGCGATGGCGCACCTGACCCCCGGCGAAAGCGAAGAGCTGTTTGGCGAGATCGGCAACATGCAGCCATCGCGCAGCAGTCTGGATCGGCTGACCAAAGCGCTCTCGCCCCACTGGGAAGAGCAGCGTGTGACTTGGGAAGCGCAGTTGCGCCAAACGGAGACAGTGCCAGCCGCTGCCAAGGTCGTGGCGATCTCGGTGGATGGGGTGATGTCGCCCATACGGGGTGCTGATCAGCCAGCGAAAGCGCAGCAACCCGGCAAACACGCCAGCGGTCCGACAGGCTACAAAGAAGTGGGCTGTGGCACGGTTACCTTGTACGACCAGGAAGCCGAACGATTACAAACTGTGCGCTATGCGCGCATGCCGGAAAGCAAAAAGGTGACCTTGCAGCAGCAGGTAGAGACGGAAGTTGCCAGTATTTTGGCGCTGAGTCCCGCTTTACTGCGTGTTCACCTGGCCGATGGTGCCAAAGACAATTGGCGTCTGATGAACGACATCGAAGCCCATTTGCCTGCACCGTCCCAAGCGCCCATCGAAATCGTGGACTTCTATCACGCCTGCGATCACTTGAAAAATGGCTGCGATGCGGCCTGGGGCGAAAGCACCCAGCAAAGCATGGATTACTTTGAACGCCTGAAAACCTGGCTCAAAGAACTCGATGACGGTGCGGAACGTGTCATCCGCACCTTGCGCTTCCAGTGCAGCCTGGCCAGCGGCAATCAGCGCAAACGCCTGCAGGCTGAACTGACCTACTTCCGCAATCAACAACCGCGCATGCATTATGCCGAGTACATTCGCCTCAACCTTCCCATTGCCAGTGGCGTGATGGAAGCCAGCTGCAAAACCCTGGTCACGCAACGCCTGAAACGTTCTGGTATGGCCTGGACAATCGCCGGCGGTCAAGCCATCCTGACCTTGCGCAGTCTGATCCAAAGTAACCGATGGCCTTCTGCCTGGACGCTGTTGAGTGCCGATTTTCGTAAAACGGTCAAAGTCCTAACCCAGCCGAACCAGCACAAGCTGAAATTCATCAGCTTGGGCCAAACACAGCCGCTTCCATTATCGGCTGCCACTCAACCTGTTAGGCCATTCGAGTTTGCCTCTCTGCCACTGGCCGCATAAAACATGGGTTTTCAGAGATGCACCCAAGACACTTTGTGCAATCTCCCACATACTGATTTGAACGAGTGCGGTTTGCAGTCCCAGCCACGAGGGCAGAACCGTAATGTAGAAGTAAGCAAAGACACTATAAAACAGCACTTGAAAGATGCTGTTGAAGGCCACCAGGCCGGCTGCATACTCCGTGTCGCCTCTGGCCAAGTCGTTCCAGACAATCACCATAGCGATGCAGCGCGCCAACCCGATCAGAATCAATCCTTCCATATAGTCCGGTTGATCGCGCAGAAAGAGCACAGCCAGCACAAACATTAACGCCGGGCCAATCACCCAGTTCTGCACCAGAGAAAGGGCCAGAATTTTCCAGTCGCGCAAGACATCGCCTAGCTCCTCATAGCGCACTTTGGCCAGTGGCGGGTACATCATCAGGATTAAACCGGCGGCGATAGGGACATTGGTTGTTCCCACTTGAAAGCTGTTGACAAGTCCTTGTACGCCGGGTATGAGGTAGCCCAGCCCAATGCCGGCCGCCATAGCTAAGACGATCCACACGGTTAGATAACGATCCAGCCAGGAAAGACGCTTGGGCGCGCTGGCTGCCGGCTCACCGGCTAGTACCTGTTGCGACATCTCTTACTCCTTTGCCTACTGCTGCGCTGCCTGGATCATTGCTATCACCTGGCCTTTGGAAGGCGCCCTGCCCGCGCTGACTACTTTTTCGTCGATCACAATCGCCGGTGTGCTCATGACGCCGTAGGCCATGATGGAAGGAATGTCCTGCACCTCCACCAGGCTGGCGTCTATGTGCAACTCCGCCAGCGCCGCCGCCACCGCTGCCTTGGTCTTTTTGCAGTTGGCGCAGCCGGTTCCCAATACTTTGATTTCCATAATGGTTCTCCCGAATCAGTTAAAATGACAATACATAGTTAAATAGATAGCCGGTGAGCATGATGCCCGCAGCGACAATGGCGACGAACGCGGCGATCAAGGGCAGCTTGAGCACGCGGCGCAGAATGATGGTTTCCGGCAGGCTCAGCGCCACGACGCTCATCATAAAGGCCAGCGCCGTGCCCAGCGCCGCGCCTTTGCCGATCAACGCCTGTACGACCGGGATAATGCCGGCGGCGTTGGAGTACATTGGCACGCCGATGAGCACTGCCAGCGGCACGCTCCACCAGGCGCCTGCGCCCAAAATGTCGGCCAGCGCGTCCTCCGGCACATAGCCGTGGATAAAGGCTCCAACCGCAATGCCGATTACCACGTAGAGCCAGACTTTACCGACAATTTCGCGCGTACCCTCCCAAGCAATGACAAAGCGTTCTTTCCAGCGCATTCGTTCGCCCGCCAGTGCGCCGGCGCTGCCGGCGCTGCCGGCGGGCATTTGCCAGACAAACTCTTCCACCCCACGCTCAACTCTAGGGATGCGCCCGATCGCCAGCCCTGCCACAATGGCAATAACCAGCCCGGTTCCCATGTAAAGCAAGGCGATTTGCCAGCCGAACATGCCAAAAAGCATGGCCAGCGCCACTTCGTTGACCATCGGCGCCGCAATCAAGAACGAGAACGTCACGCCCAGCGGCACGCCCGCCTGGACAAAGCCGATAAAGAGCGGCACGGCGGAGCAGGAGCAGAAAGGGGTGACGACACCCAGCGCCGCCGCCAGCACATTGCCCACCCCGGTGCGTTTGCCGCCCAGCAGTTGGCGTGTGCGTTCGGCGCTAAAAAAGGTGCGCAGCAGCGTAATGAGGAAGATCATGCCCGACAGCAGCAGCAGGATTTTGGGCACGTCATAGAGAAAAAAGGCGAGTGCAGAGCCGAGCGCCGATGTCGGTGCCAGGCCGAGGAGGCCAAAGGCAATCCAATTCGCCAGCGGCTGCAGGCTGCTGTAGGCCAGCCACCAGGCAACGGCAGCCACGGCCAGAAGCGCCCACGGCTGCCAGTCATGCCGCTGTTGCTGCGGCTGGGGTGCGGCCACAAGATTTTTGTTCATACTGACACCTCACTGCGTGTTACTTCATCATTGCATTTGGGGCATGGGCAGGCAATCATCCGCTTGTGATAGGTCAGGGCAGGCAGCGCACCGCCTGCCGGGCCGAGCACAGCTTCCAGCCACGTCCGCACCTCGTTGTCCACCAGCCAGTAGTAGACATTTTGCCCTTGTTTGCTGTCCTCGATCAGTCCGGCGTCGCGCAGCAGGCGCAGTTGCTGCGACACATAGGGCTGCGGCTTGTCGAGCAGCGCCTCCAGATGGCAGACGCATTCGGCGTCGCGGCGGATGGCGTCCAGGATGCGCAGCCGCTCCGGGTGGGCGAGTAGTTTGAGGCGGCTGGAAGGGGTGTCGTAGTCAGTGGTTTCTACACTGGTTTCTACCGGGCTTTCTACTGTAGATGCCATTTGTGCAGTTGGTAACTGATTCATAGACAAGACAACCTTTCATGCGAATAACAATATATACGGAATTATGCATGTATCTTCGCGCCATACAAGTGTTGTGTCAAATGGGAACTGGGGCAATTCAGCGCCAGCGCACCCCCTTTCCCTGCCTTTCTGCCCGTGCGCCCGTAGGGGCATCTATAACAGCGAGGTCACAGACCTCACTTTCTGCGGATAGGGAAGTTGCTCAGCGCCTTACCTTGGGAACGAAAGGACGCAGGGGACAGTAGCATGGCGTGAAAAGGGGAAACGAGGGCGACCATCCAAGCCGGAGTGTTCTCCAGAGCAAGCTCGACAAGGTGAAGGCTGGATTGCTTGAAGCCAAAGGTTGAACGGGGCAAGTGTCACCGGGTGGGCAAGGATGGTGACGCCCACTCTCTCCCAGATGGCATGTTGGAGAGCAGGACAGGCCATATCCGCGTGGGAGACGTACACCCAGTAAGGGAAGAAAGACCTGAAACGGCCACCTAAATCGAGTGGAACTGGATAGATGCAGAAGCGGGGATTGCCCGAGTCTGAAAGCCAGACAAGTGGCTATGGCGAGAGCGCCTGAAAATCAGACCAGGCAACGGAGTTGGCGTAGTAGTCAGCGGCAGGGAAAGCCTGCCACAAGGCGAAGGCCAACAGGTTTTCCGATTGTGAATGGAGCAGAAGGAGCACACAGTGCAACAACCAAATGTGCTGTTCACAATACTTGGCAATCGCGCAAGGGAAAACGGGAGAGCCGGATGCAGTGAAAACTGCCCGTCCGGTTCGGAGGGGAGGGCAGTGAAACCTGGTGTAGAGAGACACTAAGGCGCACGGCCCTTACCCTACTCTGTTATAATCTGCATATATCTGGCCTTTGCCGCAGGGCCGGATCAATTGGCGCAGCGTTAGACTGAGAGGAAACAACAGATGGCTGAGACACAGCGGCAGGTAATTGTGGTGCGCTTTGAAAATCGGAAAGAGGCGCAGCAGGCGTTGGAGCGGCTGACGCAGATGCTTGACGCCCAACATGTAGATCTGCAGCAGGGCGCGCTGTTGACCCGTGCGGCGGATGGCGTGCTGGAAATTGAAGCTGTGGGCGAGAGTGGCGTGGGCAAACTGGTCAAGGATGCCGCCAGCCTCACGGTTTTTCTGGCGGTGGGCAGCGTCAAGATTGTGGCCGGCACACTGCGTGCAGGTGTTGGCCTTGTGGGCAGCGGGATCAAACGGGCTGCGGCGCTGACCGGCGCCGCCGTGATGTTGTCAGCTAATACAACACGCAACCTCACGGGCGGCGACAAGCCGCTGCGCAAGATCGGCGGCGGCCTGGAACCCGGCGCCGCCGCCGTGGTTGTGGTGGTGGACGCCGCCTATGCGGAGCAGGCGGCTGCCGTGCTCCATTTCGCGCAGCCGAGCGCGTCGGGCACAGCCGTTGACTCGCCCGCCCCGCACGATCTGCCGATGTAGCGACAGGTTGCTCTATGCAGGGACTGATTATGCAGCGAATACGGCTTTCCATTCTTTTGGTGCCCCTGGCGCTGCTTAGCGCGGACTACCCAAATCGGGCGTAGTCGATCAACTCCTGCAGCGGGCATGTCGCCAGCGCGATGACATGGTCGCCGCCGCCATAATACACATACAGTGTGTCGCCGACGACTGCGCTGCCGTTGCTGAAGACTACATTTGGCACATCCCCGCGCAGCTCCCACAGTTCCTCCGGCCAGAAGATCGGCTCTTTGGGGCGGTGAACCACCTGTGTGGGGTCGTCCAGGTCAAGTAAGATGACGCCCAGCCGGTACATGCGGCTGACGCCGGCGCTGCCGGTCAGGCTGGTCGCCTCCTCCATCACGGTGGTGTAGCCGTGGTTGATGCACAGCCAGCCGTATTCGGTTTCGATTGGCACGCCGTTGCTGCCTACGCTGGAAGCGTCCCACCAATTTTCCGGGCGCGGCCCATAGATGGGCGCCATCCATTCTTCCGGCCAACTGTGCAGATCGGTGGACTGCGCCAGCCACACATTGGGCCAGCGGCGGTGGAAGACGGTGTACCGCCCGTTGATTTTGCGCGGAAACAGGACATGATCCTTGTTGTCTTCACCGACAACAATTGGCCCGATCCGCTCCCAGGTGATTAAGTTTTCGCTGCGTGCGATCATGGGCAGGATGCCGCCGCCCAGATGTGTGGGCGTGCCCTGGCCGCGGAACTCGCGTCCGTAGGCGGTGTAGGTCATGTAGAAGCCGCCGTCCATCGCAACCACGCGCGGGTCTTCCACCCCGCGCGAGTCCGCCCCGTCGTGCGGTTCCAGCACGGGGCGCCGCAGCCGGTTCCACGCCAGGCCGTCGGCGCTGACCGCGTACCCCACCCGGCTCACCCAGTCCAGCCCTTGCGCACGGTAGTGCATGTGAAACAGCCCGTTGTGGTGGATGACCGACGGGTTGAAGACGTTATAGCATTCCCAATCGGAGGTGGGGTCAGGCAGCAGCAGCGGATTGGCCGGATGTCTTTGCAGCCGCAGGGTCATAGAGAGAGATTCCTTCCATTTGTCAGAGTTTGCTGTCAGAGCTTGCTGTCAGCCTTTGAGGCCGGTCAGGGTGATACCTTCAATAAACTGGCGCTGCGCCAAAAAGAAAATGGCTAGAATCGGCAGCGCGATAATGGTGGACATGGCCATGAGCCAGTGCCACTTAGGCGCTTCATTGGCCCCGCCTACAAAGAAAAACATGCCCAGCGTCAGCGTGTACTTAGGCAGGTCGTTCAAGTAGATCAGCGGCGCCAGAAAATCGTTCCACGCCCCCTGAAAGCTGAAGATGCCCACCGCAAGCAGGGCCGGGCGAACCAGGGGCAGGACAATCTGGGCAAAAATTTGCGCCGTATTCGCCCCATCGATGCGCGCCGCTTCTTCCATCTCCACCGGCAGTGTCAGCATAAACTGGCGCATCAGGAAAATGAAAAATGGGCCGCCGCCGAACAGCGATCCGATCACGAGCGGATCATAGCTGTTGAGCAGTTGAAAGTTGCGCCAGATTAAAAAAGCGGGAATCAACGTCACCACGTAGGGGAGCATCATGGTTGCCAGCAGTACAATAAACAAAACATCGCGTCCCGGAAAGCGATAGCGGGCAAAGCCATAGCCGACCAGTGCCGAAGTGACGATGTTGCCGGCCATGATCAGCAGTGTGATAAAGAGTGTGTTGGCGAGAAAGCGTGTAAAGGGCAGCGCATTCCAGGCGTCGCTGTAGTTGTGCCACTGGATCGGGTTGGGAATCCAGACGGGCGGATCGACAAAAATCTGTTCGGGTGGTTTGAGTGAACTGGACAGCATCCACACAAAGGGGATCATAAAAATAATGGCGCCCGCCGTCACCACAATATAAGCCAGCGCCTGCGCCAGGCGGCTGCGGTTGCGTTGGCCGCCGTTCCATGCCACTGCCGGCTGCGGCCCGGAAGTAGTCGGGGTGGCACTCTGTATCTGTGCTGATTGCGTCATGTTGGCTGCCTCCTCTCTCGTAACTGCTGTCCTGCATTGTTTGCAGTTTCTAAAGTGATGGGCGATTGAAAACCAAAGTTTTGCAGATGACCTGGCAGTCTGCGCCGGTACCTGAAATATCCTGGTTTCAAAGTAGCATTACTTTAGCTGCGTGAACCTTCGTAGTAGACCCAGGCTTCCGACCAGCGGAAGACCAGCAAGGTCAACACCAAAATGATCGCAAACAGAATCCAGGCCAGCGCCGAGGCGTATCCCATGCGGAACTGCTGAAAACCGGCCTGGTAGATCAGCACATTCATAAATTTGCCTGCGGCCGGCGTGTAGCGGATAAAAGCGGCGACGGTGAAGATTTGGATCGCGCCGATAATGCCCATTACCAACTGCAGAAAAATCACCGAAGTGATCATCGGAACGGTGACGTTGCGAAAACGCTGCCAGGCGTTGGCGCCATCGATTTCCGCCGCCTCCAGCAGGTGGCGCGGCACGTTTTTGAGCGCGCCGAGAAAGATGACCATGTTGGCGCCCGCTACACCCCACAGGCTGATGATGATAAATGCCGGCAGCACATAGGCGGGGTCGCCGAACCAGTTGGGGGGCGCCATATCAAATGGGCGCAGGAGCGGGCGCAGCGCCGCATTGAGCAGCCCAGCGTCCGGATTGAAGAGCCAGCGCCAGAGGAGCGCAACGGCAACTGCGGGCAGAATGGAGGGAAGGTAATAAATTGTGCGGTAGACGCCCAGGCCACGGATATCCGTGCTGAGCAAAAGGGCCACTGCCAGGGAACCGATTATGCCCAGCGGCACACTGAAGAAGGCATACAACACCGTGATGCGGATCGCCGGCCAGAAGTCGATGTCCTGGGTAAAGATGCGTGTATAGTTGCGCCAGCCGATCCAGTCGGGCGGCTGCAGCACGTTGTATTCCGTAAAACTGAGATAGAACGAAGCCAAGATGGGATAGGCCGTCCAAATCAAGAAGCCCGCCAGCCAGGGAGTGATCAGCGCGTACCCAGTGGCGGTTTCCTCGCGCACGCCCAGCCGGCGCAGCAAGGTGTAAAGGCCAACCGACAACACGACCAGCCCTATCGCTACACCCACATAGCGCAGCAGCGTGGGCAGGTATTCGGCAAAGGAAAGAGGCGCGGCCATACACTACCTCCTGTACGAGAAGACTGCCGGGCATACCGGCGCTCCCTGTTGTGTGGGGTGTCGGGCACCCGGTACGGTGCGAGCCACCGGGCTGGGAAGGGCGGCAGCCCCTGTTTATTCTGTTGTACGGCGGCCGGATAGCTGAGC